>CAZIYL010000154.1:0-6195 GCA_964543425.1 uncultured Deferribacteres bacterium
CAAAATTAATGACTCGACTGGATTTGTAAATGAGAACAAATCCCAGCGCCACCAGTGCGTAAACGCTGCCCACCACAAAGCCGGTTACCATTAATTGAAGGAAGAATATCATGAAAAAACCTCTTTCGCTTCGCTTTTCATAAGCTCCAATCTCAGATTGGTTCGAATGTGCGCCTCACGTCCGTCCCGGTACTTGACCTGTGCTTCAACCTCGCAGGTCTGCTGATCGCGGTAAAGGGCTTCTACCAGATCTTTGTACCGCTCGGCAACAAATTCCCGCCGCACTTTTTTAGTGCGGGTTAGTTCGGCATCGTCGTCGCCTAACTCCTTATGGAGAATAACAAATTTCCGAATGTGAGCCTTTTCGGGGAGTTCGCTGTTTACCCGTTCCACGTCTTTCCGAATGAGATCGTACGCCTCCGGTTTCTGGGAAAGATCACCGTAGGTGATGTACGGAATTCGATGCATTTCGGCCCATTTGCCGACATTGGCCGTGTCAATATTAATGAAGGCCATCACGTAGTCACGCTCTTTTCCGAAAGCAACGGCTTCCTTAACGTAGGGACTGAATTTCAGTTTGTTTTCAATGTACTGTGGCGAGAATCGGGTGCGGTCTGACAATTTCATGATGTCTTTCACGCGGTCGAACATAATCGGCTGTCCGTCTTCGTCTATTTCACCGGCGTCTCCGGAATGCAGCCAGCCATCCCGTAAGGCTTCGGCGGTGGCTTCCGGATCGCGATAGTACCCCGTAAAAACACTGGGACTGCGGGAAAGAATTCCCCTTCATCCGAGATTTCAATTTCTGTTTCAGGAATGGGCAAAATGTTGAAAGAGAAATGATTAAACAAAAAAAATATACCGATTTTGATTTTTATTGTCAAGCGAAAATTTGGAAAGAATTTCCCAAACCTATTTTTTACTTGAAAATGGTCAAGGAGTGTTGTAATTTTGAACGGAAATAATTTATTGGGAGATTTTCATGGTTGCTCAAAATTCGCGGACTCTGTCTTCTCAATCTTACGAAGGACTTGTCTTTGACGTGCTTTACACGTTGGTGGATGATGCCGGTTTTCCCCGCGATGTTATTTTGCAGTTTCTAAAAGAAAGCGGTGTTCGGGTGGATCGGGCAGAATACAACCGGGAATATGAGTCCTATCGTAAGACCCTGTTTGACTGGCCCGCAATTCATCCGTTTGTTCGGGTTTGGGATCTGCACCGCCGCAGGCTTCAGCATTTTTACGATTTGTATTCCGTTGAGCGAAATGTTGAAAAGGATCTCGAAAGAGTGTGGGAGTACATGGGAACGAGCAATATTTATCCCGAGGTACCGGAGGTATTGCCACGGTTGGGAAAAAGATTCAAAATCGGCATTCTTTCAAATGCAGATAAGGACGATCCGCTGATTCGAAAATTACTGGGCCGGGGATTTGAATTTGATGCCATTCTAACCTCCGAGGAAGCGGGCTGCTATAAGCCGGACCGCCGGGTATTTGAAATGATGAGCAAGAAAATGAACCTACCTTTGAACACGCTTCTCATGGTTGGCGACTCCCCCGGCGCTGATCTTGTAGGCGCCCACCGCGCAGGAATGGACGTGGCATGGATTAATCGGAATGGCAGGAAATTGCCCCCTGGAATACATCCGCCTAACAGCGAATTTTCAAACCTGAAGGAGCTGGCAGATTTTCTAACCTAAATTATTCATGAATGCCTGCTGCAAAGACTCGGGGTCACGAATATTATTATGGGCGCACCTTTATGGGGGCATCTTGCAAAATGTGGCAGGTGTAACGCCCGCGGTTATGCGGCTTCTTCCAACAGCGATTCAATCTCCTGCACCTCTTCCCCTGTTAAACGCCAGCCGGCAGCCCCGATGTTTTCCTCTACCTGCTGAATATTTCGCGCACCCACAATGGCTGAAGTCACCGCCGGATTTCTGAGCGTCCAGGCGACGGCCAGGTTGCCAACGGTTTTTCCATGCCGTTTGGCAATGGGTCGCAATTTTTCCACAAAGGCCAGTATTTTGGAAAGCTTTGGCTCCCTGAAATCCGACACCTTGTGTCGCCAGTCATCCGGTGCCAGGCGGTTGGGATCAAATTTACCCGTCAGCAGTCCGGATGCCATGGGACTGTAAGCCACGACGCCGATTCCGTTTCTTTCGCAAAATGGGAGTATTCCCGCCTCAATTTCCCGCCGCAGCAAGTGATACGGAGGTTGAAGGGACTGCACAGGCGCAACCTTCAAGCACTGCTTCAATTGGGGGACGTTAAAATTGCTGACCCCAATGTAGCGGACTTTTCCTTCTTTTTGTAGTTTCGCCATTGTTTCCCATGCCTTTGCGATGGAGGCATTGGGGTCCGGCCAGTGTATCTGGTAAAGATCAATTCTATCGGTTTTAAGGCGGCGAAGACTGGCTTCCGCTTCTTTCCGAATGCTTTCCGGCCGGATGTTGTTTGTGACATTTCCATTCTCATCCCAAACCAGGCCGCATTTTGTGGCAATAAATACGTCATTCCTTTTGCCTTCAATTGCTTTTGCTACGATCTCCTCGGCATGACCCAATCCGTACGCAGGCGCGGTGTCGATCCAGTTAATCCCGAGCTCCAGTGCCTTCTGAATGGCGGCAATGGAATCCTCATCGTTCTGTTTTCCCCAGCCCCAATCCCAGGGGCCGCCGATTGCCCAGGTTCCCAGGCCGATTTCCGTTAAAAAGGGGCCGTCTGCCCCCAGTTGTCGTGTTTCCATGCGTCCTCCCTTTTTTTTGAATAAATGGCTTCCAAATGATAGCCACAAAAACACCAAGTCTCCAAAAATCAAATAAAATTAATCGTTACCAAGCCTTTGTGATTTGATGTCTTTGTGGCCTGGTTGCTTTCAAGGAATCGTGATTTTTACTTAACCAACAGCCTCACCGGATAAAAAAACCTTGTTAATTGAAAGCCGGTAGTCTCCAGAATCTCCCGAAATATTGCAAAGCAATAGATTGGCATTCATCCCCGGCGTCAATTCAAACAAGTTTGTTCGGGATGAAAGATTCAAATAATTCAAGGGTGTAAAGGCACACATTTGAAGCGTCCGGTAAGCGGCTGTTTCAAAAGGATAGCCTTGGTGCACCCGGTTCCAAACCCCTGCGCGTGAGACCGTCTGCAAGGAAAGCAGATTTTCAAACGCCTTTTTCATGGTTAAAACGCTGCCGAAAAGCGTGTCCGGGTGACCGGAAACCTGCAAATAATTTCGGCTTTCGTTCACTGCCCCGTGTATCCCCGATATGTGAAAAAGTTGCACGTCCGGTAACCCTGTTACGAACATGCTGTCGGTAACGGCTAGCACGCGGCCGGTACCCTTTCGGCGGACGGCATCCAGCAAATAGCTCTTGTTTACGTGAAAAAAATCAGGGATAAGCTCTACAAAAATTTCATCCAGAGAAAGGGCGGCTTCAAACGCACCCCCACCGTGAAACGGCTTGTACGAACTCTTGATCGGGCCATTCATCAGATGAACGGCTGCCCGAAGTCCGTTTTTAGTGGCAGTTTCAAATTCCTGAAATGTAGCGCCTGAATGTCCGCCAACAGTGATAATGCCCAGATCGCGCAAAAAAGGAATCAAATTCCACGCCTTCGGGCCGTGCTCGGGAGGAATGTTCACAATGCGAAGATTTCCTTCGGCATCTTCCTGAAGGCTTTGAATGAGATCCCGGGTGGGTGTTTGAAAAAATTCGGAATTGTGAGCGCCCGCAAATGCCGGTGAGGCGATGAAGGTTCCCTCAATGAAAATTCCACCAAAAACAGAGCCCAGCGGATGCGTGGATTTGAATCGGGCAAACAATTTCAACACCCGCCGAATTTGTTTTAAAGGAGCAGAAATGGTGGTTAAAATGACCGTCGTGGCTCCTACGGACAGATAAAAACGCGCGGCGCGTTCGAGTCCTTCAAAATAGGCCGATTCGGAGGAATCGAAGGCATCCGTTCTGGGATGGTACAAGCCCCAGGTAGTGTCGAACCCGGCGGCTCCGTTGGTGTGCACATCCACAAATCCGGGGAGAATAAACTGCCCGCCAATATTCTCCGCACCCCATTGAACCGCCCGATTTTGCACAGGTGTGATTTGTGCAATCTTTCCGTCCTCAATCCAAATGTCTGCCGTTTCCAGTCCTCCGAAAGTAAAAATTTTTCCATTTTTAAGCACGCATGTGGAATTTTTCTGCTCACGATTCATGAAATTGCTGCCTTTTTCCGGTTTATTCCGACAATTTTTTGTTTTTGGTTGAATGCTTTTCCCGATTCCGAATCCATTTTTTATGCTGCACTTTGAACCGCTCGCGAATCAGTAAAAAGGGCCGCTCGTAGCGATTGGTTTTGAAGTCCGGAAAACTCCACGGGTAGGAATAAAAATGTCCCTTTTCGTAATAGAGGGTCAGGTCGGCGTAAATGCCGAAATCTAAATAGATTTTCTGGATGTTGTATTTGGCGGAGGCCAGAACAACCTTTCCCACGTCCATGTACCCCGGATCCAAATTGATCGGCCGCTTGCCCGAAGCGGCAAGGTTTTCTTCAATGGCATTTGTTTCGATTTTTATTCGGGCAAGGTCTTTGGGATGAATCCAATTCTCAAATGAAACAAACACACGAAAAATGGGCGAGCCCATTTCGGGAACGTAGTAATGAGTGACGTCAAATGGGAAGGCTTCGCTTTGAAAATCGATGGGGCCATAATTTTTGATCAGCCGGTTTTTGGCTGCTTCAAGGAAATCCTCCTGAACGTACAAAATCCCACAGAAAAATTTTACCGGTTCCGGTTCCGCGGGTTTCACGCGGTCTCCTTTCGCGGCTTAAAAATCCCAAATTCCCGTTCGAGCTGAAGGTTTTCTCTTAACGCCGCCTGTGCCTGTTCAATCATTTGCTTGTCAATTCCGAAAACGGTTGAGATGGCTTCGTGATAATTTTTTTTGATCTTGATGTTACGCTTTCCCGAGAAGGACGTTTCCCGCATAAAATGGTTGTGAACAAAAATCAATCCGTCGGGAGTGAGGCGGGTCAGGCTGATGCCGTGCATTCCCGGCTTGAAAAACGACTGCTGCCAGTGATGAAAAAATTCATTCCATGGCACAGGCCGATCCCTGAATCGATACCGCCAGCGCACCTCATTCCGATCGAATGTGTGCAGGTGATAATAGTTTGTGGCAGGATCAAAGCACAGCTCCACGCCGGCAAATTTGGTTTTGTACAAGCGCGGCTGCTCGGGAGTAATTTCCATCGGGCGGTTCAGCAAATAGCCGGGATCAATTAAATATTTTTGTCCCTTCCAAAGAATAATGGCTGCCGTATGGATATTTTCCCCGGCTCGCATGTCGGCCATCACCGGGTAGGTTTCAAATCCGGTTTGAACCAAAATACTCTGCAAAAAATAAGTCAGCGCAAAACAGGTTCCCCCTAAATTTTTTGAAATGTGATCGGAAATTACCTCTTCCGGAAGACGGATTCGTTTTTCTTTCTCATTAAAATGCCGGTTCAGTTTAATGATTTTGCTGATATTTTCGTAGGGGAAGACGGAAAAAGCGCTCAGAATTTCTTCGAGAAAAACGGGCGTTGTTTCCGGCCGGGAAAGCCGAAAGTATTCCCGGAATATCTGTACGCGGTCTCTATTTTTTCCAGGATCCAAAATGAAATTATTTTGAAGCATTGGCGATCTTTCTGAATTTGCCGAGGGAAATGTTTGTCGACCAAAAAATTTTTGACCGGATTTACAAGATATTTTATTCATCACGTAAAATTGAAATCTATTCTTGAGTTCACTCTAATAGAATATTACCCACTAATTTACAATAAGTTGCACGAATTGATTTTTCAAAGCTCTACCGTTGCGAGTTTTATTTAACAGTTTGTTTTATAATGAACTACAATAAATTTAAAAAAATTAATTTTTTTGGATATTCTGACAATCTATTTTTTCGCACCCAAGTAAAATTCCCCTCTAAAAAGAGGGGTGATCCGCCCGCCAGCTGGCGGACGGATCGGGGTGTGTTGTCTAATTATGTGCTAAATTCATAAAGAACACACCCCTAAATCCCCTCTTGATAGAGGGGACTTCCCTCGTCGCTGAGTTTAACCATTTCCGGTTAACGTGGGTGCAACCGGTTAACGTATTTTCACTAAATATTTTTCAATCATTTTTGCAAAACTCGCAACGGTAGAG
>CAZIYL010000155.1:0-6171 GCA_964543425.1 uncultured Deferribacteres bacterium
GGGCAATAATAATTGTTCGGGAACTGATCGCCCAAATTTTCGAATCTGTTTCAAATTTAATATTGTTAAAAATAGAAATTGTTTCTGAAAGAATCAAGCGAAAACTGAATTCCGTGAAATAATGAGTCGGCTTCCTTTTAGTTCATTAAAAAAAGTTAAAAAAGTACTGACTTCAGGCGAATAAATTTTATATATTTACTTTGCAAGTTTCATAAATCACAAGGTAAATACCAGTGAACAGTTTTATTTCTAATACGGTTCGTGGATACCCTATCACATCACTAGCACTTGAAGAAATACGCCAAACTATTGATGAGAATTGGAACCTGAGTCGTATTGCCATCTCGGAGATTTTGTGCCAACAATGGGACTGGAGATAAAACAATGGTCGGCTTAAAGCAATGGCATGCCTAGATTTATTTTTGCGTCTGGAGAGAGAAAATTTTATTACTTTACCGGAACGAATACATTATAACGATAATCAAAGTTGATGTGAATTACTTTGCATCAAAAGCACTGGCGGCTGTCTACTCGAATATTGCCAACCGATTGGTACCGGGCTTTCCCCCCAGCGGCTTGTCCTTGTCGAAACCTTTGTGGGAAACAACATAAAGTTCAATTTCCTGGATATGTCACCAAAGAGGTGCAATATGACAACCGGATAAAAGCTTTCTCCGCTTATTCAATGAATTTTCAATGAGTTCACTCTAAAAAGGGGCTAAAACCCCCAATAATATTGGTTGTCCATTTTACACCCCGCCCTAAAGGACGGGACTATTCAATAATAAAACAATAAGTTAGCCCAGACCCGTCCGCCGGCTCGCCATTGGCGTCAACATAATTGCTATTCAGTATTCTGTAAGGATTGTATTTACCAATCGTTGTTTCATATTTCAAATTATTCCAAGCAATTATTTCTTTTCAGCAAATAATAGAGATGAATATAGCATTTCGTACCTAACAGCACTCAAAAATAACCGAGCATTTTTTCTACAAACATTTCTCACCTAACGGCGTTTTAATAATCTGATTGGTTAATTTATGGTTAATAGTAATAAAATCAGTCCCCTATGAACGATATGTTAATAAAATTTTAAGTTGACGCCAATGGCGGGCTGGCGGACACTCATTCCGGGAAAAAATAGCAAACAATCACTGTTACAAGCCTTTCAGGGCTTTTTAAAGTGAACTCAAGAATTTATTTGTCAAAGTTCGCGGCAAAAAGAAATCAATTTGAATAGTTACGATCTTTTGATAAAACTGATGAAAGAATCGTGAGAGACGATCATAAAAGATAATAAAATTGCCACATCGCTGGTTTAACTGTTTATCTTGCTATTTCTTCCTGGTTTTCTTGACATGACTAATCAGCGGCTTTTGACCCTTTTCTTTAAAACTGGTAACAATTTTCTCTGCTTTGTCAAAAGGAACCGTAATAAAAGAAAATTTGTCCATTACTTGTATGTCACTGATATTTCTTGGCTTCACCGGGACCCTTTTCACAATAAGATCCACGAGTTTTCTGGCATTAATCCTGTCTTTCTTGCCAAGTGCCACAAAAAGCCGCGCTTTGCCCTGTTGATCAAGCTGCTTTTCCTTCATACCGACTTCTCTTATTTCACCATAGGCATTGGGATTCAGTTCCTCTTCAAAACTGTAATTAAGCAAGGCAGCCAATATTTGCGTCGGATTATTGTCTTCAAGCAATCGCTTTGCCCAATCATAATATTCAGTATCAATTTCATCCTCGAGAATCGCAGTCAGATCATTGTAGATTTTTTTCTTTTTGGCTTTGATAATATCTTTTACCCTTGGCACCTTTGATTTTTTAATATCGGTCTTTGCAATCCGCTGAATAAACATGAGCCGCTTATATTCGCTGGGAGTAATAAATGTAATGGCCGTTCCCTTATGTCCGGCCCTTCCGGTACGACCAATTCGATGAACATACGATTCAGGATCATGAGGCAAAGAATAGTTGATCACGTGGGTAAGGTTACTGACATCAATTCCACGTGCGGCAACATCTGTTGCAACAAGAATATTGGTTCTCTGTTTCCTGAATTTTTCCAGCGTTCTTTCTCTTTGCGCCTGTGATATGTCGCCATGAATAGATTCGGCGTCATATCCTCTGTCAATTAAATGGCCTACAACGGAATCCACATCACTTTTTGTTCTACAAAAAATAAGCCCGTAAAAATTCTCTTTAATGTCAATGATCCTGCACAGCGCTTCAAATTTGTCAGCAGCTTTTACTTCAAAGTATATTTGTTCGGTCAGATTCGTTGTCAGAGGCTCTTTTTCAACCCTAATAAACTCATAATTGCCCATGTAATTGTGTGCAAGTTCCTTTATCCTTCCCGGCATTGTTGCGGAAAACAGCAGCATTCTTTTGTCAGGATTGGTATACTTCATTATTTCTTCCATGTCATCGATGAAACCCATATTAAGCATTTCATCTGCCTCATCCAGTATCAGGTGTTCAATATTTTCAAGCTTTAGCGTCCTTCTGTTTAGATGATCAATTACTCTGCCCGGCGTGCCCACCACAATATGCACCCCTTTTTTTAATCTGCGTAATTGCTCATCAATGGATTGACCACCGTAAATAGGAACAATTACGATATTCTTCTTTCCTTTGAGTGAATTAATTTCTTCCGATACCTGAATAGCCAATTCTCGCGTAGGAACCAAAATGAGTGCCTGAACTATTTTTGATTTGGGATGAATCATTTCGATAAGAGGCAATCCGAACGCAGCCGTTTTACCTGTACCGGTCTGAGCCTGGGCGATAATATTGGTATCGTCTCTTAGCATTACGGGTATCGTCATAACCTGAATTGCCGTCGGTTCCTCAAACCCCTTTTTATTAACTGCGTTCAACAGGTTTGCCGAGAGGTCGAGGTCTTTAAATGTCTTTTTGTTTTCCATAAATCTTTGAGTGCACTCTAAAAACCACTAATCGTACAAAATATATGGGATTAAATTCTATTAACTCCAATAAAATCAATTCGTGATAATTTGTGAAATTAGTGGGAGATATCCTTTTTAGACTAAACTCATCTTTCTTTTTAGAAATTATTTCCTGTTTTTTAGATCAATTTTACAATATATGTTATTATTTGTGAAAAAGCCAATAAAACATTTTGGCCGAAGCAATTATATTTAACCTGCACTATTCATAAATTTTTACCACCAAGGCCCTAATACACGAAAATTATTGTAATTAGGCTATTTTGTAATTTTAGCGCATGCGTGTTTTACGATTTTCTTTATTTAGGCATAAATTTATATAACTATTTATAATTTAAACCCTTGTGTCTTCGAGATTTGGTGGCGTATGAATTATTCAGGTTAAATCTTAAATTGCCAAACCGGCTTACCGGAACTGAATGGCGTACAAATCGGCATCTTTCATCACAAACCGCAAGCGAATGGGACGGTTCTGCAGGGCGGACACATCCTCGCCGCTTTTCCATGAAACCGCGCGGTCAATTTCGTTCCCGATCAGCCGATGGCAATCGGACTGCGAAAATCCGGAAATCGGGCTTCCGGAGGCGTCCTGAATTTCCACGGCAATTTGCCCCGCGGCGGACGTTGCAAAATTCAAATAGAGTTTTTTGCCTGAAAATATGAAGGGTTTGGTGATCATTTCGCCGCCGGCGTACGGGGCATTGACTGAAACAAATCCATCCAGGCGCAGGGAGTAGCGGTGCAAATTGGCCGTGGGCTGGGCATAATTTTGTCCCACGTAAACGGACATTTCCGTCGGGCCGGTTTGAACCACATTTAGTGCCGGGTAGTTGGTACGGGAAACCCAATTCTGTAGACCGATTCCCGGACGAATAAAGCCTTCCATAAACGTTCCGTAATAGCGGTTTCCTCCCCGAGAACTCATAAAGACGGCATCCGAGCAATCCTTGAAATATTTGGGATTTACTCCCAGCGCTTTTGCCTGAGCGGCCGTTAGAACCTGCCGGTGCGGCATGAATCGCGCCGCCACGGACACATAAATGTGCGGCGCCCTAAAATAGGGAGCCGTTTGATTTGTGTAGATGTTCTCACGCGGAGTGTCGCCGAAGCTCATTTCCACCGGTTCCGTCCAGTGGATGAAATCCTTCGACGTGGTACGACCGACGCTGCGGTAACCTTTGTAGGTTCCTTTTGTCCAGGTTCGGAAAAAGCAAAGGTACTGCTGCTCGGCCTCGGACCAAAAGGACACATTCTGAGAATCAAACACGCCTTTTGTAAAAACCGGTTTCTTCTGCAATTTTTTCCAGTGAATGCCATCCGGAGAAACAAATGCAAAAAGACCACTTTTCTGTAATCCGCCCAGGCCTTTGTAGCGCTGACTGGGATTCACGCCGGACCGTGTATCCAGAAACGGACTGAAATTGTGAGTAACCGGCGCAACGTTGGCCAGTACCACATTGTTGTTACGGGTTCCCCTGATTTCATAGAGGCCCAGATTGGGTTTGATCCAGTGAATCCCGTCGTGTGATTCGGCATAGCAGGTAACCGTCACATTAGTGCTTTCGCCTTTTGCGGTTGGAAGCCCCCGATAATAGAGACGATACAGGCCGCCGTCTTTAATGACTGTGATGTAGCCGCAAAAAGGCCCTTCCCAGGGCTTGTCGAATTTGAGAACTTCTCCTTCATCGTGAGGATGATGCAATTGCAGACGCGTGCCGTTTAGCTGATCGATCAGAAAATGGTCCACAAACAGTTCCCGGTGTGAATCGAGATTTAATGGGGTTGTTGACGATTGTGCCAGCAAAAGTGAAGCAAAAACACAAAAAATTAACCCTGTGCCAATCAGTTTTCGGATGATCATTCAAACCTCCTTAAAGTTAGTTTTTGGTACAATTTAATCATTGCGATTTACGCCTTTGCGACATAGCAACCTATTTTGTAAATTCCGGTACGTATTCTTTGAAAAGATAGCATCCGACGATCTTGAGTCAACGTAAATGGGAATCCTGACTATCGAAATTCCTAACAAATCCAAAATTCGAGCGTATCCCAAAGTTACGTGACCATTTAAAATCACTAAAAAGGAACGTTGCTATTTTTCGTTTAAACAGCCCATAATGTCAATCATGGGCTTAGTTTGGAACTATCACATAACTTTGAGATATACTCTAAAATTAACACGCGCTGCTGGTTTACGCTTTCCTAAAAGTACAAAAATCAATCCTTAAAAACAATGAAAATAATCCGACAGGAATAGAATTTTTGCCTTGACTTTCTGCCCTTTTTTCCGTAGACTTTTCTTGAGATAAAAGGTATTTAACTTGGAATTTTTCTAACCCATGAAACTTGCCTTCAAAAAATACGGAACCGGAGAAACGCCGATTCTCATTCTGCACGGGCTGTTGGGTTCCCTGGAAAACTGGCACAGCATCGCGCAAAAGCTGGCGGATTTGTGCACGGTATTCACGCTGGACTTGCGAAATCACGGGCGCTCGCCACACAGCGAAATTTTTACGTACGAGGCAATGGCTTCGGATGTACTGGAATTTTTAGACTCTCAAAAAATAGACGCCGCTGTTTTCCTCGGCCACTCTATGGGCGGGAAAATGACCATGTGGGCAGCAGGAAAACATCCGGAACGCGTAAAAAAACTGATTTCCGCAGACATGGGTGTAAAACGCTACCCCGGCGGACACGATGAAATTCTCGATGCCCTGCGTGGGTTTCCCGTTAACAAAATACGCTCCCGCAAAGAAGCCGGCGCCCTCATGGCCCAAAAAATCGGCGATTTTGCCGTTCGCCAGTTCTTGCTGAAAAATCTAATTCGGAAACCCGAAGGCGGATTTGCGTGGCGGATCAACTTGCCGGTCATTCTGAAAAATTACAAAAATTTGCTCCTTCCTTTGCCAGAATCCCTGCGATTCGAAAAACCGGCTCTTTTCATTCGGAGCGAACACTCGTCGTACATTCAAATGGAGGATCTCCCGGAAATTCGGCGCCATTTTCCGCTGGCGGAAATCCGCACGATTCCCGGCACCGGCCACTGGCTTCACACCAAAGCGCCTGCGGAGTTTATTCGAATTGTGAAAGACTTTATTTCCAAATAGGCCAAAACGTCACCGGCTATTCTAAAGGCATTGGTGACTTCTTCCCAAAAAATGGAGGATACCCAAAATGACTATTTCACTTCCCTGGGGA
>CAZIYL010000156.1:0-6097 GCA_964543425.1 uncultured Deferribacteres bacterium
GGAAAACGCCTCAATTGTGGCAATGTCGACTGAATCAAATGCCTCGTATTCCATCTCTTCAATATTAACCACGCCGATTATCTCGTCATGAAGCTGCAGAGGAACAGCCAATTCGGATTTGGCTTGAATGTCCTGATACCTAAAATAATGGGGGTCCTTTTCCGCGTCGAGGGTATAATAGGTTCGTTTGGTCCGGATGACCTCACTCATAATTCCCGTCCCCAATTCCTGAACGTAATCTTCTTTCATAACATCTTGCAATCCCCCGGAGATAGCTTCCAGTTTCAGCCTGTTTTTCCCTTTATCCAGGAAAAAAACAGCCACATGCCAATAGCCCAAATTATTATGAATAAAAGTGACACTTTTTTGAAGAACTTCATCAAAATTGCCTGTTTCTGTCCAGATTTTTAACCCCTGGATCAACAGCGCCAACTGAGTGGCACGCTTTGTTTCCAACTGCATGGAATTAAAATGCCGAATGACCAAACCAATCTGAGTTCCGATGGACTGCAACAACCGCTTTTCATTTTCATCTAATGCTGCTTTTCTCTGCAAGCCCAGTGAAATCACACCGGACGGGATATCTTCAAAAAGGAGAGGGATTCCAATGAACGTTTGAATGCCGGCTTTTTTAAAATACTCCCTGTTATAATTTGGACTTAACCTTGGATCCGAATAAAGATCATTAATTTCAATGATTTTTCTGCGCTTAATAACTTCATAAGTAAGGCTATGTTTATCCATAAACTTTGTTTTTTCAGCGAATTTCTCATCCACCCCAAGGGAATAGACCAAAGAGAATGTCTCGGAAGAGGGATTAAAAAGATAAATCGTTCCCAAAACGGCATTTTTCATTTCCATCAATAAATGAAGGCTATTTTGGTAGATATCTTCAAGAGTACCTCTGGAGAGAATAAGACTCGTAATCGCATTTGTCAGACTTAAAAATCGATTCTGTTCAACAAGTTTTTCTTCATACTCTTTTTGTTGCGTTAGATCTTGAATCATTGCCTGATAAATTTCATTCTCGTGAAGATCCAGTTTTGTGATAATAATTTGGAGGCGCAGTAATTTCCCAATCGGTTTTCGATAAGAAAATTCCAGAGGTTCATTTGTTTGTTTCTTAACCGCATATTCCAGAAAAGGAAGACTTGTAAAAATTTCAGTCACATTTTTTTGTTTAAGTTCAGTAGGAGAAATTTCCAAAAGCACAGCACAGGCATTGTTTGCCATCAGGATTTCCCCATCTGAAGAAAATACAAGAATCGGTTCTCCGGCATTTTCAATCAGGGAATGATACCATTCCCCCGATTGAGATAATTCCTGCAAAGATTGATGAAGTTTTTCAGACATTTCATTAAATGCCCCTGCCAACTGAGAAAATTCCCGAATGCCTCCGGTTGGAATTTTTTGTTGAATATCTCCATCTTTCATCTTCTGAACGGCACGGATAAATTTCCGCAGTGGCTCTTGAAAATACCGGGCCACGAGTGCACTAATTCCAAGAATCAAAATCCCAACAAAAAAGAGAAAATATTTAAGCTCAAAGAGATATTTTTTTCGCAAACTATCGTAAGCTTTCCATTCCGTCTCAATGGGCAAATAATAACCATTCAAATTGGATAAAAAGCCAAGCTGCCAGGAATTGAACCCGAGTTTCCGAGAAAACACAATGGTTTGATTGTGTTTGAAGCCGGATAAATCCTTATTTGACTTGAGAATTGTTTGAAAAATGTTTTTCTTTCCGGATTTTGCTGAATTTAATGAGAATTGCCTCCAATTGAATTCGCCGATTTTAGGCCGCGAAAAGATAATTACCGAGCGTTGACGCGGATTTATAATAAAAAAAGAGGAGGACGTGTCTTTCTGAATCGGCGTTATTTTTTCAAGCAGAGTCCTTAAATCATAAACAAGAAGCGCATGGCTATTTTCGTGATTCATTTTGAATGTTTTTGCTGCCAACAAATATCCGGACAAGTCCATAGAATAATTGCTCAAATCAATCCAATACACATCATTTTCTGCCCTCCCAACTGAGGAAGAATCCGGGAGTGAAGCCAATATTTTTTGGAATGGGAGTATCTTCAAAATCTGACCTTTTACAGATTTACCGGACAGTTGTTCATTGTTCTGATTGAACACAGCGAAGGCTCTTACGTATTTTGACAAGGAGTGAATAGAATAAAGCAGTTTGGTCAATTTTGTTGAAAAGTTAATCACTTTTCCTGAATTCGTTTTTGTTGGTGCTTGAGATAAACTCAACGCCACTTCTTCCCAGAAGGGATAAATTACGCACACAGACTGCAAAGCGCGGTCGGCATTGCTAAAGGCGAACTCCATATTCGCACCCATCTCCTTCAGGGATCTCTCAATTTCAGACTTTTTTATGCCATTGATAAATTTCGGAATATCCGTGGATAAACTCTTTTCATATTTCCCGACGGATTGAGTTTCGATTAAATGAATGGTAAGTAACGGCAGGATTGCTATCAGCAGAAAACTCACAAATAATATTCCAAACACAGATGGTTTTTTGGGATATCGAGATTTTAATTTGATTCTTTTCATCAATTTCAGGTTTGATAGTGGATTAGATCTCACTTTTAGTTCATTATCGGTATTTTGTCAAAAATAATTACTTACGTCTGGAGAAAAATCTGTTCAAAACCACAGATCGAAGGGGAAAAGGGCACGACTAATTTCCTTGCGAATTTTTGGTTGTGCCCATAATTATTAATCAGATAGAACTCTATTATAGCCGCAAACCGGCAAAACCCAAGAATGCAATTGACATGAGGGCAGCGGTAATAAAAGCTATCGGCGTCCCCTTGAAAGATTCCGGGATTTGCGCCCGGTCCAATTTTTCACGAATACCGGCCATTAGTACAAGAGCCAGGGTAAATCCGACACCGCTCATAAATCCCTGGGTGATGCTTTCCAACAAGTTAAGGGAATCATTAATATTTAAAACGGTCACACCCAAAATGGCACAATTGGTTGTGATCAAGGGTAAATAAATACCCAACGCTTTATACAGGCCGGGCGCCGATTTCTGAACCACCATTTCCACAAACTGCACCAAACCGGCAATTACAAGGATAAAGGCAATTGTTCTTAAAAACGTGAGATCAGGCGGCCGTTCCATTGAAAACATGTGAAAAAATACATTTGTGGATGCGGGCTCCAACAGGTAAACATAAATTAACCACGTAACAAATGACGCCAGGGTCATTACAAAAATGACGGCAAAACCCATTCCCAGAGCGGAGCTCAAATCCTTTGAAACGCCCATATACGGACAAATACCAAGAAAACGGTTCAGCACAAAGTTGTTTACAAAAATAGAGGCAATCGAAATAATTAATAATGTTCTGAGTTCCATCATTCCTCCAATTTTATAAGACTGCTCGCTTGCGATCGATATAATTAATAAGTGCCATGTAAAGCCCTAACACCAAAAAGCCTCCCGGCGGTAAAATCATAATTAACATGGGGTGATAAGAAGTTCCCAGTATTGGAATCCCCCAGAGCGATCCGTTCCCGATTAATTCCCGAGTAAAACCCAGCAGAGACAACGAGAGCGTAAAACCAAGTCCCATTCCAAGTCCGTCCATAATAGAAGGAAGAACGCTGTTCCTACCTGCAAATGCCTCGGCGCGCCCCAGAATAATACAGTTGACCACAATCAAAGGAATAAAGATTCCCAAAGCCTTGTGCAAACCGGGGGTATAGGCAGCCATTGCCAAATCGACGATTGTGGTAAAAGTAGCGATAACGGTAATGTAAATCGGAATTCTGATTTTCGATGGCACCCACTCGTGAATCAGTGAAATAAGGAAGTTCGAGCTGGTTAGCACAAAAATAACGGCAACCCCCATCCCCACGCTGTTCTGGAGCGTATTCGACACGGCTAGTGTCGGACACATTCCCAGAACCATTCGGAAGGTTGGGTTTTCTTTATAAATCCCTTTTGTAAATTCTTTAATTAACGTCATTGTTAGACTTCCTCAATTAAAAAATGCTTGTTCCCGAAAATGCGTGCTTTTGGGGTCGGTTTATGGAACTCAAAAGCAAAAAATGTAAATACGCTCCTGACAAAAACAATGGTCGCATTATTCGGCTGAACTCAAAAAATCATGCTTATTCTTGAATTTGCCGATGGAGCTTTCCCCAATAATTCTTGTAAATGTTTAATTCCCAGGTCGACCGCCCGTGTCACGGCTCTGGAGGAAATAGTTGCACCGGTGACGCTTTTTATTTCCCCGCCATCCTTATCAACCGCCAGATTGCCACCTTTTTTGCCTGCGAACTGCCGTTGAAACCAGGGAGTTTTTTCACCATATTTGATTTGTGTTGTTTTGGCTCCCAAGCCGGGTGTTTCTGCCTGCGAGAGGATTTTAATCCCCTGAATGACCCAACTGGTGTCCACACCCACCATTATTTCGATGTTACTGGAATAGCCATGTGCCGAAGAAATAACAATAAATCCGACCGGAATTGTTGTGTCGGGTGAAGCGTATCCTTTGTAATATTCGATTTTCCCGCCATTTTTATTTTTAACAGGAATCAGCACACCCGAATTGGCAGAGGGCAAAACCTGCTTCAGGGATTGCTCCATCACGAGGCGCTTTTCAGCCTCAATTTTGGGCTTTGTAACGTTAAAGACCAACGCAAGCGCACCTGCCGCAATAATGGCCGTAATAGTTAACACAGCGGGCAATTTAAAGAAATCGTTCATTTTTTCCTCCTCTCACCCAGAATTCGAGGACGCGTATACCGATTGAGAAGTGGAACAGTCAAATTCATAAGCAGAATAGAGTAAGAGGTTCCTTCGGGGTAGCCTCCCCAAAGCCGGATAATAACCGTCAAAATTCCCGCTCCAATTCCAAAATAAATTCTTGCGGAAGCTGTTAGCGGAGACGTCACCATATCGGTCGCCATGAAAAACGCACCTAACATCAAACCACCTGCCAGAAGGTGAAAAATCCAATCTCCTGAAAATAAGCGGCTGGGTCCGCCAAACATCCAGGCAAGCACGGCTACTGTAAGAAGATAGCTGAACGGAATTCGCCAATCGATAATGCGTTTGTACATTAAAAGAGCCGCACCCAACAGAATCAGAAAGGCAGATGTTTCTCCCAAACAACCGCCCACATTTCCCCAGAAAAGATGGCCATAGGCCTCTTTTAATTGCACGACTGCCGTCTGAGCCTGACTGACTTTGTCCAAAGCGTAATTGGACTGATGCTTCAGAATGTCCAATGATTGTTTCATCACATTCAGGGGGGTGGCGCTGGTAATGACATTGATGCCCGAAAGCGATCCTCCGCGCGGCACCACTTTAAAAACGGTCATGTCAATGGGCCAGGATGCGAGCAAAAAAGCGCGCGCTGCCAAAGCCGGGTTTACAGGATTAAATCCCAACCCCCCAAACGCCTGCTTGGCAATCGCAATAGCAAAAACGCCCCCTACGACCGGCAAATAAAAAGGTACATTTGACGGCATATTAAATGCCAATAGAATTCCGGTTACCACGGCGCTCAAATCCGTAATCGTCACCCGCCGATTCATCATTTTTTGCACAATGGCTTCCGTTGCCACACACGTTAGAACCGTCAACACCGTTACCCACAGTGCCCGCCATCCGAAAAAATATGTGCCACCAATTAGAGAGGGAAGCAAAGCCAAAATCACATAGAGCATGATTTTTGTCACGCTGTCCCTGTCAACTACGTGAGGTGACGAAGAAACTCGAAATTTTTTATCCATATTCCCTTCCTAACGCTAAACTGCTAAGTCCACAATTAACTCGCTTTTCGCTTCCGGAGACTGATTTCATATTTTCCGAATCGGATGGATTGCAATAAAGGGCGCTTGGCCGGACAAACAAACGTACACGTTCCACATTCAATGCAGTCCATGATCCCCCATTTTTCCGCTTCTTCGTATCGCTTAAAATCGGCAAATTCAGCCAGAGTTGTGGGAACCAGGTGCATCGGACAAGTATCCACACATCGGTTGCACCCGATGCAGGGCATCGGATCGGCAACACGCACATATTTTTCAGTCAGAAGCAAAATACCGGATGTACCTTTGA
>CAZIYL010000157.1:0-6059 GCA_964543425.1 uncultured Deferribacteres bacterium
ATAATATTTGGCCCAGGTGGAAATGTTCAAAAAACCGTTCTCCTGGCCTTTTTCCACTTCGGATTGGCGAATCTGGTTGCCCAGAACAAGGCCATTTACAATGTAAGGCTTGCGCACGGCCTCGCGGGTAAACTCACCTGCCGAAACCGCCCCAAGCCCAAACAGAAAAATGAGAACGGCAAATCCCGGCGTCAGCCACTGGGGATTTTTGTACGGCCCCACATAGGCCATAATCAGCACAATCACAATGGCCAGCATTAAAATGAAAACCAGGGCATTAAGCACGCCAGCACTGGCCAGTGTGTCCGCGGCACTTTCGGGCAGTTTCCATTTCCACCAGATGCCGCCTGCGATCAGGAAAATAGCTCCCCACATCGTCCACTTAGCCGAGCGTCTTTCCACAAAATGGAGCAGTTCGGGGTTGTCCTTTAATTTGAAGGAGGCGTGGAGATAAATGTAAAGCGCTGCCATGATCAGGGCACCGCCCGTTCTGGCCAGAATTTGAGGAATAGCCTGCGGATTGAAGAAAGCGTGCCAGAAGCCTCCGCCGGCAGCCCAGCCTCCGGAATTCAACTGAAAGGCAGTAATCGGGGTAATGAGTGCCAGACTGCCCCAGGCTGAAATGGCGTAAATCCAGCCAATGATTGTGTGTGTTTTGGCATCCAGCCGATCCCAATAATAAAAGAAGGTGAAGGCTGAGACAATTTCCAGAATGAAGAAGACCCATTCCATGGCCCAGCCAAAAACGAAAATGTGAATCAGTGTTTCCGTGGCCAGTGGGGACGCTAAACCAATTGTCCACCAGATACCGACCCCGGTAATTGCCCCGTAAACCACCGTAAAAAAGACGAAAAACCAGGCGTGGCTTTTCAGGTAGTCCAGGTAGGCTTGGTTTTTCAGGCGATAGGCACTGCCTGTCTCGCTGGCCAGCACAATGCCGCCGCCCACGGCATACAACGCCGAAAACATGTGAATGGTGGCAATAATGGCAATGAGCATGGGTGCTGTGAGACCAGGAACAAACCACCAGAGGTAGTGCATGGGTGTTCCTCCTTTCTTTTTTAAGATTTCATGAGAGCGTGCACTTTTACGCAACAAAATTTGGAATGGACGGAACTCAACTTCTTATCGAAAAAGATAAAGGTCTACCAATTTCTCCGCCAGAGGAGCTACGCCGGGCTCGTTGCGATTGGTCAAAATAATCACCGTAAAATGATCGTCCGGGAAGCGCTGAATGACGTTTCGGAAACCCATGGTACTGCCCGTGTGGTGAATCCGTCGATGCCCATTGTAGCGGTCAATCCGCCAACCGCATCCGTAGTGCTCTAACTGGGGCGTGAAGGCGTAGCCCTGCATTTGAAATGAGAGGAGCCGGTTTCCGTAAAGCGCCTGATCCCACTTGAACATATCGTTTACCGAGGAGTAGATGCCACCGTCGCCCAAAACGGCGCTGTACGTACTCTGGTCGGTAAAAAGAATGGAATCGCCCTTCACCGTGTAGCCAAAAGCGCGGTGGGGCACTGTGGAAATCTCCCTTTCGTAAGCCACCGTACCGGACATCCTCAGCGGCTCAAAAATATTTTGGCGAATAAAATCGGCGTAAGATTGCCCGGACACCCGTTCAATAATCATGGCCAGAACGGCATAGCCGGTGTTGCTGTAGCGGTAGGCTGCCCCCGGCGGAAAGTAGGTGCTGTCCTGCCGCATCATGAGTTCAAGCACGTCTTTGTCTTTTACCTGTTTTCTGACCGTGTCCGGAATACTGTCTTCGTAAGCCAGCAGACCGGACGTGTGGTGCAAAAGTTGGTCAATCGTAATTTTTTTGCCGCAGTCGGGAAAATTGGGAAAAAGCTGTCCCAATTTGCTGGAAAGCGACAACTTCCCCCGCTCGATGAGCATCAAAATGCCGGTAGCCGTAAATTCTTTCGTAACGGAAGCGAGGCGAAAATTGGTGGCGGGCGTCACAGGAATTTTCTTCTCAAGATTAGCCATGCCGTAAGCTTTAACCAAAATGGGCTTGCCATCCCGAATAATCATCACCGCTGCGCCGGGCCTGTTGCCCCGGTAATCCCGAAACAAATGATCCACCCGGACTTCTTTATTTCCGGAACAGCCCCCAAGTCCAAGAATTAATGGAAATGCCCACAGCATCCAATAAACGGAATGAAATTTCATCGATTGCTCCCTGATTCAATTTGCCAAATTTTGGATAAACCTAAATTAATAAAAAAGATAATAGGTTTCAACCCGAAAAATTCATTCATCACCAAAAACAAAGAAATTTGCTTCCCTAATAAGCATTAAAATTCTAATAATCTTAACTACAATATTCTTCAAATTGAATTTCGATCCCTTTGTGACAAAAACTTATGAACAATGCAGGATAAAAAACGCGAGACAAAATCTTGCATTTGTGCCAAAAATATCCTACACTAAAATGTTAAAAAACGAGCCCGGATTTTACGGCTTCTGTAATTCATTCACGAATTATTCGAATACCGATCGATTTGAAAAATAGGAAGAAAACCGACTAATGAAACTGAAGTTACGAGAGCCGATGAGCGGTTTGACCCATTTCATCGGAATTATTTTTGCCATTGTTGCCCTTATTTTGCTTTTAACCCGCCCCTTCCCCACCGAAAGGCTGGCACACGTGATTTCATTTTCCATTTTTGGCGGGGCAATGATTCTGCTCTACACATTCAGCACGTTGTACCATTGGCTTCCGCTTTCGGGGAAACGCCTCGAGACCTTTCGCAAAATCGATCACATTATGATTTTTGTTTTTATCTCCGCCACGTACACACCGGTTTGTGTCATCACCCTGCGCGGAACATGGGGGTGGTCAGTTTTGGCCGGCGTATGGACGCTGACACTTCTTGGCCTTTTTTTAAAGATTTTCTGGTTAGATGCCCCCCGCATTTTGTACACGGGGATTTATCTTTTAATGGGCTGGATTATTCTCGTGGCTATCTGGCCACTCATTCACCTCATGGCTCCCCGGGGCCTTTTCTGGATGGCATTGGGAGGTCTGTTCTACACCATCGGGGCTGCAATTTACGCCCTTAAAAAGCCCGATCCCTGGCCGAAGGTGTTCGGGTTTCACGAAATTTTTCACATTTTCGTCCTATTGGGAAGCTTTTCCCATTTCTGGATGATTTACCGTTATGTGTAATATCTCTTGTTTTTTGGCGATCTATCTCATGGATTTTACAACGCATTTTCGGTAGAAATGTTTTCCTCAACATTTAATTTTTATTCTTGAAAAGTTCAATCGGGTCATTCAGATGAATCGCCAGTACCGTTAGGTCTCTATCCAGAACATTTTTCGGTACCGAAATAGCCACAATTCCGGGAACAGAGCTCCAGGACAATTTCATCATAACCGTCCATTTCAGTTCAGTTCCATTTCCTACCACTCGGATTTGGGTGATTTTGTTTTTCAGTCCCTTTAACAGAACAGACCCATTGGGATTGCAGGTAAGAAACAGATAGAGCGTTTTTTTATCTTTGGAAAGCGCTGACGGGCCATAAAAATAATCTTTCGGAATTCCCGCCCGCGTTCCGTAAATTGCCTCGGCATGCTTGTGCGTCCAGCGGCCGATCTCTCTGAGAATTTTAACCTGCTTCTCCGGAAATGTGCCGTCCGGCTTTGCTCCGACATCCAACAACAGATTGCCGCCCATGCTAATGCAATCAACAAAAATACGAATAATCTCGTTAACGGATTTGTAATTCTGATCCCCGGGCTGGTAACCCCAGGAATCATTAGTCGTCATGCAAAGTTCCCACCATCGGGCTTTAGGGCGCGTAATGGGTACACCCTGTTCCGGTGTGGCGTAGTCTCCATAGCCTTGAAGCCGGGAATTCACAATCACGTTTGGCAGCAGGCGGTTGATTTCCTCCCGGGTTTCTTTGGCGTGCAGCATATCTGCGGGGAATTCCCAGTCGCCGTCAAACCAGAGCAAGTCCGGTTTGTAGCGTGTGCAGATTTCCCAAATTTGTCCCTGGTAAAATTTGACGAATCGATTCCAGCGGGTGGTGTCCTGTTTGGGATCGTAGCGGCGCTTGGTTTTTGTCCAATTGGGGTAGTCCGGGTAGGACCAATCCAGAATGGAAAAATAGAGCCCCACTTTCAGGCCGTATTTGCGTAAAGCCTGGCAGTAGGGGTCAATCAGATCCCGGCGGGCGGGTGTTTTTTCCACCACATTCAGGTGACTGAGCTTTGTTGGCCAAAGCGCCACACCATCGTGGTGCTTGGATGTGAGTACGGCGTACCGCGCCCCGCTTTCCTTGAACAGCTTTGCCCAGTCGTCGGGGTTATAATGGCGGGCGGTAAACCCGGAAAGCTGCTTCATGTAATCCTCGTAGGAAATTTGTCCGTTGTGGAACGACCAGGATTCTGCAATGCCGTCCACAGCGTAAATTCCCCAGTGAATAAAAATCCCCAGTTTGGCGTCTTCGAACCACTGCATGCGTTGGGCTTTTTGCTCGGGGTTTTCCTGGGCAAAGCCCAACACCGAAAACAAAACCAACGGGAAAATAAAGAACCACCATGTTTTCATGAGAATACCTCCCTAAAAAATTATTTACTCTGCCAATTGGCAAACGATGAAGACCACTCGAACTGCACTTCACCCGATCAATCTCTCTCCCTCCGGTAGATCAAACCCGTATCCGCAGAAAATGGATTCTCTGCTCAACCAATACCCGAACCAGGGAAACAAGCCCCCGCCGTCTCAAAAGCTCCGGCACCATTGCCACAATTTAGTGCGGGAGCGAATGAATTT
Source organism: uncultured Deferribacteres bacterium (assembly GCA_964543425.1). Lineage (GTDB taxonomy): Bacteria > Zhuqueibacterota > JdFR-76 > JdFR-76 > BMS3Abin05 > BMS3Abin05. The sequence goes on from CAZIYL010000157.1 coordinate 4,791, forward strand.
TCAGCACCCAGACATATCGGCATGGGGGATGTTCCTGAATCGACCGTGGAATGTCAGCCACAAAACCCGTTCCTACGCTTTTCCATTTAAGTGTTTTTTGCGTTCCCAAAAAGTTTATTGTACTCCCTTTTTCGGGTTGAAATGAGGACATCCAGATTTCAGCGGGCGGCCGGAGCTCGCTTTCATCCGCAAGATAAATGGCGTAAACCGTTCTGTCCTTTTTGTGCGTGAGACAAACCTTGCCGTCCTTGTACGGCGCAATGGGCCGCGTGCTGTAAATGGCCTCCGAATTGACTTTCATCCAGTCCCCGATTTTCTGCAGCCGATCGTAGGCGTCGGCGTCCCATGCGCCATTATCGGGGCCGGGGGCAATGTTAAGCAGTAAATTCCCGCCCTTGGCCACAATATCCACCAACAGGTGAATCAGCGTTCGGGCCGATTTGTATTTAGCATGGGGCACGTGCGACCATCCGCCGCCGGAAATAATGCACGATTCCCACGGGTAGGGCAGCATTTTCTCTGGCACCTGATTTTCGGAGATCAGGTAATCCTGGTACGGCCCCTCCACGGCCCGATCCACCACAATGAGTCCCGGTTGTTTGGCCCGCACCTTTTTGACCAGTTCGGCCATGTGAATGTCCTGACTCTGAATGCGGGTAAATTTGTAATTGGGGCTGTTGATGGCCGCCTGAATTTGCTTGTCCGTGAGGGGCTGCACCCAACCGCCGTCCAGCCAGAGGATGTCCACCCGGCCGTAGTCGGAAAGAAGCTCCAAAATTTGATTATGCGTAAATTCCACAAATTTCTGCCAGCGCTCGGGGTATTTATTAATGTCGTAATTCACATTGCGGTCCGGCGTGGCAAAATTGCGCCACCAGTAAAAATTGGAATGCCAATCAGGTTTGGAAAAATAGGCTCCCACCCAGAAGCCCTCATGGCGAAAGGCTTTAAAAATTTCCTTGGTCACGTTGGCACGCGGGTTTGTGTGAAACAAACATTCTTTGGAAGTGATTTTGTAGTCGGTGTACTTCGTGTCGAACATGCAGAATCCGTCGTGGTGTTTGGTAGTGAAAATGACGTACCGCATGCCCGCCGCTTTGGCTGCCCGCGCCCATTTTTCGGGATTGAATTTAACCGGGTTGAAGGTCTTCTTCAGCGCTTCGTACTGGCGTTTGTACTCCTCGTAGTCGTCGTTTTTCCGCCGGCACCACGGTTCGTCCTCGGCGCAAATCGACCAGGATTCCACCACGCCCCACTGACTGTAGGGCC
>CAZIYL010000158.1:0-6036 GCA_964543425.1 uncultured Deferribacteres bacterium
ATATGTCTGTTTGGGTGGATAGCAATCAGGAAGAAGTGTGGCTTTTTGCCGATGAAAAACTGCTGAGAATTGTGGTGGTAAATATTCTCTCAAATGCCATAAAATACGGCCAAAATGACGGAGATATTCACATTGAGTTTTCAATTGTGAACAGTGAGCTTGAAGTGCGCGTGACCAATACTGGCCGCGGGGTGGAGGAAGACGAAGTTGGAAAGGTGTTTGACAAATTTACGCAATTGGATTCCTACGACACAAAGGTTGGAAAAGGATCGGGATTGGGATTGTACAACACAAAGTACATTATTGAGAAACACGGAGGAACGGTTTGGGCGGAATCCGAATTTCAAAAGTGGTTCCGAATTGTTTTCCGATTGCCGCTGCTTAAAAATCATTCCACGGACGATACGAAGAGGAAAAATTCTGTAAATAATCAACACCAGAACCAAGTGCAGATGTAAGCCCGTAATTTCCGGGGTGGATTTTGCCAGAAATCATATTCCGTTCCTGCAGGGTTTCAGGAAATAATGGAACCATTTCAATGGTTTAAAATTATCAGGTCAGTTTGAAATATGCTCTCAAGATAAGAAACAGTTGCTCAAAAAAAATGACGCAATCACCAAAACATGGGAAAACATTCTTAAAAATCGCAATTATCGATCCAGAAATTCAAATACTGGACATGCTTCGCCAGCTTTTTCAGAGCAACGGATTTCAATCGGCCGTATTTGATTCGGGTCTGGATGCTCTGAAACAATTCCCGTCTATTCGGCCGGATATTGTTCTGTTGGAAATTGCACTGAAAGGGGAAGATGGTTTGTCCATTTGCCAGGCCATTCACAAGCGATATCCGGAAACGCCAATCATTATTTTAAGTAATCTTCGGTCTCCCGAAATACGATTGCAAGCTATCGAAGCCGGAGCCATTGATTACCTCACCAAACCTTACGACCGTGCCTTTCTCCTTCAAAAAATAAAAAATCTGCTTTTGTTACTGACGCAGTGTCAACCTGCCGCTCCCGAGAGTGCTTCTCCCATTGTGCGACTTTTTAGCCGGGAAAATCTTTCGATCATAAAACCGGAACCCGATCCACAATCGCCTTTTGGATACAGTTACCCGCCCTTAAGCAAACTGGGCGTGCAGAATCCAGAAGATCAGCGTGAAGAGTTGGAGTGGCTTGCGGAAGAGGGGAAGCTGGAGCACATTATTTTTGATGTCGTAAAACAATGCCCGAAATGCCATTCCGTTAATGTTAATTTTCGCCCGGTTTGTCCGGAGTGTCATTCGCCTGCCATTCAGCCGATTCCGGTGCCGGGACAATCGGTGCAGAAACCCTTTCAGGAGACAAAATATCAGTGTTTGCATTGCGAGACTGTTTTTTCGACCGCGGTGGTTTTTGGGAAATGTTTGCATTGCGGAGAAAACTTTCGGGAATCGGAGGCCGAAACGTGCCTGATTTATTCGTACAGACTTCCTCAAAGCATGAACCGGATTCCGGTGTCGCAGCATACGCCAGAAGAGTCTGTTTTGGAGAAGGCCCTTCAGGAAGCGGAAATTGATTATGTTGCGCCCGACGTTTTAAAGGCTTTGGTTACTTATGAAATAAAGCAAGTTCGGGTTTCCAAAGGGAAGGCGTTTTCAATATTAAAGATGGAATTTCTCAATTTCAAAGAGCTTGAGAGAAAATACGATCCCTTTTCGGAAATACGATCGGTTAGAAATTTGTTGCTGATTATTCGAAAATTTCTTCGTCCCCAGGATCAGGTTATTTTAGGCGGGGAGGACACATTCAGCATCCTCATGCCCGGTGCCGGCCATTCGACGGCGAATCTGGTCAGGGAGCGGCTGCTCTCTTTCACAAAACGTTTCGGATTTGAACTAAAATTTCGAGTATCGGTCGAGACCTACCCGGATACTTTCCAAACGGCGGAAGACATTCTGAAGCCGCCAGACCATTCTTATTCTTCTTTGAAAAAATCCGCAAGTAACATGTGAATGGATTGAAAAATCACATAAATTTGAAATAGGTCCCATTTTTAATGAGTGAAAATAAAAAAGCCGATTTCTTTTGAAATCGGCTTTTTTAAGCTGGGAATGAGAGATTCCACCATCTCAAATCAAAAGATGAAATCGTCTCTGTGAATTTTTGTTTGAATTATTTTATTCGAATCCCTTTTACGGATACCGTTGTCGATGACGGAATTTCCATGTTTCTGGAAGGAAGTGAAACGCTTCCGTCGATGCTGCTCTCGGTTGATGTGAACAGAAATGTCGAGCTTACCGGATCGAAATAAATTTTGCCGGAGCCGGAACCACTACCGGAATAATCAAGTTCCATTCCCGCCTGATTGCCTTTGCCTGAGAGCGAAAGATCTGTTGTGTACGTGATAAACAGGCAATCGATCCCTTTATACGGCTGGATTGATTTTAGCAGGTATTTTGTTTTGCTGACAATTGTCATGTTCATCGGACCCGATTTTTTGTGCTTGGTTTTTGTCTCCATCCAGGAATCGCCTATTTTAAGGGGTTTCTGAGGAAGTTTGAAGAACAATGATTCAAACATACCTTTCCAATCGGCACTCCCCTGAATGGTAGGAAATGCATCCAGCCCTTTTACCGAATCGACATCACCGGTTTTTGTGAGAATTAATTCCACCGGTTTATTCAGTACTTTTTGATAAAGAGGTTTGATCTGGTTCATCATCGGGTTGCTAAATGTGGCATCGATTGAATCGATCACAGCCTGAATTGCGAATGTGCCATTTTTTAGGAAATTTTTCACTTCATACCGGACAACGTTTTTTTGGGTCACATTTGTTTCTTGCGTTTGACCGCCCATTTCCTGGCTGCTATTGGTGTTGAGTGTAAATCGATAGGTGTGTTTATCCCCTTTCTTGAAATGGTAAACCAATTGCATGCCCTTGTTGCTTACGGCTTCTTTCCAATTCGGTTTCTGACCTGCGCATCCGACAATGCTAAAAATCAAAAATCCCAAGATTGCGGCTTTTAAAAACTGTTTCTTCATGTTTGCCTCCTGCTGTTTGTGTGAGATGGTTAGGTTTTGCGCAATTAATAGGCGCCTGTGGTGAATACGTGAAAACAGATGATGTGTTTCAAACTTTTTCAAGCGATTCCTCGTAAGCAACCGTCTGATTTTTGCCCAGGCTTTTTGCACGATAAAGACGCTGGTCGGCCGTTTCCAAAAGCTTTTCGGGGGAATAACCGTCCATTGGAAAATTGGAAATTCCGATGGAAATTGTAATTCTTTGCTTGTTTACCTGGGACTCACTGGCGGCAAAATGAGCCTGAATTGCCTTTCGTAATTTCTCCCCGACGCGAATCGCGTTGTTCAGAGGAGTTTCGGGAAGGAGAATCACAAATTCTTCTCCGCCATAACGGAATAAAATATCTGCTCTCCGAATGTTTTGCTTCAAGAGTTGCGCAATAGCCTGTAGTACGTCGTCGCCCTTCAGGTGCCCGAAGGTGTCGTTAACCGCCTTAAAATCATCGATATCAATCATTAGCACCGAAAGGTTGCGTTTGTAACGCTCGGCGCGTTTGATTTCTCGTTGAAAAGTTTTGTTAAAATACCGCCGATTAAAAATACCCGTAAGCTCGTCCAAAATAGTCGATTCCCGGGTTCGATAAAACAAAAGTGCCCGATCGATGCAAACGGCCACCTCATTGGAAATCCTTTGGAGAAAGTCAAATTCGGATTTTTTCAGAATGTTCTGGGAATCTCGAAAGAAGCTCAACACACCGATGACTTGCTTATCGTCTGTAAGAAGAGGAAATCCCGCAAATAAAAAAGTTGATTTTGGTTCATCAGGCTGCTGAGGCGTATTCATTTGAATATCCGTCACAACCAGCGGATCCCCGGTAACAATAATTCGTTCGATCAATTTGGCATCGGGTTTCGGGTTTATTTCAGAAGGAAGTTTTGAAAAACCGAAAGTTTCCCTTAATTCCAGTTCCCTTTGCAGGGGTTCCAACAAAAACAAGTGGGCGCTGTTTACGGGAAGCGACGTTTGAAAAAGGTGAAAAATAGACCTGAGAATTTGTTTGATTTCAAATGTGGTGCTCAAAATATGCGAGATGTTGTACAAAATATAGAGTTCGGAAAGCTGTCCGGAAAGTTCCTGATTCACGGATCGGATTTCTTTGTATTCCTGTGAAAGTTTTTCGAACTCCTGCTGTAAATCGTTAGGTGGTGCCATTGGTAATCAGGACTCTTTACTTGTTTTTGTGATATCGTGAATAATTTGCAACAGGTAAGAAACCTGTTCCCGAAAAGTATTCTCTTGATTGGGATTTAAAATAATATTAAAAAAATTCGGCACCCGGGGTTTCTTTAAAGAAATTCTTACCGGAGCCCGAGTGCTAAAACACAAATATCCACTCCAAAGATTTCCTGCACGATTGAAATCAATCGCCAGAAAAATATTTTTTGGAAGCTGTTCCATCCATTGTTTTTTTAAGATGCCCACAGAAGAAAAATCAGTTTGCGAAAAAGGAAGCGTTTGGAAAGTGGAATCGTGGGCAAAAACTCCTTCGAAAGAACGTTCGATAACGAGATAGAATATACCCGATGCAAAAATACGTGCAAATGACGGCAAATGGTTTTGAACGGATTTCAGATCGTCTTCATTTTCAGGGAGGCAAAGCACAATTTGGGGGGCAGACGGAATTTTTAAGGGAAGTCTCAACGGGGATTCGCCGCTCTGAGAGAATAAATGCTTCAACTGAAGGAGCTGTAAAAAATATTTTTCTCGTAGTGTTGACATTGGAAATTTGGTTTATTTTAAATGAATTTGGTTTCGGGCCACAAGGTAATCCCGAACGAAAAAATGCCGTGGATTAAATCTGTCCCGGGAAAATTTAAAATCTCTATTGAACCGGAAGCCACTTGTGTATCCGGCAAAACCATCATAAGTTCAATTGAAATATAGTGAAAAGAATAAATTAAATCAAATAGAAAATTATAATAATTCCTTATGGTGGTGAATGAGAAAGCAAAAAGCCCGAAAGAATCCGGGCTTTTTTATAAAAAATGGGAAAATTCAGATTACCCAAGATATTTTTGCAAGGGACGGCGCCGGGATTTATGACGGAGTTTTCGAAGCGCCTTTTCCTTAATTTGACGAACACGTTCGCGGGTCAGATTAAAAATCTCGCCGATCTCTTCGAGAGTGAGCGGACGATCCTGATCGATGCCGAAATAAAGTTTGATGATTTTGGCTTCCCGAAGCGTTAGAGTTGCCAGAACCTTTTCAATCTCCAAACGGAGCGACTCATCCATTAAATCTTCATCCGGCGGAGACATGTGCTCATTTTTAAGAACATCGAGAAGGCTGTTTCCATCGCCTTGCTGAAACGGTGCATCTAACGAAAGGTGTCGGGAAGAGGTGCGGAGGGTTTCGGCCAGCTCAAACGAATTCATGTTCATTCGGTTGGCCAATTCATCGAGGCGAGGCTCCCGCTCGTATTCCTGACCCAGGTTGTTAAGCATCTTACCGATTTTATTAATGGCGCCGACGCGATTAAGTGGCAATCGAACAATTCGGGATTGTTCAGCCAGTGCTTGTAAAATGGATTGCCGAATCCACCAGACAGCGTAGGAAATAAACTTAAAACCGCGCGTTTCGTCAAAGCGTTCGGCGGCTTTAATCAACCCCAGATTGCCCTCGTTAATCAAATCTTCCATTGGCAACCCCTGATTCTGGTATTCCTTTGCTACGCTCACAACAAACCGCAGATTAGAGCGTACCAGAATGTCCAATGCTTCTTTATCCCCCTTTTTGATGCGTTTGGCTAACGCAACTTCCTGTTCTGGAGGCAGGGGAGAATATTCTCCGATTTCTTCCAGATATTTTTCAAGCGATTTTTCAGCCCGATTCTTTTCTTGCTTCTTGATTTTGCTCATTACCCAACAACACCTCACCTGCTTGAAATGCTTTGATTATAATTTGCACCCAAAATTAGATGTAAGAAATTTTTTTACAAATAATTAGAACAGGGGTTTCTAATTCTCAATAATA
>CAZIYL010000159.1:0-5948 GCA_964543425.1 uncultured Deferribacteres bacterium
GGGGAGATGTTCCATTTGCCAGCGGCGGGTATGCGGCCCTGCCGGCAAAATCCCCGAAAAAATGGCAGCTACCTTTTGACCCTGTAAATTAAAAAGCGAAAGCGTTACCCGGGAGCGTCGAGGCAGAGTAAACCCCAAAATCGTGCCTGAATTAAACGGGTTCGGGTAATTTTGTCTCAGAGAAACGGCTTCGGGCAGGGGCTGAGACGCACCGGACGAAACCGCTGTCACCAGTCCTCGGTAGGCCTGTTTCAGTTTGCGGAGGGTGTAACCGGCCATTTCGGACTCCACCGCTTCCATTTCGGAAACGGGAAGCGAAGCGGCCTGCCGCCAATCGAAAAGACGGGAATCGGCGGCGTAAAAAATAGAATCTTCCGCCGGAAAGGTTCGAGCCCAGAGGCCGTTTCCATTTTCGTCCCGCAGCTTGTAGGAGTCAATGTAGGCGGAATTAGGGGCGTAGTCAAACAGACGTGCCTTGATTTTTTTGGCTTCGTCGCAAAGCGGAGCGGTCGATTCGCCATCGGATTCCGGAGGGGTTTCCCCGATTGGCCAGTAGGGTACGGCAATGGACGAAGCCGGCTGACCGAGGATTCCCCACAAGGTACTCAGTGTGGCGGGTTCATTGGGTAGTACCCCTTGAATGACAGCCGCCGAAACGGAAGCGGAGCGGCAGATACTGACTCCGGTGTAAATGTAGCCAAAGGGACGATTGGAAAGCCAGCGTTTGGGAAACGGAACGGGCACGGGATTGCTGTCGAAATCAGAAAAGTCACGCATCTGGTAACGCAGAATGGCACGGTAGCTCAGAGAATCGCCGGACACAAACGCATCGATTAAATGCCGGGAGCGTCGGTACCGTTCAATCCCCGAATCACCGCCGCCGGTTACCGAAAAATTGGTGCGAACCAGCGTTCCATTGGGTGCCTGCTGGGAATTATTGGCGTCAAACTTGCGGTAGAATGTACCTCCCGTTTCAAAAATAGCTGCCGCTCCGGTGGCGTCGATCACGCCAAAATTGGCCTGTGTTTTTCGTCCCCTCACATTGGTGCTGTCCAAAAAATGCTGAAAGTCCGCCACAGTCGCACACTGCCCCAGAACCGTGCGCTGAAGTAATCCGTTCGTCAAACCGGCATCGGCGGCATTTAGATCACCTGAATAGGAATTCAAAATGGCAAATCCCTTTTCGTTGAGGCCCATCCAGGCGTAGGAACCGCCGTTATTGATGACTTCGAGAAAGCCGTAACGATAGTCGCTGTTAAAGTAAAGTTCATTGTCGGGTTGTTTTTCCAGATCGCGTGTTTTCCAGACCAGCGGGCGACCGTCAGCCGTGGCTCTGCCCGAAGCCACGCCGATGGTACATTCTTTCGACACGCCTTCCGCTGCCCGAGAAGCCGAAACCCGGTTCTCCTTTTGCAGCGTTTGTGCGTAAACAGCCGGCGTGAGAATGGAGATCAAGAAAAAAACAGAGAAAAAAGAGACAATTTTTGATTTCATGCAAATCCCTTTTTGTTCGCGTAAAATTCGTAAATTCGCGGCGTTCCTGTTTTTTTAATTACAATATGCGGTGCTGTGCATTCAAAATAATTAAATCATTTGGAAAAGTCAAATCGAAAGAGAAGACTCGCAGCGGCAAGAAAGGTAAATTTGGCCTTACCGTAAAAATAATCCTTGACAAATTGAATTAATTTTAGTAAAATACAACGTAATTCCCCTTAATTCCCGGTGTCAGTTTAAAATTGTAACACAGAGAGCCTCAGAGGGGGAAAAGAGAGAGCCACGGAGACGGCCAAGGGTTGTTTGTTTTTTTCTCTGTGGTACTCTGTGCTTCTCCGTGTTCCTCATAAATCGCAACACAGAGCAAGAAAATTTAAGGAATAAAAATGAAGAAGCGAATTTTTATTCTGGTGTGGTTTCTTTTCCTTCCTGTCATTGTTTTCGCACAAACCATTCCTTCGCCGCAAGATGTTTTTGGATTTCGCATGGGAGCGGACTACCACCTGATTGATTGGGGCCAAATATGTTCCTACATTCAGCAGGTAGGGCAGCAATCCGATCGGGTGAAGGTACGGGAATTGGGTAAAACCACGCTGGGGAAGCCCTTTTTGCTGGTAACGATTTCCTCTTCTGCCAACCTGAAAAATCTGGTACGGCTAAAGGCCATTCAACGTCAACTGGCGAACCCCTACGATCTGAACGAGACGGATGCCCAAAATCTGGCTCGTGCGGGAAAGGCCGTGATTTTAATCACCCTGAATATTCATTCTACCGAAATCGCTTCGAGCCAGGAATCTGTGGAACTGGTTTACAAGTTTGCGAAGACACAGGATCCAAAACTACTCCGGATTCTCGACAAGGTAGTGATTTTGCTTGTACCGTCTCTCAATCCCGATGGCCAGCAGATGGTGGTGGACTGGTACCGAAAAACCGTGCACACCCCTTATGATGGAAGTCCCCTGCCGTGGCTGTACCACCCCTACGCGGGGCACGACAACAATCGGGATTGGTTCATGTTTAATCTGCCGGAAACGCGTCTGGTGGCGAAGGTGTTGTACCACGACTGGTTTCCGGAGGTTATTTACGATCAGCATCAGATGGGAAGCCGAAGTGTTCGCTTCTTTTTGCCGCCCTATTCCAATCCCGTCAATCCCAATGTGGATCCGCTGATTACATCGCTGACCAATCTTGTGGGAAAACAGGCGGTTACCGATCTTCAGGAGGAAGGATTCAAGGGGGTTGCCACCGGAACCGTTTTTAACGGCTATTTTGAAGGAACCATGTCCAAAACGCCGTTCTGGCACAACCGAATCGGGATTTTAACTGAAGCGGCCGATGTTCCGCTGGCCAGCCCGCGATTTTTTCCAAAAACAAGTTTGCGGGGCATGGGGCAGGATTTGCCGGACTACAAAATGCAGGTTAATTTTTTGGATCCCTGGCCGGGCGGCTGGTGGCATTTGCGCGATATTATTGACTACGAAGAAGCAGCTACTCTCTCGATTACTAATTTTCTGGCCGGTCATAAAAAGGAAATTCTGCTGGATTTTTACCAAACCAATCGAAAGGCTATTGCCCTCGGGAAAACCGAGCCGCCTCTGGCCTACGCAGTACCTGCCAATCAGTGGGACCCGGATGCGGCACTGGAAATGCTGAAACGCCTGCAATGGGGGCACGTCTCTGTTTTTCAGGCCAAACAATCCTTTGTGTACAAGAACTGCGTTTTTCCTGCCGGCAGTTACGTGATTCCCTTAAGTCAGCCGGAGCGTCCCTACATTCTGGATTTGTTGGGAAAACAAGTGTACCCCGATTTGCGGTTGTATCCCGGCGGCCCTCCGCGTCCTCCGTACGACATCACCGCGTGGAGTTTGCCGCTTCAGATGGGAGTCCGGGTGGTGGCAATCGACAAACCCCTGCGTGTTCCGTTGAACAACGTTACGCAATTTGCATTGGCAGTGCCAGAGTTTGGTTCGTCTGTTCGATGGGTGGCGCTTGAAAGGCGCTGGCTCAATTCTTACAAAATTGTTAATGCGGTTTTACAGAAGGGGGAGAAGGTTTTTACAACGGCGAAACCCCTTTTGGTTAGCGGAAAATCAATTCAAAAGGGAAGTTTTTGGGTGCCGGTAACGGCGAAAAATTTACCCGTTGTAACCCGGCTCCTGAAAGAAAACAGCGTGATTCCCATCTCAATTGAAAAAGATGTGCAGCAATCCTTACACCCCCTGACACTCCAAGAAATAGGCATTTATCAGTCGTATCTGGCCAGCATGGACGAAGGATGGACCCGCTGGGTGCTGGATGAATTTTCCTTTCCGTACCGAGTTTTGCACGATCAGGATTTTCGTAAAAATAAGCTGAGCGATTTAAGCCTGATTATTTTCCCTTCCCTCAGCAGTAACGGTATCGCATCGGGACTGCAAAATCGGCAGAAGGCCCTTGGTTCGCCGAAAATTATGAAAAAATACACAGGCGGATTGGGAACCAAGGGAATTGTGGCATTGAAATCGTTTCTTGAAAACGGGGGCACGGCTTTGTTCTTTTCAAAGGCTTCCAATTTTGCCATCGAAAAATTGGGGGTTCCCGCCCGCAATGTTTCGAAGGGAAAATCCTCCGAAAAGTTTTATGCACCCGGCACCCTTCTGCGGCTGCGTCTCGCCATGGATTCACCCTTGACTTTTGGAATGCCTCCCGAACCCGCCGTATTTTTCAGAAACGATCCGGTCTTTGCACTGTTGTCGGCTCCATTTGAAATGAAAGAAGTGGGCACGTTTCCCGATTCCGGCTGCCTGCTGAGCGGATGGTTGAAGGGGGAAAATGTGCTTCACGGGAAGGTGGCTCTGGCAGATATTCCGTACCGAAAGGGGCGGGTGATTCTTTACGGATTCCGTGTTCAGCACCGCTCGCAGATGTTCGGAACCTTTAAATTGTTTTTCAATGCGCTCTATCGGTAAAGAGGAAGCCGAAATCATTCATTCGCGCATTCGCGGCAAACTAGTCTATAATTGGTGAATTCGTGGCAATAAAATCCCAAAAGAAGAGGAGGAATACACGATGATTTATCCAAAGGAAGGGTATGATTACCCATTAATTATCAAACAGTTATTAACCCGTCCCCTGCGGGTTAACCCGACACAGGAAATCGTCTATCGGGATCAATTTAAATACACCTACGCGGATTTTTACAGACGCGTTCAACGCCTGGCAAATATGCTGGCGGATTTGGGAGCTGAAAATGGCGATATGGTGGCATTCATGGATTGGGACAGTCACCGCTATCTCGAAGCGTATTTCGCGGTGCCGATGATGGGTTCGGTCTTGCACACCATCAATCCCAGATTGTCACCGGAGCAATTGCTGTACACGGTTAATCATGCCGAAGACAAAATTCTCTTCGTGCATAAAGATTTCCTCCCCCTCATTGAAAAAATCGGACGTCAATTTGAAACAGTCAAAAAAATTGTTCTGATTGGCGATGGAGATCCGAACGTTCAAACTCAATTGGATACAGTGGGCGAATATGAATCGCTGATTAACACCTACAATGATGTGTACGAATTTCCGGAATTGGATGAGAATACGGTTGCCACGGTCTTTTACACCACCGGCACCACGGGAAATCCCAAGGGCGTCTTCTTTACACACCGGCAACTGGTAATTCACACATTGGCAACCGCATCGGCCATCGGTTCTTACCCCGATCCTATTAGCTTCGTTTACACCGATGTGTACATGCCGCTCACGCCCATGTTTCACGTGCACGCATGGGGAATTCCGTATTTGGCAACCATGATGGGTGTGAAGCAGATTTACCCGGGACGATATGAGCCTGAAATGTTGCTGAAACTTTTGATTGGACAAAAGGTCACGTTTTCCCATTGTGTTCCCACCATTCTTCAAATGATTCTATCGGCACCAGTGGTCAAGAATGTTGATCTTTCCAATTGGAAGGTCGTCATTGGCGGTTCGGCGCTGTCCAAAGGTCTTGCCAGGATGGCTCTTGACAATAAAATTAAAATTATGGGCGGTTACGGATTGTCAGAGTCTTGCCCCGTGCTTACCCTGGCTCAATATAAGATTGGAATGAATGAATTTAGCGACGAAGACAAATTGGAGATAATTACCAAGACCGGCATGCCGATTCCGCTGGTGGATTTACGGATTGTAGGCGAAAACGGCAAAGAGCTTCCTCCGGGGAAGAAAAATACCGGCGAAATTGTGGTGCGGGCGCCCTGGCTGACGGCCGGCTATCTGAAGACCGTTGAAAAATCCAAAGAGCTCTGGCGCGATGGCTGGCTCCACACAGGCGACGTAGCGTATTACGATGAAGAAGGGTACGTAAAAATCACCGACCGGATTAAAGACATCATTAAAACCGGCGGTGAGTGGATTTCCTCGCTTGAGCTGGAAAACCTGATTAGTCAGTGCGAACAGGTAAAGGAAGTTGCCGTAATTGGTGT
>CAZIYL010000160.1:0-5875 GCA_964543425.1 uncultured Deferribacteres bacterium
GCCATTCCTGAACCTTTCGCTTTTTCGATAAATGGGTTCACTTTAATAGCCGCGAATTACACAAATTGCACCAATTTAATTTCTATGAAATCAATTAGTGAAAATTCGCAAAATTAATGGCTACGCTCTTTCTCACACTTTGCTGAGAAAAGAAGCCCCGCTGCAAATGGTCATTCTTAAGAGTCATGTAACCGCAGGCTTTATGCCTGCGGAGGCGCCCATAAAGAGTGCAGTTACACAAATCCACAAAATTTTGTAGATGTTGTCTTTCTAAACGCTTGAAGGCTTATCAGCGCAATCTAGTAAATTATTATTAATTTAGAAATAAATTATTAGAATTTCGTTATTATTCCGTTAGTCATTTATTTAAATATAATTTGCCGGGATTGCCGAATACCAAAGCGAACAAAGCCGCTCAATGGATATTTTGCAGAAAAATCCATTTTTTAGATGGATAATACTCTGTGGATTAAAATAACCCTCCCTTCTTCAGGAATCAAGGAATTTTTTTGGGGTAGCACCGGAAGTTGGTTGTCCTTTAATGCAATGGCGCGGGGAAAAACCTTGCAAATCCTTGCGAAGCTCCCAAACCTTCGCAAGGTTTTTTCGAGTGGATTAGAAGGGAACCTTTTTGAAAAAGGTTCCCTTCTGTCTGCTTTATGCTTCGACAGGCTCAGTAACCAGATGATGAAGAATCTCTTTGAGAGAAGAAAACCGGTCATTTCGACACTTCGACTTTGCTCAGTGTAAACTCCGCTCAATGACCGGTTGGTGCCTAATGACCAGGATAAACTAACGAAGGAGCAAACCAAATGAACCGCCAAAATTAATATAAGATTTATTATTCCCTAATATGATTCTAACAGTCAATCCCCATATTCATTGCGGGTTGTTTAAAAAATGGCAAACTGTTAATAATTTAGTTGGGAGAGACAAAAATGAACGGAAAATTATCAAACACCAAAGTAGTAGGTTTTTTTGCTGGACTGGTCATTTTTTTATTTTTAGCCAATTCGGGATTGCTTCGCGCTTCCGACAATGGGGCAAAGAATGAGCCTGAGGGAAAAGGATCGGTCGTGGCGCTTGTGGGAAAAATCACAGGGTCTGTTTACGATTCTGAAAGTGGTGATCCCCTGCCGGGTGTCAATGTAATAATTGACGACACCCGAATGGGAGCTGCAACCGATCTCGATGGACGGTTTTTTATTCGAAATGTACCGGTCGGAAATTATTCCCTGACGGCTTCAATGATTGGTTACGCCCGGAAAACGATTAAAGGAGTTCGCGTGTACGGACAAAAAACAGCCGTTATTAATTTTGCACTTTTACCGAAGGCCCTTCAGGGAGAAGCTGTTGTGGTAGAGGCAAGTCCGCTTACGAATACGGAGGCAGCCCTGCTTCGCAACCGCCAAAAAGCAGAGGCGGTGAGCGATGCCATTAGCGCCGAAGCGATGTCGCACTTTTGTACGAGCGACGCAAGCCAGGCGATGAAACTGGTTACCGGCGCTTCGGTTGTGGATGGAAAATATGTGTACATTCGGGGAATTGGCGAACGCTACACCAACACGCAATTGAACGGAGCCGCATTGCCAAGCGCTGATCCGGACAAAAAGGCAGTGCAAATGGACATTTTTCCCAGTAATCTTCTGGAAAACGTCGTGACCGTCAAAACATTTACGCCTGATCAACCCGGTAATTTTTCAGGCGGAATTGTCAACATTCAAACGAAAAATTACCCGGAAAATCTAACCATTCGATTTAGTTCGTCTTCGAGCTACAATTCGCAGACGACTTTGAATTCCCATTTTCTTGCAGGGGATCGAGGAAAATATGACTGGCTGGCATTGGGTTCGAGAACCAGAGGAATTCCCGCCCAATTACAAAGTGCTCAGGCTGTTGTTCCAGACATTGGTTATGCCTGGACGGATCGCGCGGACGCGCTGAGGTTGAATAACATCTCACGAGCATTCAGTCCCGTGATGGCCCCCCAACTGCGAAAGGCGCCAGTTAATCAAAACTATTCCCTCTCTGTCGGGAACCAGGGCAGTCTGTTCGGACGACCGCTTGGGTATCTGGCCAGCCTGACATACAACCACACCTTTTCATCTTACAGCAACGGGCATATTGGCCGATGGCAACTCACCGGTAAAGTTTCTGACGTGAACTCCCTGAATTACGACTATCTTCTTTCCGACGAAAAGGGAAGCGAAGAAGTCCTCCTCGGCGGGCTCGGTTCCCTTGCTTACAAACCCAGTCCCGACCACAATTTTCGTGTGAATTACCTGTTCACCAGGAGCGGCGAGTCAACAGCACGCTATCTACAAGGAGCCTTCCCAAGAGATTTGCCCGATAATGCCGTTTACGAAACCCGAACGCTCCGGTACACGCAACGGGAAATTCGTTCAACTCAAATGAGGTGTGAACACTACTTCAAGAACTTTCTCAAAATGTCGATTCACTGGGAAAGTTCTCTCACCAATTCTTACCAAAAGCAGCCCGATTTAAGGTTTTTTACGGATGACTACACACTGCGGAATCGGCCCGACAGAATCGACACGCTTTATGCCATTCATCCGGCGATCTATCCGGTGCCTACCCGCCATTTCAGGAATTTGGATGAGAAGAATAAAACCTTCAATCTGAAAACCTCTGTGCCCTTTTCATTTCGAAGAGGACTGACCGGAAAATTAAAATTCGGTGGATCAGCCATAAACGCCGACCGCACGTTTCATGAAAGACGCTTTGAATATCAGCAGGACAAAATGAGATATGACGGACATCCCGATAGGTTTTTCATGCCCGCCAATGTTGGAATTGTGGACAGTACGCATGGCCTGTACCGCTTTGGGAATTATATCCGGGAAGCTTCTGAATTGCGGGGCAATTACCAGGGAACCCAAGAGATTCGGGCGGGGTTCGGAATGGTTGACCTGCCCGTTTTCGGGAACTTTCGCGTTATTGCGGGGGCGCGTTACGAAACCACCCGGATGGAGGTTGTGAGCCAGGATTCAAGTTTGGGTCCGGGAAAACTCAAAACGGCCGATTGGCTGCCTTCGTTGAATATCGTGTACAATATCTTCAAAAACACGAATCTGCGCATGGCCTACGGGCGCACTCTCGCCCGCCCCACTTTTCGGGAAATGGCCCCCTATGCCTCATTCGATTTCGTAAACGACTATTTCTTCGTCGGAAACGCCGATCTTAAGCGGACGCTTATTGACAACTTCGATGTCCGCTGGGAATGGTTTCCAACACCGGGTGAAATCCTGGCCGTCAGCGGATTTTACAAACGTTTTAAAAATCCCATTGAACGGGCCATTTTAAATGTGAATGGCGAAGTCCAATTTCAAAATGTGAATAAAGCCACTGTATTTGGGGCGGAATTTGAAGTGCGAAAACATCTGGGCAAACTGATTCCCCAATTGGATCATTTTCAGTTAGGCACCAATGTGACGCTTGCTCATTCAAGGGCAGCTATTCCAAAGGAAGAGTTGCTGGTTATCAGAAATGTCAATCCCAATGCAGATGCTTCCAGACCCCTGCAGGGTCAATCTCCGTATATTGTCAATCTCGATCTTGTTTATTCAAATGAAAAAACAGGGACAGTTTTTACAGCCTACTACAATGTTTTCGGCGAACGGGTTGCCGCCGTCAGCATGGGAGGTACCCCAAATGTGTTTGAGCTTTCACAACCCATTCTCAACCTGACGGCCTCAAAGCGGGTCTGGAAAAATTTGCGCTTTTCCCTATCGGCCAAAAATCTGCTGAATCCTGCCATCAAAAAAGTGCATCATTTTAGAGGCAGGGATTATGTCTACGAGGAATACAAACGTGGCAGAAATATTTCTGCAGGAATATCCTATGATTTTAACAAATAGAGCGCTCTATGCAAAGAATTCTTTAAAATAGAGAAAGGAGGTGATAGAAAAGGAGAAACCATTCCTGGCGCAGCTATGCGAAAAATAGTGACCATCTGTGTTTCTGGTTTGTGGAGGAGATTGAACAAAAAAATTGGATGATAACAAATTCGCAATAAAAGAGGAGAAGGCATAATGTTAAGAAAGTGGGTTTCAATTTTAATCTTTGTGCTAATTCCAGCGCTTGGTTTCAGCGCTACCATAGACGTACACGACAGCGACATTCAGCCGGGCGATCATGTGGTGTGGACATCGAACAACACCTACATTCTGCACGGATTTGTGTTCGTGGACAGCACGGCCACATTGACCATTGAACCGGGCACGGTCATCAAGGGAAGCCCTGGTCAGGGAGCCGATGCGAGCGCGCTGATTGTAGCCCGGGGCGGCAAAATTTTCGCCGAAGGAACATCAGACCGGCCCATTATTTTCACGGCGCTGGCCGATGATGTAACAGATCCCAACGACATGCCGCTGGATGCCCGCGGTTTGTGGGGCGGCGTGATTCTGCTGGGCCGTGCCCGAATTAACACCGCGGCCGGTTCGGGCCAGATTGAAGGGATTCCCTCAACTGAACCCCGCGGAGCCTACGGCGGCACCGACGACGATGACAACTCCGGTGTGATGAAATACGTTTCCATTCGCTACGGAGGAACCGACATCGGCGCCGGCAACGAGATTAACGGGTTGACCTTCGGTGCTGTGGGTCGGGGAACAACCATCGATTACATTGAAGTGTTGAACAACAAAGACGACGGCTACGAGTGGTTTGGTGGCACGGTGCAGACCAAACACCTGATCAGTGCATTCAATGGAGATGACGGCTTTGATTACGATGAAGGATTTCGTGGCAAGGGACAGTTCTGGTTTGTGGTTCAGGCTTCCGATGCCGGAAACCGCTGTGGTGAGCACGATGGTGGCACGGTGCCGGAAGACGGCAAACCCTACGCCATTCCCCAGATTTACAATGCCACCTACATTGGGTCGGGGAAAAACTCCACCAACGCGGCCAATGACCACGGCATCATTATGCGGGACAACGCCGGTGGCAAGTATTACAACAGTGTGTTTACCGATTTTGCCGGCGACGCCTTAAAGGTGGAAGATTTGGCCTCGGGTGAAGATAGCCGGGCGCGTCTGGAAGCTGGTGACATCGTTTACCAGAACGATGTGTGGTACGGTTTCGGTTCCGGAGATGCCGCCGACCAGTTGTTTCCCCAGGATTTTGTCAAAACAGTCCTCAGCAATGATGCAAATAACAACCGCTTTGGTGTTGATCCCCAATTGACGGGCATCAGTCGTACGAATGACGGGAATCTGGATCCGCGTCCCAAGGCCACAAGCCCTCTCTGGACGGGTTACACCAACGTCCCCAATGACGGCTTCTTTACCCCCGTCAATTATGTGGGAGCCTTTGGCTCAAACAACTGGGCCCAGGGCTGGACAGCCCTTTCTCAACTTGGGTTCCTGTCCAATACAGGGACTCCGGTAGTCGAACAAAAGAACTCGTTTTTGCCTGGTTCTTTTGAACTGAAACAGAATTATCCCAATCCCTTTAATCCGACGACGTCAATTGTCTTTTCTCTGCCAAGAAGCGAGGACGTCGAATTAAGCGTGTTTAATATCATGGGTCAAAAAGTGGCTCAACTCGTCAAGGGTCGCCGAACTGCCGGTGTGTACCATATTCAATGGCAGGCGTCTCACCTGCCAAGTGGTGTGTACATTTACCGATTGCAGGCAGGCAGCCATCTCCTAACAAAGAAGATGACTTTAATGAAGTAGGCCACACACAAACTCCCAACAGCGACACCCAAGGCCTAAGTCGCAAAACAACCCCACGGAGTCTGTCAGATTTTTTGGCAGACTCTCTATTTTTTGAGTGTATCCCAAAGTTACGTGATTTAATAAAGGAAAAATTCTGGCAACTAATAGGAATCGGAAATCAAAGTTTTTTGAGT
>CAZIYL010000161.1:0-5803 GCA_964543425.1 uncultured Deferribacteres bacterium
ATATTCATCCCAATGTGGTAACGGTTGCTCTCGACCCTGAGGGAAGCGGCCCGGATACCCACTACAAGGTGATGCAAACCATCTCGGAAGCCCTTAAAATCTATGAGGA
Organism: uncultured Deferribacteres bacterium; assembly: GCA_964543425.1. GTDB lineage: Bacteria > Zhuqueibacterota > JdFR-76 > JdFR-76 > BMS3Abin05 > BMS3Abin05. The sequence goes on from CAZIYL010000161.1 coordinate 110, forward strand.
AAAAACCGGTGAAAAAGACATCTGGATTTGGGGCTACCGAAACGTGTGGTATCGATTTCATCCCTCGGAAGCCAATATTTATGTGCCTGTTTCGTTGAATTCAATGGCCATTCTCGAACAATCGTTCATGACTTGTTTTGGATCCCAGCGGTCGGCTTCCTTTCCCAGTTACGAATATGACGGGCCGTTTTACCGTTTGGCCCAGAATATTATGGTCGAACAATACGAAAATGTGAAAACACTTTTGGGTAATGAGTACTTTTACGAAAATCCCCATCCAAGGCTGCGTGCCACCCGGGGACTTACATTTCTGAAGCAGTTGACACTGCCGGAATTCTACCAGCATTCGTTAGAGTTGCGAAAAACAACGGAAGCAATGGAGTAAACAAGATTACCATTAAGGGAGGCAGCCGCCTCCCTTGCTTGTTTTTAGAACTGTCCAATATTTGAAAAAAACAGAAAAAGAGGATCGCTTGTGAAACACATTTTGGTTGAAAAAACGGATTCTGTTGCCCGCGTGAGAATCAATCGGCCTGGCAAGCACAATGCCTTCAGTTGGGACACCATGAATGAGCTGATCGAAACCTTTCGCCATTTGAAAGCCGATGCTTCTGTACGCGGCGTGATTTTGACCGGTACCGGAGAAAAAGCCTTTTGTTCCGGTGCTGACCTCGGCGATTTGCTTCGTTTTGACACGCCGGAAAAAGCGCGCCGGTACGCCCTAAAGGTAGACGAAATGATGGATACGGTGATGAATTTTCCCGTACCAACGGTGGCCGCCATTAATGGATTTGCGCTCGGCGGAGGAATGGGACTGGCGGCAGGATGCGACATTCGGATATTGAGCAGCCAAGCCACGGTAGGGTTCCCAGCTGTGAGAATCGGAGCTATTTTGCCGGTAGGGTGTTCTCTTCGTGTGATGGCGCTCATCGGTTTGGCAAAAAGCAAAGAGCTAATGCTGACGGCACGGATGGTGTCGGCGGATGAAGCCCTCGACATTGGGTTGGTTCACGCGGTGGTACCCCCGGAAGAACTGCCGGAAAAATCACAAGCCGTTCTTGATGAAACCCTCCTGGGCGGGACCGAAGCCCTCTACGCGACAAAGCTGATTCTCAATCAAAAACTGCGAGCGGAAATTCAGCAGTATGCCGCTCTCAGTCCGGATAACTTTGCGTATCTTTCAACCACTAACGACTGGAAGCAGCGGATTCGTGAATTCGTGAACAAAAAGAAGTAAATTTTAAGAGATAGGATTAGCAGGATTCGGAAGCAAGCGATCCTGCTTAATCCCGTTTATCCTGTCCCAAAAAAATCGGACAAAAATCCCAATGAACCATTTTCCCCGGAACCCGTTCCAAAATATTTTTCATCTGCTCTGGATGCAAAACCTCCCCTGCTCAGCGCTTGAGGTTCACTGGCAGCCGGAGCCTCTTCAAAAACCATCTTCCCTTCAACGTGCGGAAAAGACCTTCTGGAACGAGCTAATTAAAAAACACCCGACGGCTAATCTTTTTAACGGGGCGCTGGCAGAACTTGACTCGTTTGAGGTTAAAGCGAATCGGCTTCTTTTGAAACTGCGCCCCTCGGATTACCGGTCCTTTATGTACAGCAATTTTCATCGGGAGAAAATTCTAAAATATTACGGCAAGGCATTTGTAAATCAGGGACTTGGAATCAGTGCGGTGGTTCGCACCGGTGACGGCAGGATTGTTCTGATGAGAAGGAGTGAGCAGGTCGGTGAATATCCCGGAAAACTGGATGTTTTTGGCGGGCACATTGAGCCGGGCAGACACACGGTAAAGGGTGTTCCCGCTCCTTGCCTCGGAATTCGGGAGGAATTGCGGGAAGAATTGAATCTTTTTACTAAAGACATCCGCCGTTTGCAAATAATCGGCATGATTCGCAATGCCGAAACAAGCAAGCCGGAGCTGGTGTTTTCGGCTGAATCTGCCCTATCGGTTGAAACCATTCGGGAAAAAGCGAAAGGCGCACCCGACGCCGGAGAGTACATTTCACTGGTGTCCGTAACAGACAAGACCGAGACCCTCGAAAAATATCTGACAGAAAACGCCCATCGCTTTTCGCCATCCGGGTTGGGCAGTCTGTGGGTGTACGCCCATTTGCGAAACCCAACCTCCGACCATTTTTAGACAGAATTGCAGGCTGTTGCCTCGGAAACCGCAGCCGATTCTATTTTTGCTGAGGCAATTCCACTTCTGTTGCAATCACCAATTTTTTAATTCCCGCCTGCTTGACCAAATCCATAACCTCCACGACCAAACCGTGGGGAACGGTTTTGTCAGCTTTTAAAACCAGTGTGCTCGGGTGGCTCTCTGCTGCCTGTTTTTTGAGGGCGGTTCCCAGGCGGTCAATAGCATAGGGTTTGTCATTGAGAAAAACTTGCTGCTTGGCATCGATGAAAATGGTCAGCTTCTGGACCTTTTCCACGACTGCCGTTTTGGCGGTGGGAAGGTCTAATTTCATCCCGGGCTGTTCCTGAAAGGTGGACGTCACCATGAAAAAAATCAAAAGAATAAATAAAACATCGATTAGCGATGTAATGTTGAGTGAAAGCTTTTTCCGCGATTGTAAAGCAATGTGCATTTTAATTCATCCTAAATCTTTTTAGAACGGAATCATTTGATAAAATTATCGACTTTCTCCTTAAAGAATCTCTGCAGATGGCAGCCATTTTTTCCGCCTGATTGGCTAAATCCGAAGGCTACATAACCTCTTCCATACCAATTTTCTTATCAATAGAAACAATTTTTCTCACCAAATCACCCGTGTATTTTTCAATCTCCAGAACAATGTCTTCAGCCTTGTGGTCAAAATAGTTGTAAAAAATCAGAGCCGTCACACCGATGGAAAGGCCAAAAACCGTCGTAATGAGTGCTTCGGAAATTCCGGCGGACAGTGCGCTGGCCTGCCCGACCCCGACCTTCGAAATCACATTGAAAACTTTGATCATACCAATGACGGTTCCGAGAAGTCCCAGAAGCGGTGACACTCCCGCAATGGTTTCGAGCGTCCCCAGGCCGCTCTGCAGAATATGAACTTCCTGGCGTCCCTGTTCTTCAATTACCTCTTTTAAATCCTCTTTTGGAAGATGGCGCTGCTCGAGTGTAAGACGCGTCAGATTTGCAAAAGCCCCTGAGTATTTTCGACAAAGCGAAATAGCCAGCGGAATGTCGCCGGCTTCTTTCAGCGATTCAATTGTATTTGAAATTTCCGGTAACATGATTTTTTTTCGGCGCAAGTGAATCAGACGTTCCAAAATAATCGCCAGCGCCCAGACAGAAGCGATGGCCAGGGGAATCATCATGATCCCGCCCTTCAGAAAAAACTGCCAGGATTGTTCGAATGCGTTCAATGGAATCTCCTATTTTTTAACAATGTACCAGAATGAACCCGTAATTTCAAGATAATCTTTCGGGAAGTCCCGAGGTAACGGTTTAAAGGGCGCTGAAATCTCAACGGCATTAAGACTTGTTTCCATTAAGGTTTTGTGCCCTTCGTACCGAACCAATTGAACTTTTTCCAGATGGCCGTCCGGGTAAATCCGAAAGCGCAAAAGTGTGTGCCCCTGAATTAAGCCCAGCTTGGTAAATGCCGGGGGCGGAAAAATGTGCTGTTGAATTCGCCTTTTGAGGTAAATCATGTAGGGGGCAAAATCCCAATCGTAGGTGTTAAACGCCAGCCCCCCTAATTTGTCCGCGTTAAATTCCTCATTTTCGTAAGAGAGATTTGAAGACGACATTGCCGGATGAGACTGCTGCCCGGTTAATTTGTCGGGGCTAAACGTCTCGTATGTTTGCTGACGAGTCGAAAAGAGGGAGGCCGACTCCCGTTTGAGAACTTTCTCGGCAGACTTCTTTTTTGCTTCAGATTTCGGTTTTTTCACGACAGAAGGCTTTTCCGGAGCCGCCGCCAGTTGAGAAATTTCGGGGCTGGGAATATTCCCCCGGGAAGATGGAAGATTGCCTTTTCTTCCCAGCTTTTTTGGATTCGCTGCCTCTGAATTTTTGTCGGAGTAGAAACGCGCTGTTTTTGGCTTTTTGGGTGCAGCTTTGGGAGTTTCCACAAATTCAAATTCGATTTGCTTGTTCTTTTTCAGGGCTTCCTGGTTGGTTTGAACCGGAAACCACTGAAAATGAACCGTTGCACCGTAAATCCAGAGCAGCAAAAGATGAAAAGCAAGTGAAAGTAAAATAAAAGGAATAATTTTATTTTTTGAAAGATATTTTTTTGCAGCGACTTTTAGCTCCAATGCCAACCTATCTTTTCGACCCTATTTTATCGTTTGTTTTCGAATACCAGGTGTAACACATTCAATTTTTAAAAGACTCGATTAAGTTTTCTATTTATTACAATTTATTACGCCAAAAGTTTCATTTCACCAAAACAATCGTGTATGAGAGGGCAAGAATATTCAGCCCGCAAATTGGCGCGCTGAAGCGCTTCAAGCCGGAGTTGTCTCTGCGTGAAGCCACTGCAGATACTCGCTCGATCCCGCCACAATAGGAAGGGCAATGATTTCCGGAACCTCGTACGGATGCAGCTTTTTAATTTTATTAATGACGCTCTCCACCTGCGAGTGAACGGTTTTGATCACAAGCAGGAATTCCACCTCCGTTTTGATTTCGTCTTCCCAGCGAAAAATGGATTCCACGTGTGGAATGATATTCACGCAAGCGGCCAGCCGCGTTTCCACCAATCGGCGCGCAATACGCTCGCCGTCGTACTTGGAATGAACCGTCGTGTAAACAATCCGTTCCTCAGCCATTTTTTCCTCTCAATTTGATTGCAGTCGTTCTTGAATCACCCGGTTGAATCTGGGGCGGTAGATTAATTCAAACTGAAATTCCTTTCCCGGGAAAAGGCTTAGAACCTGCTTTTTGGTTGCTTCCACCAATTCCAGCATTTCCGAAACCGTCATGTCTTCCTGATACAAAAGCTGGAGTGTTAGATCGACAATCAATCGCAGGTAACGTAATTTTTTTCTTTCTTCTTGAACTTCCTTAGGAGTGGCCATTAAAATCTCCAAACCCAATTTTTTTATTCGAGATTAAATCTAAATGCGCTTGTAATTTTCCCGTATTTTAGCGAGAAACTCCTTAATGCGTTTCAAATGACTGCCTCTCCAGTAAATTCTTCCGCAGGAAGGGCATTGCCAAAACTCCTGGTGCGTTTCAAAAACCAATGGGGGTACCTGCCCGGAAATTTGTTTTTTGGCAACGGGCACCACAGGAACACTGCACAACAGGCAGAGACGAAATAAAAAATGCTCCGTGTCCAATTGGAACCTTTCAACCAATTGTACTAATTGTTTCCGCGGATCGTTAGGTTCAACAAAGCAGTAATTTTTTTCTGGCAATTGACCGGTAATTTTTCGGTTTCGCGTAAGAAGAATTCGATCCTCCGCCAGCACCACGGGAATCCATTCCTGCACAGGCTTTTCAGGATCGTAGAGCGTGTCGTATCCCAAAATCCGAAGCCAACGGGCCAACCGCCCCACCATCATGTCTGCCACAAATGAGATGTCATCGGGTGTCATGTTTTACCATAATTTACAGGAAAGCCCTTGGAAAAATCTCTACCGTTGTGAGTTTTATCTAACAGCTTGTTTTATAATGAAATATAATAAATCTAAAAAAATTAATTTTTTTGGATATTCTGACGATCTATTTTTTC
>CAZIYL010000162.1:0-5664 GCA_964543425.1 uncultured Deferribacteres bacterium
GAGCTGGAAAAAAAAATTGCAGAGCTCATCCGTTCCGGAAAGATAAGTGAAAATCCGCCTGAAACCGCAAAATTGAAACAACTTGCCATTATTCGGGATGCTGAGATAACTTTTTTTAAAAGGGAAAAATATTCAATTAGGGAATACAAATGGATTGCACAACAGATTTTGTTGGCTTTTGGCGGGTCTCATCTGCGGAAATTCCAGAGGCTGTCGCGCCGCGCTCCGATGAATCTTTCGCTGAATAATGTGGAACAGGCTATTTCAAAAATTCCCGAAGAAAATCTCGCCCTGTTTGGCCACTATTCCAAAGAAATTGCCTCATTCCATTTTCTGTGGCTTACGGCCATTTAGTATCTGAACGAAAATTGGTCAGAAGCTAAAAAAGCTTCATCGGAAGCTGCAGAAAAAAAGAAAAATTCAAAGGCAAACAGCTCAAATTGCCAAAAGACTCTGACGATCTCTGGAATTCCCGGTGTAACAAACGCCCTTTTCCCCTTGAAATTCTGCCTTTATTTTTCTATTTTATGAACAACCAAAATTCATTCTAAAAAAGGATTGTCTTGTTTTATTATGCTTAAAAAAATCGATCACATTGGCATTGCCGTTTTTAGGTTGGAAAGCGCTTCCAAATTGTACAAAGAGGCCTTCGGGCTTCAATCAGGGGAAGTGGAAGACGTGCCCGAACAAAAGGTTCGGGTGCAGAAGTTTGCGGTTGGACAGACCCGGATCGAGCTTTTGGAGCCACAAACAGCCGATTCTCCAATTTCGAAATTTCTGAAGAAAAGAGGGGAAGGTATTCACCACATCTGCTATGCCGTTGAGAATCTGGAAAAATCCATTGAGCGGCTAAAAAAAAATGGATTGGAATTCATCAGTGAACCGACGATGGGTTCGGACGGGAAACGGGTCATTTTTATTCATCCCAAATCGGCCAATGGGGTTTTGATTGAATTGGTCGAAGATAACGAAAAACCCTGAAAAATGCCATGAACGCAGAGCTTCAACAAAAACTGGAAAATCTTTCCACCCTTCCCGGGGTTTATTTTTTTAAGAATGAAAAAGGGAAGGTTCTTTATATTGGCAAGGCGAAAAACCTCCGAAATCGCGTGCGATCCTATTTTCAGAAGTCAAGAGTGGGGGAGACCAAGCTTCGTGTTCTCGTGAGAAAAATACGCGATCTGGAAACCATCACAACCGATTCGGAAGTGGAAGCACTGATTCTTGAAGCCAATATGATCAAGGAGTATAAACCCCGTTACAACGTCACTTTGAAGGATGATAAGAGTTACCCGTACATCCGCGTGACGAATGAGGAATTCCCGAGGATTTTCCCGACACGAAAAATCGTAAAAGACGGTTCCCGGTATTTTGGCCCCTACACAGACGTTCACTCCATGCGGAGTTTGCTCAAAGCGGTACGAAAGATATTTCCCGTTCGCAGTTGCAATTACCGATTGGATGCAAAAACCGTAGCTTCAAAAAAAATAAAGCTTTGTCTTGATTACTACATCCAACGGTGTCTGGGTCCCTGCCAGGGACTCATTTCTCAAGAGGACTATCGGGCCATTGTGAATCAAATGGTACGGTTTATTGAGGGAAGAAACAATGAAGTTGTGAAGGAACTTCAAAACGCCATGCAAAAATATGCGGCCGGACAACGGTTTGAAGAGGCGGCAAAAATCCGGGATCAGATTCGCGCAATAGAACAATTTCGCTCGCGCCAAAAAATGGTTTCACAGGAAGAAGTGGATCGGGACATTGTGGCTATTTACCAGGAAGAGAAAATTGCGGCCGGCGTTGTTTTTAAGGTGAGAGAAGGGAAAATCATTGGCCGCTACCATTTTTATCTAAAGAATACGATGGGAGAATCGGATGAGGAAATTCTGAAGGCATTTTTGCTTCAATATTATTTAAAAGTCGATTTCCTGCCGGATGGAATGTATTTACCATTTCATCTTCAGGAGGCGGAAGAAATCCGGAAATGGTTTCAAAAAAAACGCGGAAAACGATGTAAATTAATTGTTCCCCAAAAAGGCGAAAAGCGAAAATTGGTGGAGATGGCTCAACGAAATGCCAGGCTTGTGCTAAAAGAACTTCTCATTCAGAAAATGAAGGAGAAAAAGGAACGCATTCCGAGAGATATGCAGGCACTTCAAAAAGATTTAAATCTGGTTCAACCGCCTCGCAGAATCGAAGCGTTTGACATTTCGCATTTTTCCGGTTCAGATACAGTGGCTTCAATGGTTTATTTTTGGGATGGATTGCCCAGAAAAAGCGAGTACCGAAAATTCAAAATAAAATCAGTCGTAGGAATAGATGATTTTGCGTCGATGAAAGAGGTGGTTACCCGTCGTTATCGGCGCATCCTGGAGGAAAAGAACTCCATGCCGGACCTCATTCTAATTGACGGCGGGAAAGGGCAGCTTTCAAGTGCGGTGGAGGCTTTGCACGATTTGGGAATTTACGATCAATCCATCGCAGCGCTTGCAAAGCGCCTGGACGAGGTTTATTTGCCCGGTTTTTCGGATCCACAAAATATCGCCAGAACGTCGCCTGGACTCAAATTATTGCAGCGTGTTCGGGATGAATCCCACCGGTTCGCGATTACATTTCACCGGTCACTGCGAAAAAAAAGAACCCTGCAATCGCAACTGGATTTCATTCCGGGAATCGGTGAAAAGAGGCGAAATCTGTTAATCCAAAAATTCGGTTCGGTTCAGAAAATACAGGATGCCAAAAGAGAGGAATTGGAAGCGGTTCGGGGAATTCCAAAAAACCTGGCCTTTAAAATCTGGGACTATTTTCACACGGAAGGAGAAATGGAACAGACATAATTTGGTGCGGCTATTGAAAGCAAAGATAATAGACATTTTTGCGTTGCACCAAATTTTATTGGCAAACCATTGATTTTGTACAGGGGGGCCAATCTTAAAATGTGGCGCGATTCAAAATAATTGTTTATTACATTGATTTTTTCATTCGGGGAAAAACAGCGAAGCTGTTTCACATTTGTAGGGAGAGGATGTCTAAACAGATCACGTGAACCCTGAAAGGGTTCAACAAAATGGGAGGGATAAAAAATCGTTCAACCCCATTCGGGGTTCTGTGAGTGGTATCATTAATCGAATGCTACAATTGTGAAACGCCTTCGGCGTTTTTGTATTTGGGGATTGGCCGAGATATTATGCAAAAACGAGCGGTTTGTTTTTGCCCACTCCCTCATTTTCCCTCCATCTCCGGAGAGAGGGGCGAGGCGGTTTCGACCGAGGGTGATTTTAAGACCAACCAGGGGGTAAAAGGAGTACGCATTTTTGTAATGCCGAAAAGTTTTATCACATCAAAAAAGATACCGCGAATGCGCAAATGAAAGAGACAGAAAAATGAGGAAACAATGAGCGAAGCCGAAGTTAATTTTGATTTGGTTAGGGAACACGGCCTGTCGGAAGAAGAGTACGAAAAAATACTGTCAATTCTGGGCAGAATTCCCACTTACACAGAGCTTGGAATTTTTTCGGTTATGTGGTCAGAGCACTGCAGCTACAAAAATTCGCTGGTGATGCTCAAGACGCTGCCTAAGGAAGGGGATTTCCTGCTGGTGAAAGCCGGGGAGGAAAACGCCGGACTCATTGACATTGGCGATGGGCTAGCGGTAGCTTTCAAAATTGAAAGTCACAATCACCCGTCGGCTGTAGAGCCCTATCAGGGGGCGGCTACCGGAATAGGGGGAATCGTCCGAGATATTTTTGCCATGGGGGCACGGCCAATTGCCTCTCTCGACTCGCTGCGGTTTGGGGATTTGTCCGATGATCACGTGAAGTACCTCTTTGACGGCGTTGTTCGAGGCATTGGTGATTACGGAAATTGTCTCGGCATTCCGACGGTTGCCGGAGAAGTCTATTTTGACGATGCCTACAAGGGAAATCCTCTGGTCAATGCCATGACTGTAGGGTTGGTGCGGCACGATCAGGTAGCCCACGCGGTAGCTAAAACCGCCGGAGCCAAAGTTTTCATTATCGGCTCGTCCACCGGCCGCGACGGAATTCACGGAGCCACATTTGCCTCGGAAGAAATCAGCGAGGAGTCGGAAGCCAAACGCCCGCACGTTCAGGTAGGGGACCCCTTCACCGAAAAACTGATCATGGAAGCCACTTTGGAAATTATTCAATCGGGCTGTGCGGAAGGGGTTCAGGACATGGGTGCCGCCGGAATTACAAGCTCAACCTCGGAAGTTGCCGCCAAAAGCCATCTGGGAATCGAACTGGACCTGGACAAGGTTCCCTTGAGGGAAGATCAAATGATTCCCTACGAAATTATGTTATCAGAATCTCAGGAACGGATGCTGATTATCGCCAAGCCCGGCTATGAGAACAAAATTCAGGAAATCTGTGACAAATGGGATGTCAATTGGTCTGTTTTTGGCGTGATGACCAATGACGGAAAAATGCGTCTCAAGTGGAAAGGCAAAGTTGTTGCCGATATTCCGGTAGATAGTTTAAGTGCGGGTGACGGTGCTCCTGTGTACGTGCGCGAGGCAATGCGGCCGGATTACATTCGCCTGGTTCAGAAGGATAATTTGTCGGAGATTTCCGAACCTGAAGATTACCGGGAAGTCCTTTTAAAATTGCTGTCTGCACCTACCATTGCAAGCAAATCCTGGGTTTACGAGCAATACGATACCATGGTGCAAACAAACACTGTCCAATTACCCGGCGGGGATGCTGCGGTTGTGCGAATTAAGGGCACGCCGAAAGCGCTTTCAATGAAAACGGATGCGAACGGACGTTTTGTGTATTTGAATCCCAGAAGAGGTGCCCAAATTGCCGTGGCGGAATCGGCCCGAAATGTGGCTTGTACGGGGGCAAAACCGGTGGCCATTACGAATTGTTTAAATTTTGGAAACCCGTATAAACCGGATGCCTATTGGCAGTTTAAAGAAGCCGTATTGGGCATCGGTGAGGCCTGCCGGGCACTTGGAACGCCTGTAACCGGCGGGAATGTTAGTTTTTACAATGAGAATCCTGAGGGAGCCATTTACCCGACACCAGTCATTGGAATGCTCGGTATTCTGGACAATGTTCAAGACATGGTCACGGCTTCGTTCAAGAATCCGGGTGATTTTATTTTGCTAATTGGTGAAAACAATGGCGAAATTGGGGGGAGCGAATACCTAAAACGGATTCACGGGAAAGTCAGCGGCGATTGTCCGATGCTTGATCTGGAGCGTGAGAAGGCCCTTCAGCAGTTTTTGGTTGATGCGGCCAAAGCGCATTTACTGGAGTCCGCTCACGATGTTTCCGAGGGCGGACTGGCGGTTGCCCTGGCAGAATCCTGTATTCTGGACGAGAAAAGCCAGTGGGGAGCAACGGTTGAATTATCATCAGATCTGCGTCCGGATTTTCTGCTTTTTGGGGAAGATCAAAGTCGGGTCATTGTATCGGTTTGTCCGGAAAATTACAGTAAAATACAAGCACTTCTGAAATCCTACAAAATTCCATTTGCCAAAATCGGACAAGTTAAGAGTAAGGGATTTTGTATTCGCGTCAATCATCAAACAGTAATCGAATCTGATATTCGGGATTTTTCAAAGGAATACCTCACGAGTATCTCATCGATTATGAACATTTGAGATTAAACAGCGGGGAAAAGCTATTCGCACATTGG
>CAZIYL010000163.1:0-5657 GCA_964543425.1 uncultured Deferribacteres bacterium
TTCACGTGCGGTTTCTTCCGCTCATATTTCGCCTTTGCCATTACATGTCCTCCTTTAGCTTTCTAATCCGCCAGCAGGTGGATTTTATGCCACCTGATTGGTGTCTCCAACTTTCGCATTTTTTCGCAATCGTCGGAAAATAATCATATAGAATAATATTTCTTGCCGCTTGCTATTTTACCGCCTACAGAAAAACAGAGCCCACGACCGGGATTGAACCGGTGACCTCATCCTTACCAAGGATGTGCTCTACCGACTGAGCTACGTGGGCACTTACTCTTTAAGCCAAAACGATTCACCCAGTTTTTATAAGAACAGGCAACTTAGAGCGGGAGACGGGATTCGAACCCGCGACCAACGGCTTGGAAGGCCGTGACTCTAGCCACTGAGTTACTCCCGCAGGTAAAAAATAGTGGAGAGGGGAGGATTCGAACCTCCGAAGGCTTCGCCGGCAGATTTACAGTCTGCTCCCTTTGACCACTCGGGAACCTCTCCACAATTATTTAAAAAAACCTAATTTTTTTATGGAATAGAGCCGATGAGAGGACTCGAACCTCCGACCGGCTGATTACAAATCAGCTGCTCTACCAACTGAGCTACATCGGCAACATATTGATAATTAAAAGGTAAAAATCCCGCTCAAATAAAAAAAAGCATACTTTTCCATCAAAAATACAGCTTAATAATATAATAAATTTTTCCCAAATGTCAAGTAAAATTTCCAATATTTTTAATTTTAACAAACTGCGGAAAATAATTTACGGCATAAAAAATTAAACAATTTCTGAAACGCAAAACGACCCCGCAAAGTTTCAACAAAATCTTAAAAAAACATTATTTCTCCCCAACAAACTCTGCCTTTTTCAAACCTATTTTTTCGATGGGAATGGGGTTTAATCCGCGTGAAAAAATAATTGATCCTTTTTGCATCCGAAAATCGCCTTTTTCCAAATGAGCAAAAGCGGAATCCTTGTCCGAAACAATCAAATTGCCTGCAAAAAGTTTTTTCACTTCGGGGTCATTTTTTTTGCACAATTTGTAGCCTTTTGCAAAATCGATATTTAAATAATAGGGGTCCCAGCCTTTCGGTTTTTCCTTAATATGTTTGCAAACGAGCGAATCACCAATAATATTATCTCGAATAGTTGTCACGCCGCGAAAATCGTAGGCGTAAAAATCAAATAAATCCATCCAGAGGCCGCCACAGGAAACATTACGCAAAATTTTGTTGTTGACCGGAACAGCCGGATTGCCCGACTTCAACATCTTCAATTCAGGATATTTTTTAATATACGGCGGTTCAAAGGCGTTGACCTGCTTAAGGCGATCCCAGAGTGTGGAAATAGTGCCGTCAAAATAATTACTGGCCCAGCCCAGGCCCCTGGCGTCCAGCACGATGGACGGGTGGCAATCTACAAAGATATTATTTTCAATCACATTATCCCGACCGCCGCCAATGAGCACTCCGCGCGTGGTTTTGTAGTAAATGTTGCCGTACACCTTAAAACCGGAGGAAAAATCGTCCAGGTAGGTCGCCACCACGCCGTGGAGGCCCGGCCCTTTGAGATGGTGAAAATAATTGTAGCGGATCACATTTCCCCGCCAGGTGTAATCCCGTCCCGTGTGAATGGCTCCGGCGTCACCGGTTTCCTGGCACAGGTGGTGAAATTCATTGTACTCGATCAGGTGATCATTTCCGCTTACATAAATCCCTTCGTGTGGCGCGTCGTGGATCAAATTGTACGCTACCCGATTCCCTACCCCGTAAAGCTTCACCCCGCACTGACCCGCCCGAATCCACTGACTGTAGTGGTGAATGTGATTGTTCACCACAAAGCTTCGCCCCGGCGTCAGTCTTTTTCGATTGCCGGAATCCAAATAAATAGCTCCCATGCCAAGATCGGTAAATTCACAATTTTGAACGCCGTTTTCAAATCCCCCTTTAATCGTTACCGCCTGCCCGCCGAGATTTTTAAACGTACAGTGGGAAATCACATTGTTCCGGCCTCCCAAAATCCAAACACCCTCACCGGCTGAAAATTCAAAGTGAATGTTCTCGATTTCCACATTTTCCGTGTTTTTCAATATGAGAAACGGCTTCCGGTAAACCAAAATGAAGGTTTCCGAAACGGCTTTTGGCTCCGGCGGGTAAAAGTACAATTGATCCGTTTGTCGAAATAAACACCATTCGCCGGGCTGATCCAATTCCTCCAAAATATTTAAAAAATAGTACCGCTGATTTTTGGTGTACCCGTAGTGGTGTTGGGGTTGTGCAATGGTGATCTCTTTTTTTCTTCTATTAATCGATCGCACACGCTGGTAGGAATCAGACCAATCCCACGTCCAATAACCGTGCATGTAGATCTCATTGTCGTTTGACCAATGATTGGGACGGTTCCCGAAGTAGGCAATTTTGCCGTAGTTGCGTCCCACCGGGACTCCGTTGTAGCGTTTCTCGCGCTCCAGTCCCTTATTAAAGAGCGTATCTCCCGTCTGAGGAACGTCTGCAATTCGCAGCCATCCTTTGTTGGGATAGCGGGCAATGGGCATCTGGTAACGGTTGTAAAACAGAAGAACCGGCGGTGCACCCCGTCGGGTAATTTTTCCCCGATCGGTAATTCCGGCTGCTTTTAAATCCGCTACCACAATTTTCCCACGCACATTTCGGGGCAAGCGCTTTAAAAGTGCCTGGTTCCGAACGGGCCTAAAATTGGTAATTTTTTGTGCCCCCCGGAAACGAACCGTATCGCCCGGCAAAACCTGAAATTTGAGTGAATGAAAGGAAGGATTTAGATCATCCTTTGAAAGGGTAAACGGTTTCGTAAACAGGTAATTTCCTGAACGAAAATAAACTTTGACACTGTTGCCCGATTTCAACTGCCTCAGTGCATGGTGAAGCGGCTCCAGTGAAGCAAACGGGCCATCCGTTTTGGAAGCGTTCGGAGCTTTTAATTGTCCCGACCAAGAATCATTTCCCCGGGGAGAAATATAAAAAACCGTCTCCTGCGATGCACAGGAAACGGTTACCAAAACAGAAAGAATCCAAAAAATCCAAATACTGTGCTTCATTTTTTGCCTTCCATTTTCCAGGTTGTTCCGTTTTTGTGGTCTTCAATTTGAATACCCAATTCTGCCAGACCATCACGAATGTTGTCGGCCAGCGCCCACTCCTTTTTCGTGCGGAGATCGGTGCGCACCTTCAGCAAGAGTTCCACCATCTGATTGAAGGTCTCCTCTTCCACCCCGCTTCCTTCTTCGCCGGATTCAAACAGTCCCAGGAAACTGTCAAATTCAACAAAGGTTCGTCGTACAAAAGCCAGTATTTTTTTCTCGTTTTCGGTAAGCGATTCCTTATCCAAAATTTTGTTTGCCTGCCTGCCCATTTCAAAAAGCTGACCAATGGCTCCGGCCGTGTTAAAATCGTCGTCCATTTCCTCAAGAAAGCGTTTCTTGTTGGCTTCCACTGCATTCCAAACGGCTGTTTCTTCGTCTGTTAGCGATTCGGAATCGATCCCCGAAAATTTCGCGTCACCAATCGCGTTCTCAATTTTCCCACGCGTGTTAAGCAAACGGTTAAGCCCGCTTTCCGTTTCGGAGAGAATGTCTTCCGTGTAATTAATGGGACTGCGGTAGTGCTTCTGCAGGAAGAAGAGTCGCACGGCTTCCGGTTTGTGGCGCTTTACCACCTCACGAGCCGTTAGAAAATTGCCCAGAGATTTGGACATTTTCTCGCCCCGAATTTGCAGAAAACCGATGTGCAGCCAATAGCGGGAAAAGGGCTTGCCGGTGGCGGCTTCGCTCTGGGCAATTTCGTTTTCATGGTGCGGGAAAATCAAATCCTCGCCGCCCGCGTGAATATCCAGGGTTTCGCCCAGATATTTCATGGACATGGCCGAACACTCGATGTGCCACCCGGGGCGTCCCTCGCCCCAGGGACTGTCCCACCACGGCTCCCCCGGCTTGGCACTTTTCCAGAGGGCAAAATCCAGCGGATTGTGTTTGCGCTCGTCCACTTCAATTCGCGCACCGGATTGGAGTTCGTCAATCTTTTTACCGGAGAGCTTGCCGTAGTCCTTGAATTTGCTCACGTCGTAATACACATCGCCGTCAATTTCGTACGCAAAGCCTTTTTCCACCAATTTTTTCACAAGGGCGATCATTTCGTCAATGTGAGCCGTGGCGCGCGGATTGACATCTGCCGGCAAAATACGCAGCTTCTGGAGATCTTCCAGATAAGCACGAGCGTATCGCTGCGCCACCTCCTGCGTGGACACGCCCTCATCGTTGGCCTTTTTGATGATTTTATCGTCCACGTCGGTGATGTTCTGGACGTAAAGCACCTGGAATCCCCGGTACATTAAATAGCGGCGGAACACATCAAAGGTCACAAACGGACGCGCGTTCCCGATATGAAAATAATCATAAACCGTCGGGCCACAGGCATAAAAGCGAACCTTGCCTTGTTGTTGAGGAATGAATTCTTCTTTTTTCTTCGTTAAGGTATTGTAAATATTAATTCCCATTTTCTGCTCCTAAAATTATTAGCCTGTATTATTCACAAACTCCTGCCACAAAGACCCTAAATCACAAAGATTGTTTAATCCCAGATTCGGAATATTGCTAAAATTTTCATGTCGTTGTGAGGAGTTCCCACTTTTTCGGTATTTTTTTTGAAAAATTGGCAACGACCAATCAATCTTTGTCTATTTTCACGATGAGATTGATTCGCTCCCCGCCAGTTGGGGGATCGCTCACAATGAAATCCTATTCTTGTGCGGTTTTTTAAATTTTCCGAATCCAGGTTAATATCTCTAATGTTGCAAGTTTTATGGTTTTACTTGATTTTCCAACTTTTACATCACACGAAATAAATATACCACAGGTGGTTGCTGTGTTTAGTCGAAACACGGATGTACCGAGCCAAACCGGATTAAAAGCGGTCGTTTCGATACAATGGGTGGTTTTCGACACTTC
The DNA here is from genome assembly GCA_964543425.1 of uncultured Deferribacteres bacterium. Lineage (GTDB taxonomy): Bacteria > Zhuqueibacterota > JdFR-76 > JdFR-76 > BMS3Abin05 > BMS3Abin05. The sequence continues at coordinate 4,975 of CAZIYL010000163.1, forward strand.
GACAAATTCAGCGTAAACTGCGCCCGGGCACCAGTCGTCACTCGACGACCGGAAAGAACATTCTCCTATCCCCTATTTAAAAAAGAATTCCAATTGCGGTTTTTCAGCAAACTCACAAGGGAAGAGGTTAAAATTAAATAACTGCACCCTTATGGGTACGTGCGCAAGCATAAAGTCTGCAACTACCTGATCCCCCCTAATTATAGTTTTTTGCAGGTATTTTTTCTCAGTAAATTTTCCTTTGAAAATACTAAATTTCTACAAAAAAAGCCAGACAAATCTCTGCTTTTTGATTTTGTACGCGCAGATCATTATTTGGCTTTCCCCCGGACGGCCATTGGCGTCAACCTAAAATTTTATTAAGATATCGTCCCTATCGGACTTATTAGCTGTTTTTGTCTGCTCAATAGCTTATTTAGTAAATTCCGGTACGTATTTTTGGAAAAGATAGCATCGGGCGATTTTGAGTCGAAGTAAATACGAAACACGAATATCAAAATTTGAAACAAATCCAAAATTTAAATAACGCAATTTCCAAAACAGTAACCAAATGCTTTTTTTGTTTCGTTTTGAATTTCAGTCATTCGAATTTGTTTGGGATGTCGGATTCCGTGCTTTGGATTTTAACTAATGTTACCTATTTTATCACTAAAAGCATCAACCTTTTAGAATACCTCACACTA
>CAZIYL010000164.1:0-5612 GCA_964543425.1 uncultured Deferribacteres bacterium
CCCGAAGCGCCTTTGCCAATTGCCCAAAAGAAGCCGCCGGCCAGTCCACGGCTGATCCGCCGCTGCCCGGATGCAGGACAATCAACGGCTGTTTCGGATTCCAGCCCTTTTTGTCCAAAAGCAAACGAGTTTTCTCCCGCAGAGACTCCGGTAACTCAAACCGAAACGCGGCTTTGCCCGGTGAAATCCCCAGGGGCTTCAGCAAATTCAGGTTGTGTTCAACCTCGTGCCGGTTCGTGTGTTTTCGATGCTCAAAAACCCTGTAATTGTAAAATACGGAGAACGCACGGTAGGCCGTGCCGATCCGTACGGGAATTCCGGCCCGGTAGGTTCGCCAGGCCCATTTCTGCTCAGGATGAAGCGCAACACACGCATCAAATTTTAATTCGGATAACTTTTTTATCGCCGTTTTCCCCTCACCCAAATCCTCTTCAACAAGAACATCGTCAATATCACGATGGCAGACGAGTAGATCCCGGGTGTAACGCCTTGCCAAAAATGTGACGCGTGATGCCGGAAGCACACGCTTAATTGCAGAAGCAACCGGTGTTGAAAGAATCACGTCACCCAAACGGTCGGTTCGAATCAACAAAATCTTTGCATTCGATTTTAGATGAACACGCCTCACGAAAAATCCAGACTATTGTGATCCCGCTGCAGTTTTGCGTCCGTTAGTTGAAGAATTCGAGGTACAATTCGATCTATTTCTTTCTCCAGCTCCTGAAAAATCTTTCGGTAAAATCGTTTGCTTTTGCCAATCGGATCGGAAATCTCATTTTTTCGGCGATCCCTCTTTTCACGATCAAATGCTTTTAGCAGGTACACATTCTCCTGATAATTCGGGAAAAGTTCGTGAATAAATTTCAGATGCTCTTTTTCCATCACAAAAACGATGTCCGACTGCGCCAAATGGTGCTTGCGAAGCGCCTGACTCCGGTGAGAAAAAATGTCAATTCCGTGTTCCCGACAGACTTCAATGGCAAATTGTGAAGGCGGGCTTCCATCGAAAGAGCCTGTTCCAGCCGACCACACACGAATTTTAGTTTTGTACGCTACGGGAATCTTTGCCCGAAAAATCCCTTCGGCCATGGGGCTTCGACAACTGTTTCCGGTACAAACAAACAAAACCGTAAATTTATCTCTCATCGGTTCTTCATTTCTCCAATTATTGCCTCGATACCCTCCCGCGAAATGGCGCCTTCTCGAATGAGCTGCACATGGTGATCCAAAACTTTTACAATGGTGGACAGGGCCGATTGCTGTGCAGGCCCTTCATCCACAAGCAGGTCAACCGCCTGCCAAATTTTAGGTGGAACCAGCTCGAGTGACAGAGGATTTTGCCGGCCGCTCAAATTTGCACTGGTTGAGAGAATCGGTTTTCCAAGTGTCACACTTAATTGCCGGCAAAATGGGTGATCCGGAAAGCGGACGCCAATCGTGTTGTCGAAAGCCAGAAAGCGCCCCCGCACGGAGGGTTTCGCCCTGAAAATGATGGTAAGGGGTCCCGGCCAGAAACTGCCGATTAATTCTTGTGCCACATCCGGCACATTATCTGCAAGTTGGCTTAACATCTCAAGAGAACCGATTAACACGTGAATCGGCTTCCGGAAATCCCTTCCTTTGATCTCGTAAATCCGCTCCACCGCCGCTGGCTGAAAGGGGTCTCCGCCCAATCCGTAAATCGTATCCGTTGGGTAAACCAGCACACCGCCCCTTTGCAAAACTTCCGCAGATTTTTCAACCACCGTCCCTAAATTTACCGCAGACAGGCGAAGCACTTTCCTCGTTTTAGGTTCCATTCAAGAGTTCCTTGACTGCCCGATAGACCTCGTCAACAGAAATGGATTTCATGCACCCAAAGGTACCCAGCGGACATTTATTTGCGCCGTGATCGCCGCAGGGGCGGCAGTTGAGTTCTTTTTCCACCAATTTGTGGGAAACACCAAATGGGGTGAAACCAAATCCCGGAATCGTCGGGCCGAAAATTTCTACAACCTTTGTTCCAACTGCCGAAGCCAGATGGACGGGTGCGCTGTCGTTAGAAACCAGGACGTCACACCTGCGAATCGCTTCTGCCGATTCTCGGGGAGTCAGTTTTCCAATAAAATTGGCGATATTTTTCGAGGCTGATGTTTCCAATTCCCTACCCAGAGGCTCGTCATCCGGCCCGCCAATCAACGCAACCTGAACACCCTCAGCGATTAATTCCCAAATTAATTGGGCAAAGCGGTCGGGCAGCCAGCGTTTGGTTGCCCAAACCGAACCCGGTGCAATTGCCACACAAGCGCGATCTTTTTCAAAATTGGAATTCTGCCAGATGGCATCTACCCGCTTAACGTCTTCGGGCGAAATGGCCAAATGAAGACCGGCCTTTTTTTTCAAAAGAATTCCAAGGGGCTGCAAGAGGGAAAGATTTCGATTCACCTCGTGCAAATTCTCCTCGTACGGAATAACGTGTGTGTACAAAAAAGACGCCCAACTTCTATTAAAACCAATTCGCACAGGAATGCCAGCCCATTTTGCAAGACTGGCGCTGCGATACGAGCGATGTGGCAGCAAAACCAAATCGTAGTGTTGATTTTTCAAGAAGTGAGCCTTCCGAAAAAATGCGCGAAAGCCCTTTTCGGATTTGTGTTTGTCGTAGGTAATTACGCGGTCGATGCCGGGATAATTTTCCAGAATATTCATCACGGATGGGATTGCGAGATAATCAAGACTGAATTCCGTGAGATTGGCCCGAAGCTCGTCCACAAGCGGAAGTGATAGAACCACGTCTCCCAAATAGGCTGTCTGAATGATGAGCACACGATAAGTCATTCGGAAATACCCTCGTTTTCGCCGGGAGGCCGTGTTTTCCAGCGCCGGTGCATCCAGAACCATTGCTCGGGATATTTCCGAACAGCCTCTTCCAGCGCTTCTGTAAACCGGCGGGTCAGTTCCCACAAATTTTCCGGCGTCGGCCCGTCAAGGTCGCTGGTTTTAATCTCCCAAAAATTCAAGACGTAACGGCCACTTTTTAGAATGAGCTGAGAATAAATCATTGGCGCACCTGATTTTAGGGACAGCAACGCGGCACCGACGGGCGCAGACGCCTTCCTGCCGAAAAACGGCACAAATTGTCCGTCTCTTCCCGCATCCTGGTCGGAAAGAAGCGCCACACATTCTCCCTGTTTAAGTGCCTGTAAGGATTTTCGTACGGCTCCGCCCACATGAATAATTTTGGATCCGGCCAGGAGTCTGTTGGAATTGATCCAGTCATCGGCAAGATTGTTGCGCTGGGTACCCACAATAATGTGAGTTGGGTATCCTTTTAAAGGAATAATGGCCGCCCAAAATTCCCAATTTCCCAGATGCCCTCCGTTGAGAACAGCCCCTTTGCCCCGTTTTAAAACTTCTTGCAGAACGGCTTCATTTTCAAAATTGATCATTTGCAGCAGCTTTTCCGGAATGAGGCGCGACAGGTACAAAAAATCAATCGCCACGCGGCCAAAATGATTGTAGACCTTTTTCGCCAGACGCGTGCATTCTCCCACCGTTTTCTCGGGAAATGCTCGCCTGATATTTTGAATGGTAACATCCCGCCTCACGCGAAAAACGGAAAACGTCAAAAAACTCAGGCCCCGTGACAATTGAATCGCCAGGCGATAGGGCAAAATTTGAGTCATCAACCAGATGAATTTTAAACCCACAAACTCAAGAATATTCCGGAAGCGCTTTGACTTACTCACCGTCTGCCTCCGGTGGCTCTTGCCAGGCATCCACTCTTTTTCGATTCCGGCGCTTGATCCACCAAAAAGAAACGGCCACAAAAACAGGAAGTGCCAGCCAAAGGTAAAGATCGATATCGAATAAAAACTGCCAGCGGTAATTCTTTTTGGCATAATCGAGAAATGTGTCTTCAAACTCGTAAAGGCTCAATCCTGTCGCGGCTTCCACTGCCTTTTTAAAAGACCGTGTTTGTTTGAGCGTTGCAAAAAGAACGGGGAATTTTTTCCATCCAAAATATTTTACAAAAAATCGCATCGCCGTGTAGCTTTCGGCGTAGGCTAGCCGCGCCTTCGTGCGGCCGAATTTCAGCACCTGACTGACATCATCCAGAGAGAAAAGCGAACCCGTTAAAACCGCCCGCGAAATAATGGTTGTATTATCGGATACGCGCTCACCCGAAAGCAAAACCGCCATTCCTTCGTCGAACCAGCGGGGCGTTTGGATGCCCGGATAAAGCGATCCCATCCAGGCATGAACCAGCTCGTGCCGAACAACTGAAAAAAACTCATTCTGCTTAATCTGATCTGTTAACAAAATAATTAAATGGATATCCGGCCGGGTTACCCCCCTGCTCCATTCGGGAATTGTGTTTTTCGTCAATTTATCGAATTCCGAACGGCGATCCGCCAAAATGACCCGAATGGTATCTTTGGGCATCTCTCCAAAAACTGATTTGTATTTGGGCTCTGTTTTCAGAATAGTTTCGGCAACTTCTTCCGCGAGTTTTTTCTGATAAAGATGATAAATTACCCGATAGTTTTTAATGGTAACGCTTTGCCAGTTACCGGCTATTAGCGGCGAAACGCCGATGAAAAAAATTAAAATGGCAAGAAAAATATAGGTTCTTTTTTTCATTCAAAAAATTCTTTGTTAAACAAAGACGGATTCAAACAGTTGAAATCAATTTCTCTTACAGCAAGCAAGTTTTCAAGAATGCGGTTTTCGTATGAACGATTCTATTTCTGTCTTTAATTCTTGCTTTGTAAAATTATTGTCTGATAACTATTTAAATTAGCAAGACGTGGTGCAAAAATCAAGTTTTTTTGGAAGGCTGTTTCTACAGGCAAAAATTGAAATGGATAAAAGAAAGGGCAGTTTTTTAAAAGAGATTCTTCATTGGGGAAACAAACTTATTGATGTTTTTTAAAGTGGATTATCCAGACCGATGCGCCAAGGCAGACCGTCACATCGGAAACCGGCCATTTTTTTTAAATCCCTTTTCACGGAAAGACAAAAGTCAGGCATCAGAAATCCTCAAGCTCTTGAGCCAGCAAATAGACTTCATTGGGAATCGGGCGAGAAATTTCCTGATCGAGCAATTGGTAAAATTCCTGCAATTGCCGCAACCTGTCCTGACACATGGGGCACGACTTTACATGCGATTGAATTTCCTTTGAATAGGGCAAATCGAAATAAATTTTCAGCATATACAGCTCTAAATCGCTGTCTTTTGGACAAGAGTCTTCTTTGGACCATGCTTTTTTGTACATTGGATTCTTCAGATTTACTTAAAATTGCGGATACCATCACCAAGCTCGCAACCACCCAAACGCCAAGGAGAAAACAAAAATGCCTTCCGGAAAATTAAAAATGATCTATTGTAATCGTTCATTTTACTTTAAATAGAAACATTATTGCATTTTGCGGAAAAATATTATAAAACATTCACAATTTCTGTCTTCATTTCCTGACGAATGTTTTTAATGAGATATTCGAAAGCGTTTCGGTAGGTTCGCCTGTATTCTTGCGGAGTAAGTTCGGGAAGATAAGACTTTAATAGCTGATAGTGAGAAATCCTTTTTCTGCCATTGATGTAGTTTTCAGAAAAATTGATCAAAGCTCTG
>CAZIYL010000165.1:0-5593 GCA_964543425.1 uncultured Deferribacteres bacterium
TAAGTTTAATAATAACACACCCCTAAATCCCCTCTTGATAGAGGGGACTTCCCTCATCGCTGAGTTTAACCATTTCCGGTTAACGTGGGTGCAACCGGTTAACGTATTTTCACTAAATATTCCTCAATCACTTTTGAAAAACTCGCAACGGTAGAGATTAGAAGCCCGTTAATGGATTTCCCCTCGAAAAAGAAATAATGTCTGAGTTCACTCCAAAAAGATATTACCCACCAATTTACACCAATTTTCACTAATTGATTTTATTGAAGCTAACCGGATTGTAATCCGTGTGATTTGTGCAATCAGTGGTTTTTAGAGTATACTCATGTTTATCATCCATCTTCAATACAAGGGAATAAAATAACATTCTTTCTTAATTTCAAGCAAACGTTTCCACCATACCTGTGGCCAGCACCATTACTTTTTCCTGCGTCGCCTCGCTTCGGGTAAGTTCACCCATGATTTCGCCTTCGTACATCACCAAAATGCGATCGCTCATTCCAAGAATTTCAGGCAGCTCGGATGAAATCATCAAAATTCCCATTCCGGATTTTGCCAGCGTATTTATGAGATGGTAGATTTCCTGCTTGGCTCCTACATCAATGCCCCGGGTCGGCTCATCAAAAATAAGAATTTGGGATTCGGTCAGAAGCCCTTTTGCCAAAACGACCTTCTGCTGGTTTCCTCCACTCAAAAACTGTACGGGCTGGTCGATGGAAGGCGTTTTAATTCTCAGCTCGTTAACCATTTTCAGGACGGCCTTCAATTCCTTTTTCGAAAGGATAAAACCCGATCGGCTAAATTTTGAAAGGCTGGCCAATGTCACATTTTCCCTGACAGATGCCCTCATTACCAGACCCTGCCCCTTCCGATCCTCGGGAATCATCGCAATACCGGCCTTGATGGCCTCCATCGGAGAATGAATGGTCAGAGCCTTTCCATCCAGTTCAATTGTTCCCGATGTTTTCGGCTCCAATCCCAAAATCGCTCGTGCCAATTCCGTTCGCCCGGAACCGATCAGTCCCGCCAACCCCACTACTTCTCCCGCGCGAATTTCAAATGAGGCATTTTTAATTCGATCTGCAGAAGACAAATTTGTTACCCGCAGCAAAATCCTGCCGGGATTAACAGGCACTTTGGGAAACTCCTGACCAATCTCCCGACCCACCATTTGTCGCACAATTTCTTCCCGACTCATTTGTGAAACAGGTTGGGTGGTGTAATCCATTCGCCATCTCGCAAAATGGTAACGCGATCACAGATTTCAAAGATTTCCTCCAGGCGGTGTGAAATGTAAATAACGGTAATTCCTGCCTGCGAAAGATCTTTAATCAATTTAAGCAGATGCGCAAGCTCATGCTCGGTCAATGTGGCAGAGGGTTCGTCCATGGCGATTAATTGGGCTTTGTGTGAAAGCGCCTTTGCGATTTCCACCATCTGTCGCTGAGCAATGCTGAGATTTGAAACCGGCAGCCGCACATTGATGCGCGCATCGAGCCGATCCAACAATTGCGCCGCCCCGGTGCGCAAAGCCTTCCAATCGATAAAGCCTAATTTCGATCTCACCGGCTCGCGCCCGAGAAAGATGTTTTCAGCGACGCTCATCTCAGGAACGAGATTGAACTCCTGATAAATCATACTGATGCCCTTCTTCTGAGCGTCCGACGGCCCGGAAAGTTGAATTTCCTGCCCGTCCATCACCAGTTTTCCGGAATCCATGGGCTCGGCCCCTGCCAGTATCTTCATCAACGTGGATTTCCCAGCTCCGTTTTCCCCGACCAAAGCGTGCACCTCGCCCGCTTCAACGGAAAGATTTACACCCTTCAGAGCCTGAACGCCGGGATAGGTTTTAACGATGTTTTTCATTTCGAGAAAGGGCATAGTGGTTTCTTTAATAGTATTACCAGTGAAATCTTTGTCATTTTTATAAAAGAATTAGCCGCGAATGCGCGAATTACATTTTTTATGAGAATAAAATTCGTGAATTCGTGGCGTTAATATCTTCTAATTGCAGCTTACAGCGCCAGGGTTCTATATAAAATGGGACTATTTTTTTAACCAATGGCCATGACTGCAAACATGTCGTTGCTAAAACGACTGGTTTTGGAAATTTTGAATTGCCGGGAAGCGACATCATCAAAGCGTAATATTAAATGATTTTGCCGAAAATAGCAAGGAAATACTTTTGGAACATTATGTTTTTGGGGCTATTTTGATTTTCACTTTCCCGGATTTTCCGCTTATTTCATAAACCTTTCCGGCAATGTGCAAATTTTTTACACTGAACGAACGAAGACCAAAATTCAGGGGATTCAGAAATACCTGTCTTGAATCGTCCACTTGGACGCCAACCACGTATTTAATGATTAAATCTACAATCCAGGAATGCTGATAATCGTCCACGCCGCGGTAAATCGAAGGCGTCCCAATGAAGGGATTGTAGTGCTCGAAGCAGTTGGGACGGTTGACGTCCCGGTCAAAAAACAGGAGGCGAATAAATTTCTGAATGAATTCTACCGCAGCCGCTTCCAACTCTTTGTCGCCAAATCGAAGGGCCGTCTGTGCCAGCACTTCGGCGACGTGACTATTGGTCATAGGCCAAACGCGTCCGTTCCAGGGACAGTTGTGGCGTTTGCCCTTCCACTCCCCCTCGGCATTGAAAAGTGGGTCGTCCGCGCTGGTGGAAGGCACCGGCCACGGCGTCCAGAATTCGTCCGGATTGAGCAAGTGTTTTTTCAACCCGGGCAGGTGGGATTCGTCAACAATATCGGTCATGTAGGGGTAGAAACAGACGGCCGCTTTGACCCGGGTGGGTTTCATTGTTTTGGGGTCCACATCGAAAAAGAGTTCCTCTTTTGGGTCCCACATGAGCGTGCGAACGGCCTCTTTGATTTTTTCCGCCCCGGCCTGCCAGTCCATTGCTTCGTCCGAAAGCCCCAATTCACCAGCCATTTGGCTTAAATATTTTTTAAGCTGGTAAATGTACACCGTAGCGTCCACGCCCTTCAACCGAATTGAATTAATCCAATCGTAGGTATCGGCTTTGGGGTCAACGGCGAGGTAGCGGCTCATGTACTCCTGGCCGGTTTCGAACGGGTCCAGCACATCGTACAAACCGGAATCCTCCCGGTCACGCTTGCGGTCAAAATAGTCAGCGTAGCGGGAAAGCGCCAGGTACGCCCGCTCCAAAAACTGGTGGTCGGGGTGAATTTTGTTTACTTCCCAGGTCGTCCAGCCCCAGTTTGCGTGGTAAAAGCCGCTGGTTTGCTTGCCGTTCGGGTAAATGTGTCCGGTAAACGAACCGTCGTCATTCTGGTGGTGCACAAAATTGAGCAGAGAGCCCTGCGCTGCATCCGGCTTGGGAAGCCAGCGGGTTTCGAGCATGTGGCACTGGGCACTGTAGGTAATGGGCACGCGAAAGTAAGCAGGTCCTTCGCAAACAGCGGGAAAGGGGTAATTCTCATCGCCGCCCTGAAGCATAAAAAGCCGGAGCCCATACCAGCGGTACCAGTAATAGCGCGTGAGGTAGGAATCCGAGCTTTCAAAATAGGGGACACTCTCAAAAAACTGGCGCCAGTTTTCCCGACTACGCTCAATAGGATTTTTGTTTTTGAGCGTTTTTTGCAGGTGGGCGGCCGTTTCTTCATCCGTTTCGGTGAGGGTGGCGGCAAAAAAGAGGGTGACCTTCCCCCTGGAATTGACCAAAATTTTCCGGTGCAGGGCCATGTAAATCAGGCCGGATTGGTTCATGCCCGATAATTGGATTTCATTGGGCAGGACACCGTTTTGGAATTTTTCAAGGAAGGGCGTCAATTTCCACTCGGGCTGATTGGCGGTTCGCTCGGAAAATTGAATGGCGAAGGAATCAGGCTGAACCGAAAGACCCATTCCCGCGTGAATGCTGTGGAGCGGCAGATCCCGGAGGCGAATGAATTTGGTGAATCGAATGGTGTTCTCAATAATATCGGCGTTGTCGACGAACAGCTTCCCCTCGTAGGGATTGCTTTCCTGAGCCGTCCAGAGAATAAGGTGCAGGATTTGCGGAGATTCACCGGCGTTTTCAATAGTCAATTGGGAAACAAGGGAATCTTCCGGCAAAACGGTTTTTTCCTCTATTAGACGCAATTTACTAGGAAGATAATAGGCCTGCTTGAGACGAGCGGGATTCCACTTGCGGTTCAGAAATTTGGGTTTGAGCTCACGTCCTTTTCCATCAAGAATGGTGATGGCAAAAACGGGCTCAAAATCAAAGTTGAAATAACTGGCCTTGTCCCAGAAGCCGGGCCTGTCCAGCCAGATCGGAAAGGGGGGTGTCCACACCACGCGATTCCCGCCACCGAGGAAATGCTTATCCTGCCGCGAAAAAAGAGAAAGGACGTCCATGAAGAATCTCCTTTTGAGTAAAGGGAAAAAGCGATTGCAACATGCAAATAGGTGAAAAATTAATCTGTTAAAAAACTAATAAATTGGCTGATGGAAATCAATAATTAATCACACGGTTTGTCGTATTTCTGTTGGAACAAACTTAATAAGATATGGGAATACTCCAAAGAGCAGAAATGGCACAAATTATGCAAATTGCAATCCGGTTCATTTCTAAAAAATCAATTCGCACAAATTAGTGGAAATTACTGGCTAATAAAACCGATGCACCTGTTTCTAATAAATTGTAAATATCATCGTAAACCGTTGAAATTGTTTTGGGACTATTTTGGTTTATCCCAAACTTTTCCTGCAAGCGTTCATCTGCTTTCATGCAATAGTTTCAATACCCTCACAAAAACCTGCCGCATTTTAACCCCCTGCACGGCTCCCGAAACCGCGTCCAGTGCCGTAAAGGTAAGTCCCTTTGATGTGGAATAGTAGGCCATCCAGAAGGGGTAATACATTCGTTCTTTAGATAAAATCTTCCCGATTTTAAGGGGTAATTTCTCACGAATGCCCACCTGAAGTGAAAAATCCCTGGCGGCAGAAAAAACTGCGGGTTCTACCCCTTTTTCTGCCAATAAAAAAGGAATTGCACTGGCGTCTTCCTTCTCCTCAAATTGAACAAATTTTTCTTTGGGAAAAACGGCAATTCCTTCGATGGCATCCACGGCAATCACGAGGATTTCTTTCTTCCCTTTAAATTCGGTTTCCACATTCACCCAGAAATAGGGCAGGTACACAAGTTCGACTTTTTGCAACCTCTTATTCGTTCGGAAAAAGAACCGCCGTTTGGGCGTCAAATTTCGCTCGGCTTCCTCCCGAGCAATCAGAGGCCGCACAAATTTTGCTCCCATCTCTTATTTGCTTTCACCGGCTGTTTGAAAAATCAGAGTTGGATCCACCGGGAAACGTCCCATCTTTTCACCGTAGAGGCTGAACCCGCCCGTGGAACCGGCCTGGTTCGAAACCTCGAAACGAAGCCTCAGGGTTCGGTCTTTCAGACGATTGAGCACTTTTTTAAGACTGATGCCCTGGATGTCCAGTCGTGTCAAATAGCCGAAAGAACCAATCTGAAACTTGGCCTTGTGCGAAAGCACACCGCGGGCGTCGGCCGGATCGTCCGGAAAATGAACGGTTTGGATTTTAATGCCATTCAGAATAACCG
>CAZIYL010000166.1:0-5537 GCA_964543425.1 uncultured Deferribacteres bacterium
CCGAGGTACTGGTAAATCAGCATGTGTATTTTAGAGGGCGGCAGCTTTTTTACAAACGACAAGCTCCTTTCCGCGTACGTAATTGCCTGGCTGTAGGCATCCAGATATTTTAAGTGAATCCGGCTCAAATCCAACAGAATTTGAGCGCTCTCCTGAGCTTTGCCCAATCTTTGGTAAATCCCAAGAGATTTCTGTAAAAAAGAAATGGCTTCTGCGTAATTTTTGTTCCGTTCCTGCAGCAGGGCAATTTGTCGGTAAGCACTTGCCTGTTCTGTGCGCGTTCCAAATTTTGTAAAAAGGCTCTGGTATTTTTTCTGGTAGAATGCCATTTTTTTGCGATTGTGAAGACAGGTGTAAAACACCAGGGCTGCGTGGGTTCCCTCCAGAAGAGATTCCCCATCTTTCTGATTTTCGTAATACCCGTTCAGAATCTCCTGGTAGCGGGCAGCGCGCTGCCAGTATTTCCCACTGGCACATAGGTCCACCAACTGCTGGTACAAAATCATCATCTTTCTCTTTTGCTTCAGCAGTTTTGCCATCTGCAAAGCCTGCTCGTAATTCCGAATGGCGTCCCACCAATAGCCCTTTTGCGCAAAACCGTACCCTGCTGCAAACATTCGGTTGAGCCGGTTCTTTGCAAATTGTACTTCCTCCGCGGGCGACATCCCCTCAAAACCGAACCAGCGAAAGGCGCTCCAAACCTCGGGATTGGGAAAAGTCCGCCGCATTTTCTCCCGAGCCGACTCAAACGCCTGGAAAGGACGTTCCTTGAACACGCGCGAGTAAAATTCACCAAAAAACAAATCTCTGACCTTCTCCGGAACCTCGCCCACTTGAAAAATAAAAGACGGCACTCCTGCGTAGCCAAAGGCGTGCACAAGGCTCATTAAATCCGCTGCCGGAATGTGATGTCGGCTCGCCGAAGCGGCTGCCTCAACAATGAGTACATTTGCCCGGGAGTCCAGACCAAACACCTCGTGCAGATGAAGCCGGCCGTCATTATTTTGCGGAAACGGCGAAATCAACGGCTCCATTTTTTGAGATTTCACAATCGGGTAACGAAATCCGACTGCCGTTCGCATCGGTTGAAATTTGTCCGTGATAATGGGGACATCCAGGTGAATCACATCGGCATCCGGGGCTGCCTTGCGAAAATTCCGTTCCGTTGCAGATGCGCCTATTTTTTTCAGCACGCTTGCTCCCGAGCCAATAGGAAAATCAAATGTACCGTTTTCGGTGGAGAAAAAGACAATCTTTTTTTTCGGAAGGTGCCTTTTTTGAAATTGAAAATAAAGGCCTGGCAAATCCGTTGCGTACCGAATCGAAATGGAGTCTGAGAGAATCCCGTTCTTGTACGGCAGGAGTTCAAAGGGAAATTCCAGAAGCCTTCTCCCCGGGACAAAAATGAGGCTTGAAAAGGCGTGGTTTTGGCTCAGGACCGGCGGTAACAGATTTTGAGCGAGCCATTGAAAGTTGGAATCCGCCTCGGGGTGCGTTGTCCCGCCCAACAATGCTTTTTCCGCGTGCCATTCCACTTCCTGCTGCGAAACGGGAAGTTCCGCCTGCAAAACCGTGTCAGGCGTAATCACCCACATCCAACTGTTTTTCAGACCCAGGTCGTATTTAATCAGAGCCGAACCGGACTTTAGAATCGCCTGCACTTTTTCAATCGGAAGGGTAATCGGTTGCACAAGCGCCACCAGTTCGGGGTTTGTCTGAAGATTCTGCCGAATCATTTCCGTGTACTCTGTCTCGAGACTGTCCAGATGAGCCTTTACCCGCAACTCATGATTAAAATTCGGGACTTTTTGAGCCGAAATTTGGCGGAGAAGTGTTTTCTGACGTGCGATTTCAAGAAGCAAATAGTGCGCATTGCCGTAAAAGATTTTGTGCGATTCCAGTTTTAATTGCAATCTGTAACCGCTCATATCGTCCAAAAAGAACTTTTCTTCCCGCCTCTCGCTGATTTCGAGCGCTTTTTTAGCCCGTCCAGCACGGGCTTCCCGGTTCAGATACGTTTCGTAGCAGAGCTCTTGATCCAGACGAGGCTCACCGATAAGCTGCTGTCCGCCGGTTGTGTCCGGTGTGGTTTCCAATATTTGAATGGCCTCCTTGAGCAGATGTGAGGCTGTGGAATCGGGCGTTCCGTTTTTCGTTCCCGACGGATTCAGAGTACCCAGGGCAAAATCGATGCGCCACAGCAGATTGGAGTCTCCTTTTTGAAGAGCGAGATGACGGGCGGCTTCCAGGTCCGTTCTTGCCTCGTTTGACCATCCCAGAAACAGATAAATGCCTGCACGATTTTTCCGAAGAACAATTTGCTCACGTGCCAAGTGCAGGCGAACGGCTAAATCAAGCGCCCGGCCGTAAATTTGAAGGATGTCTGTAGCCGCCGCAAATTGTTCAACGGTGTGAAAGCGGGTTGTGTCCTGCCTTTGATTCGCGGGCGAAAGGTAAATCAGCGTTTTCAGGATTCCGGTTTGGTACAACAGCGCCATCCGCTCTTTGGCCATCCCGTAGGGAATGTTTTTAAAATAGCCGCGGCCGGTTGTCAAAAGGTTCAGGACGCGTTTGTAATCAACGGTAATGCCCTTGGGTTTTTCGCCGGTCAGGTTTTCTTTCGTCCAAAACGCAAGGGACAGGCGGGCAATGTTATTAAGATTAATGATTGCCCCGGACCAGTATTTTTTATCCCGGCAAATGGAAAACGAGCGGCTAAACTTCTTCCAGGCATTTTCGTAATCGCCGTAAAACGAGTAAAGATAGCCCAGATTATTTTCCGCAACCGCCTGCGCTAAATGATCCTTTTCTTTGCGAAACAGTTTTTCTTTTTCTTCCAGAACCCGAATGGCCTGGCGAAGATATTTTTGTCCTTCATAATTTTTCCTCAAAAGACTGTACAGAAGCGCCCGTTCATTGGCCACCGTTAATACCCCTTTACTTCCGCCTTGCTCCAGCAGCTTACTCAAATTAAAAACGGGAATGGAGTAACCCAAAAACTCAATTCTTAAATATCCCTTCAACGAACGCTTGTCCTTTATCTTCCCGGAATTTAGGAGATTTAAAGCGATCTTCAAATGCTTCAGCGAGCTTTGAAAATCGTGCAAATAGAGATAGGCATTGGCTAGATTCCGATGAAGCCTCTCCAGCCTCTTTTCTTTTTCCGGAATGTTTTGAAGCGTTCGAACGGATTTCAAAATATCCAGGTATTTTTCGACCGAAAGATCGTACTCTCCCGACATGAAATAGGCCCAGCCCAGCCGATCGGTGTTTTCCAAAATTTTGGGGGTGTTTTTTAGCTGGCGGTAAAGTGAAATCGATTTCGAAATATCACTAATCGCTTCCGGCCAGTTTTCGAGAATAACGGCGCAGTGCCCCATTCGCTCGTAAACCAGCGCTTCCTGCTGCAAAGAACGAAACGTAGAATCCAGTTGCATTCTGGCACGGTAATAGTGAAAGGCTTTTTCGTAGCCAAACTCCCCCATCTGATAATAGTTGTTGGCTAAATTCAACGTGAGCTGCGCTTCCAAAGCCATATTTTTTTTCTCGCCATTAATTGAAACGCCCACGGTGAGCAGGTCAATTGCCTTCTCGTACCAAAGGTGCTGTGTGGGCGCCTTTTGAAATGTGACGGTGCGAACCGCCCAAAATACGGGCGCAAGAATCCCTTTAGTCACCCGTGAAAGGATCGGCTCCTTTTGATTTCGAAGCGTGCGCTCCAGACCGGCCAGAGTTTCGTAATTGAAGCCCAACGTCAGGTACGCGTAAACCAACCGGTAATTTCGTTTCAGGGCTTTTTCAAGGTAGGTATTTGAAAGCAGCAACAGGCGATATTGATCCAAGAGCAATTTTTGCCGGGTGGCCAGATACGAATAAGCCAAACCCAAACTGTAGAGGTAAACGTCGTTTTCCGGGTTTTTCAGGATTTTCTTCCGGTAGTACGCAATTACATTTTCCAATTGATTGCCGCGGTCGGCACACTTGACCACGCCCCGATGAGCTTCTACATTCAGTGAATCAAAAGCAAGTACCGATTGGAAGGCAGACCGCCCCAATTGCCAATCATTTTGTGAAAGGAGTTTTTCCCCTTCGTTCAGACGCGCCCTTATTAGATTTTGCCGCACCCACCAGATTTGAGTGGAATCCAACGGACTCCCCTTTTCAAGGCTTTCCCGACACACACGAACCAGAGCGCGGGAATCTTTTAAAAAATGGTTAATCGAAATCAAACCGGCGGTTGCCCGAAAATAAGCCTCAGGCTCGGCAGAATAATGGGTTCGCGTACGGCCATATTCGCGAATGGCTACCCGAAAATCTCCCCGCTCCTCGTACGTCTGCCCGATTTTGTACTGCGCCCAAGCTAAAAGCCTGGGAATATCTGAATATTTTTGAATGAAGAACTGATACGCCTGAACCGGATCGGACCATTCCGGATTCCGTGCAAGAATCCGGTTGATTTTTTGAAGAACCACCTGATCCCAGTAAAATGCTTCCGGGTGGGCACGTAGAAGATCGGCTTCCGTATTCACTGCCAATTGAAAATTTTGCAGATCTGCGTAAATCTCCCCCAACGCAAGACCTGCCCGAAAAACCACATCCGCAGCAATTGCTTTTTCATCGATAATGGATTGAAGCAATTGCAATGCCTGATTGTATTTTCCCTGTTTGGCTAAAAGTTGCGCCTGACGCAAGTGAAGCAGCCCTACGGACGTTTTCCTCTTAAGTTTCAAAGAAAGAAGCGAGTCAATTTTCGCAATCTCTTTTGAGGGCCTAAGCTTACCAAGTCTCCAGAGCGCCAATTGTGCCCGAACTGCCCAGGAGCTCTGTGTGGCGCCGTCTTGAACGGCCTGGCGATAATAGTTTTGCGAGAGGGTGGTCCAACCGATTTTCCCGGCCGTCTCTCCCAATTCAAACGAAAATCGAGAAAAATAGGCAGGGGAATTTCGTGCCGTCCGTAGGCCCTTTCTTAGGACAAACAATCGCTGTAAAAGGTACGTTTGTCGGTTTTTCTCCCAAGCCGCGCGAAACGAGGAATCGTTGAGGGCCTGAAAATACCGCACTGGCAAAAGCGGAAATTGCCGATCGACAAAAGCCATAATTTCCCGCGGGGTTTCCGGAACATGCATTTCTCCAAAGGGCTTCAGTTCCCAGATGTCTTCATTTCCCAAAAATGCGGATGAAAGAATAATCTTTCCATTTTTCCCGAAAACCGGAAAATACGATGCCCCAATACCGGATGTTTCGTACGCGGCGGGAGTTGTTCCAGCCGGATAATTGTTGCGCAATGCGCGCGCCGAACACTCGGCAATAATACCGTTGTCTGAAACCGTTTTCTTCCCGTCCCCGTTAGTATCGTAAGGGTACGTCACCAACAGAACACGGGAGGAATCCCGCCAGGCTGAAAAACCGGCCGGAACACGTGAGGAGAAAATGACAGATTCCTGCCCTTTTGCTGCGGGAAAGCTACCGGGGGAAAACGGGATTTTGGCAATTTGCCACAGCCCTCTTGCCAACCGTGTAAACGACAGCCATCGACC
>CAZIYL010000167.1:0-5535 GCA_964543425.1 uncultured Deferribacteres bacterium
TGATTAGAACCGCGTTTAAAAATGGACCAAAAAGTACGCATTCTCACGAAGAACCCCCTTTATTAGATATTAAAATTAATCAGAATCTTTTAAAAAATCAAGCGAAATCTGACATTTCCGGTAAATTTTCCAAAATACTTAATTTTTTATGCAATTAGAAATAGTCATAAATACAACGGATTACAAAATTTTCATTTGGAAAAAGTCCCTCTTTTTTTTATATTGATGATTAACCATTTGACATTCAGGAGATTTTTTATGGAGAATTTCGAGAAACTCGGTGTTTTTTATCTTGGGAAGAAACACAATCTGCAAACGGGCCAAACCGAAAATGATCTGATTCTATACGATTCGAAGGATTTAACCACGCATGCCGTGTGCATCGGGATGACGGGCAGCGGGAAAACTGGCCTCGGAATTTACCTGATTGAAGAAGCCGCGATTGACGGAATCCCGTCTCTGATTATCGATCCAAAGGGTGACATGACCAATCTTTTATTGACCTTTCCGGAATTGCAGCCGGATGATTTTCTTTCCTGGATTAACCCTGACGAAGCGCGAAAGAAGAATCTGTCCCCGGGAGATTTTGCTGCGAAACAAGCTGATTTGTGGAAAAACGGTCTGGCTCAATGGGGTGAAGATGGCGACCATATTCGCCGATTGAAAAACTCCGCCGAATTTACCATTTACACACCGGGCAGTACCATGCGCAGCGCCGGTAGAACTGCCAAAGAAGCGAGTGACGTGGCTCGTGCCAAAGCCCGTTTGGAATTACTGCAACAGCAATTGCAAGAATTACAAGATAAGTTTCAAAATAAAGTTGAGTCGCATTCGGCAAAATTTGACCTTTCTCTCGAGGAAATAAAAACCGTTGACATTCACCCTCAAAAAACAAATATTTCTGTTGAATTCGTCGGGCTGGTCTGGGTGCCCCAATGGATTACTGAGAAAAATGGTACGGCGGCTGCATTTTAGAAAAACGTGAGGAAAAATAAATGGCCATAAAAAAGAAAACCCCTATTTATTACGAATTTATTAGTGATCTTAAGGCCAATCTAAAAAAATTGGAAAATAAATACCATTTAAGTTCCGAGGAAATGCTTCAAAAAGAAAAGGCGGGCACACTTCACCTCGGAGGAAAATATCTTCAGAATGAGATTCACAAATGGGGCGTTTACTACTGGGCATATGTCAAATTAAAAAAGAACAACCCCGATATTTGATTCTGAAACCAGTCGGGCGCTTTTAAACAACAAAAGCGCCCGAAAAAACTCCAGTAATCCTATTTAGTGCCTGAATAAAAACACCTGAAAAATGTAAGGCAAGCCTCTTGCTTGCGTTGGCTTGCCATAAGAAATAAAGAATTAGCTAAATCAAATTTCACAAACAAGAGTCTTGTGGCACGTTTTCGTTCAGACACTATTTAAAGGTGTATTGTTTTTTCACGGGTTCCACAATCTGCCATTCGCAGGAGAGTCCCTTGGGGAATGTTACCAGATCACCCGTGCCGAATTCAACGGTTCCTTCATCCGTTTTAACCCTTACTTTTCCCTCCAGAACGTAACAGACCTCTGTCATGTCGTAGTGCCAGGGGAAACTTCCCGCATCGTGTTCCCAAATGGACCAGCTTTTCACGCCTAATTCCTCAAGTTTTTTTTCCTTGGGTTTTTCAATTTGAATTTTCATCTGAATTTTTCCTCCCTTTATTCCTGGAATTCCCAAATAGCTAAAGATTTAAAAAATAAATTATGAGTCTGTTCTTAAAAATCTTCTATCACCAATTTCAGCAAATTGACTTTATTGAAATTATTCGAATTAAAATTCATGCAATTGACGGGCATCCAAATTTGCGCAATGATTTAATCATTCCAAAAAATTTAGAATATATGCTCCTGCCCCATATCCGACCATCGGAACCGCGCCCTGATAATCAGCCGTTTTGGCCTCAAATAATTCTGCAATGAGATTGAAATTTTCTGCCGCCTGATCTTCAATCCAGCCCACAATTCGCCTTGATTCTTTTCCTTGACCATCACTCCGCAGAGCCTTTGCCATTCGAAAATCAACCAATACCCACTCCTGACTGTCGTACCAATCTGAACTCAAAAGCCGACAAAAACGGTAAGTTCTATTCTCAATGTGCAGTTTTTTACGATACAAGGCAAGGGTTTTTCGGGAAAGTTCCGAGGTCGGATTTACACTTCTCCAATTAATGGCTTCAATTGCAGAGGCGTCCAGATTTTCCGGAAACTGATCGCTCGCGCGCCCTTTGAGGATTTGCCGTGTAGAATCAACAAAAACAACCATAAATTTGTTCTTCAAATCCGCCGCAACCTTGCCGTAAAATTGGTGCAAATGGTGGTCATTTAGAATCAGAGCCAAATGGCTCATTGACTCAAATCCCTTGACGGCGGCTTCTGTTGTGTATGCAAAATGATTCCCGGGCAAATGCCGCTCCCACGGTCCGGATTCCGCGCGGATCACGCCAAGAGAATCAATGTTTTTCAAAAGAGGATGTGCAATTTTTTCAACGACCAGTTTCCAGTTTTTCTCCGGGAATAATCTGTCGCCTGAAGCCCTTACATATTCATCGAGAGCCCACAAAAAGAGGCCAAAACCATCCAGTTCGATGTTCGGGCCATTTTCGTTAAAATCACTTTCCTCCCTCCCTTCGCCGAAATAGCGACAAACCGAAATCTGGTACGGCGCGCCCACTCCGTAATCCCGGCCCCTCCATAAAAAATGCTCGTAAAAGCCGCTCTGCGCGTGCAACATGAATTTTAGTCCAAGTTTTGCTTCTTCAAAATGCCCGGATTTTGCCAGGGCCACAATCGAATACACACCATCTCGAACCCAGGCAATATTCCACATTCCCGGCGGCAAACTGGCCAAAATTTGTCCGTTCCCGCTTCCCGCCTCGCGGCATTGAGCCATTTTTAATACAACCAGTGATTGTAAGTACAGATGGCGTTGCTGCAAAGATAATTTTTCAGGAATGATTGAGGATTTCTGCCAATTTTTCCACCAGGCCGTTTCAAAGAGCAACGCCTGGGAGGGCGTTGTTTTTACGCCCGATTTCAGAAAATTAGTTTCCTCTTTTTCAACGGAAAAAATGAACATCTTCCGGAACAAGCGATCCCTAACCCACTCAGATGTTTCAGTTATTATAATGCCGTGAATATTTTGGGGAAACCGGGTAATGGTGATCGATTTTGTTTTATTTTCCTGTGGAGGAATTACCTGAACAATTGCAACCAAAGCCCTTTCCATTTTTGCCATTGGAGCAAACAGGCTCAACCCAATGTGCCAGTCCTTCCAACGATATTTAAGATGAATTATTCCCGTTCCATTGAGATAAGAAGCGCCCGCAAAATCCAGGTCTTTTAACCCAAGTGATTTGTTGTCCAATTCCAGTTGAAATCCAATTTGGGCAACCAAATTAGGAACCGGACGCCCTTTATCGATCATTTTGTAAATGTGAGGCCAAAGCCCATCAATCACTTGCTTATTGATATTAAAGGTAGCTGCAATTAGTCCGTTAGAAACAGGCAAACGGAAGAATGAACGATGAGCACGAACCGGCATGGCATCTTCCCCGCCAAACGGCACTGCGGCAACCCGCCCAATCGGCAAAAAGAGCAAAGCCGGAATAAAAATCCACCTTGCGTAAAGCATCCAGGCATTGGCTGAAAATTTCAATAATCTTGCTCTCCTCTTTATCGTATCATTTTTTGGCAGATTCGCTTTTTATCTCAATATTGACCGGCAAAGTATTGCTCAACACCTGAATGACCATCGGTTTAAAAGAGCGTTTTTTTGTAAGAATCGGATCCAGTAATTTTACAACGAACAGAAAAAGCGCAAATCCGGCAATGGTACCAAGAATTTCTGCGGAATGCCCAAAGGGATGCCCGGCAAAGTAGCCTGCCACCAATCCAATCAGAGGGAAAATAAAAATCAAAAAGGCGGACGTTACGGCCGCCCCCGGGTTCATTTCCAGCTTTACCCAATCCCCAACCTTTGCATGAATGGGATTCGCAGCCGTTAGCACGGGCTTCTCCACTTCACTGGGATTACAAACCGAATGAAGCGCACAGTTAGCACACGATGACACCAGCGTCAACTCGACTACAGCGTTCTCTTTATCTATTTCTCTAACAATTCCGGTTTCCTGCATTCTGAAATAAGCTCCTCACATTCACAATTCTACAGCCCGGTGATATCATAAATACTTTCACAAACCCTGGTTTAAACACCAAAATTTATTATGGTAACAGCAGCCCAACTTTCTCCCAACCCCTTTTCCTTCATTTCCACACACCCGGAATTTTGGTTCCGCAATAGGGACATTTTCCGTCTTTCAAATTGTTTTCGATGATCTCATAGCCAATTCGGTAAATCAACCGCTTCCCGCAGTGGGGGCAATAGGTGCTTTCTGCCGGGTTACCAGGCACATTACCAATGTAAACAAAATGAATCCCGGCATCCAGGGCCGTTTTTCGCAGTCGTTCCAATGTGGAAACCGGCGTAGGGGGTAAATTTTTCAGCATGTACATTGGATAAAATCGGGAAAAATGGAGCGGAACATCCGGCCCAAGTGTTTTCATAATCCATTGGCTCATTTGCCGAACCTCGTTTACCGAATCGTTTAGAGTGGGAACCACGAGGTACACAATTTCAAACCAGATTTTTTCTTCGTGAAGCACTTCCAGCGTCTGAAGAACGGGCTTAAGCTCTGCGGAACACACATCATGATAATATTTTTCCGTAAAGGCCTTTAAATCGATTTTAACGGCATCCAGAACTTTTACCAGCTTCCGAAGCGGATCCGGATTAATAAATCCTGCCGAAACCATCACGCTGCGAACGCCCTCCCGCCGGGCATCAACGGATGTGTCGTACATATACTCGTAGAACACAACAGGCTCTGCGTAAGTGTAGGCAATGGACGTTATATTTCGATCTCTGGCAACTTCAATAACCTTATTGGGTGGGAGATAAATATTTTCCGTTTGTTCCGGCCGAAACTGAGAAATCTGCCAATTCTGACAAAATTTGCACACCAGATTGCAGCCAGCCGTGGAGATTGAAAAGGCTTGTGTTCCGGGTAAAAAGTGGAAAAACGGCTTCTTTTCGATAGGATCAATGTGTGCCGCACAAGGATTCGCGTACGCCAAAACGTAATACGTTCCGCCGCGATTTTCCCGGTTCCCGCAAAACCCCCGTTCCATTTTATCGATTACACATTTCCGGGGGCAAATTTCACACTGAACTTTCCCGTGTTCCAATTTCTTGTAGAATTGCGCTTCCTTCGCCACAAAAATGTGCTTGTGGTCGATTAAATCCTTTACGCTGACCTTTTTGCGTTTCAAGATTAACGGAGTGGTCAAAGGCGATCCCAGGGTCACTCCACTCAAAACGGAAGTCTCCAAGAATTCCCTTCTTTTCATCTTTAAATTCCCTTAGTGATTTTAAATCTTTACCGTTGCGAGTTTTGCAAAAGTGATTGAAAAATATTTAGTGAAAATACGTTAA
>CAZIYL010000168.1:0-5493 GCA_964543425.1 uncultured Deferribacteres bacterium
GAGTTGTATGTTGTGCAATATTTGTATGTCGGTTTGTTCCGTTGTTCCTGTGGATGAGACTTAAATTGGGCCTCTTTTCCTGGCGAAGGCATTTCGATTTGCTTCGGCTAAAAGAGATACCGAACGGGGTCAAAAATTAAAGATCGCCCTGGATAATGGCCTCTGGTCGTGTACGCATTGTAATGCTTGCCTCAATGCATGTCCAACGCAGACGAAACCTCTAAAGGCCATCATCAAGCTGCGTAAAAAGGTGATTGAAGAAAATCGAGACAAAAGCATGGGAGCTCGACGGGTGCATCAATATGTATCTGATATATCCCGCTATGGGCAAGTTAATAAAACTATGCTCTATTTCCATGTG
Organism: uncultured Deferribacteres bacterium; assembly: GCA_964543425.1. GTDB lineage: Bacteria > Zhuqueibacterota > JdFR-76 > JdFR-76 > BMS3Abin05 > BMS3Abin05. The sequence goes on from CAZIYL010000168.1 coordinate 362, forward strand.
GATTTACCCAAAAAAACGCCTGGTCAAATTCTTTCGGCTTGGGAAAAGATTTTTCGGTTGGAGTGGTTTTTAATTAGGAAAAAACGGTTTGTGCCACCATTTCCAAAGAAAGTCCCAAGAATTCGATTTATCCGAAAATTAATGGAGTAGCCAAAATTAATTTCAGAGGGAATCAAATGTCCCAGCACCGGTATGGATTTTATTCGGGTTGCTGTTTTCAGGGAACGGATGCCCGTTTTTATGAGCTGATTGAAAAAGTTTTACAAGTAATCGATGTGCAGCTTACTCTCCTCGAGGGTGCGGTATGCTGCGGCGCCGGTGTTTTGGAAGAAAGCGACTCGGCAAAAGCCATTATCCTAAATGCACACAATATGGCTCTTGCTGAAAAGGAAAATTTGCCATTTTTGACGCCTTGTAATACTTGTCTTTATGAAAATCGAAAAATAAAATATGAACTGGATAACAATGAAAAACTCCAATCTCGGGTAAATCAGGAGTTGGAAAAAGAAGAGCTAAAATATAGCGGAACCTCTGACATCACTGATCTCCTGTGGATTTTGGTGGGCGATATTGGCCTGGAAAAAATCAAAGAAAAGGTTCGCCGCAAACTGAAGGGTTTTACCGTGGCTTTGTACTACGGCTGTCACATCCTTCGCCCGACCGAGTATATCAAATTCGATGACTATCGTAATTCACAATCTTTCGAAAAATTGGCCGATGTGCTTGGGAATTTCTTATGTAGATTACAAAACCAAATTTGCTTGTTGCGGTTACCATTCCTATTACACAAACCGGAAGGTTTCCCTTAAGCTTGGCAAGCGGTACCTTGACGGTGTGCATGACTCCGGGGCAGATGCCATTGTGACGGCGTGTCCGCTCTGTTTTAAAGCCTTGGATGTTTACCAGAAGGAAATCGACTTGAGTCACGAAATTCCGGTTTTCTATTTGCCGGAAATCTTGGGTCTGGCTTTAGGTTTTTCACCCAAGGAAATGATGTTGGATTGGCATGAGATTTCGCTCCAACCCGTCATCAAAAAGATCGGAGGATTTGAATGAGCCAAAAACTAGCGCGAAGGCAGTTTTTGGAAGCTGCCGGGGCATTTGGGGGATTCACCCTGCTCAATCCTTTAAATACCTTTGGTGTGGGACTTTTTCACGAGAGAAATCTCTACGCCGAAAAAAATGCCGGGTTAATGGGCATTGTGAGTGGTTTCCAAAAAGAGCCGCTGGAAGCATTGCAGGCGGAATACACCTCACTATTTATCAGCGGCTACCCACATACTCCCTGTCCGCCGCAGGAATCAGCCTTCCTCGAAGACCGAATGCTTGGTCACGTGAATGACGTGCTTCCGGAGATCTACGCAGGCTGGGGCTTTTTAGTTGATTTTTTGATGGCCGATCACATCTCAACCGAATTGGAGTTTTTGGCCTTTTTGCTGACTGCCTCCAAAGTTGAGGGGTTAACCCGGACAACGAGTCAGGGAGTGGACCTCTTTCTCGAAAATTACATCCACCGGTGTGTTCCGCAATTTGCAAAAGATTTGGGATTACATGCAAAGCTTGTGGTTTATAAAACCCTCGCCGATTTTTTGCGGAAATGTGTAGATTGTAGGGGGAATAGAATCCTTGCTAAAAAATATAAATTCACAAAACCGAAACCCTGAGCCATGAGTGGTAGATCGCAATTCATTTCAAAATGTTTTAGTTCTAACAAAATATTTTAAAAAAACTTTAAAATCCCCACTTTTTACTTGATTTTTAGCCAAATATTTATAATTTATTAAGTGATTAGTAACTCTGTTGAAAAAGTCTGATTTTAGTGATTCGCAGCAAAATCGTCAATTGTAAACATTGAAGTTATGATGTCTGAATTTTGGAAATTCTCAAAAAATGGGACTAAATCAACAGAATCATTAATGAATAGGAATAATTAGTTTTGTGGAGCAAAAGTAAAAGCGCAATCAAATAGGTGGATTTTTTCATTACAACCAATTAAAAAAGGAGGGTTCATTCCATGAAAATTGGAAGAATGAAAATTGGTTTGGGTGTCATGTTTGCCGTTGGCTTGGTTCTGGCATGGATGAGCATGGGCATTTCCGGGACACCAAAGGCAAAAAAAGGCCAATTCAAGTATATTGGCGTGCTAAAATGCAAAATGTGCCATAATAGTCCGCGGAAAGGCGCCCAGTATAAGATTTGGAAAAACAGTGCACATGCCAAGGCGTACGAAACCCTGGAAACGGCAGAGGCAAAAGCCGTTGCCAAGAAAAAAGGTATCGCAGATCCCCAGAAAAGCCCAAAATGTCTGAAATGTCACGTAACCGGGTACGGAGCTCCCAAAACGGCTTTCGGCCCCAAATACCATATGGAAGACGGCGTAACGTGCGAAGCCTGCCACGGTCCGGGCTCGGCCTACTGGAAATCTTCCGTAATGAGGAAGCTTTATAAAAATCAAATCAAAGGTTCTACGGTTGGATATGTTCAACCAAACGAAAAAACATGTGTTGAATGCCATAATCCGGAAAGCCCAACGTACAAAAAATTTGTTTATGCAACATTTTGGAAAAAGATTGCTCACAATATCCCCAAGAAATAAGAATAATATTTTAGTGAAAAAAAGCATCCCACAAAATGGGATGCTTTTTTATTTTTTGCTAAAATCTTCGTTTGTAATGAATGCGTTCACTATAGAAAGATATTGCCCGCTAATTTACACAAATTGGCACGAATTGATTTTTTAGAAGTTGACTGGATTCCAATTCGTGTAATTAGTGCTTTTTAAAGTCTACTCACGAATTGTATAACTTTGGGGTATGCCCTAAAATAAAGTTTACCGTCTGCGTTTGAATTCCTTTTCGATAGCTATTCCGGCTGATGTGATCGAACAAAACAAGCTCTGTTGAATAATTCAACAAAATTAAGCCCAAAAAGGGAAATAAAATAAAAAGAAATAAAAAAGTAAAAATTTTTATTGATTTTTATTCAGTAAAGTGTAAATTAGTATTCAATATTACCTTAGAGTTAAATTGATGCAAATCAAGCGTTAAATATTCTTTCTTCCTTTATATTTTAGAAGTTTTTAAACATATTTTATATGGCATTTCGGGATTACTAACAAATTGGTTGCATAAAGCTATTTCTGACTAAAATAGATTCGTTTTATCAATTGCAGAAGGAAGGATAAATTTGTTATGAAAAAGGCAAAGCGATTCGGAATGGCGTTGGCCATTGGTTTAATTTTTGTTCTTGCCACAATTTTATTCATTAACCACTCCGATCATCCATTTGTTCAGGCACAAAGCAATCAGGATTGTTTGGAATGTCATGGTGATCCCGGATTCACCGGTGAAAATGAACAGGGGAAAGAGGTCTCGCTTTATGTTAGGGTTGATTCATTAAAGAATTCCGTACATGCCGGTTTATCCTGTACGGATTGTCATTCGGATGTAAAGGAATCGCCTCACGAAGTACGACCTAAAAAGGTGTCATGTGCGCAGTGTCATGATGATATTTATCATGATTATGCAAAAGGAGCACACGGGAAAGCGTTTTTAAGGGGCGAAAAGGATGCCCCCAGTTGTGCCGATTGTCATGGTTCTCACAACATTCATGCATCGAACAATCCTAATGCACCGACATCAAAATTAAATCAACCCAAAACCTGTGCCAAATGCCATGGAGATCCGGCATTTAATCAGCGGCACAATATCCCCGTGATGGATCCCACGCAAGACTACATGCACGGTATCCACAGCCGGATGCTTCAGGAGGGGAAAAATGCGGCCACTTGCAGTGATTGTCACGGTGCACACAAAATTCTTCCGTCATCCAATCCCAGCTCAAAAATTAATTCCCGGAATGTTCCTGAAACCTGTGGTAAATGCCATTATACTGAATACAAGCAATTCATTGACAGCATTCACGGAGAGGCACTTCTAAAGGGTGTGGATGATGCTCCCAACTGTACGGATTGTCATGGGGAGCATTCGATTCAGGGAGTAACCAGCAAAAATTCTGCCGTAAATACTGAAGATGTTTCGCAGCAAACTTGTGCCAGATGCCATGGCAGCGAAACACTAAACGATAAATTTGGGATGCCGAATGATCGCGTCCTCACATACGAAAACAGTTATCATGGGTTAGCTATCAAAGGGGGATCGAAAATTGCCGCCAATTGTACAAGCTGCCATGGCGTCCACAATATTTACCCCTCTTGGGACCCCAGATCAACCGTCAATAAAAACAATCTGGATCGAACGTGTGGAAAATGCCACCCGGGTGCAAGCAAAAAGTTTGCGTCGATTCCGGTTCACCAACCGCGCAGTGCAGCCCTGGCCGAAGCCTCCGACATCATTACGAAAATTTACATCTTGTTGATTATCTCTGTTATCGGTTCAATGTTCCTGCATACTTTCCTTATCTGGTTGCAGGCGGTTATCCGAAAATACAAGAAAGTTGTGAGTGAACCATCCATTACTCGTTTTAATAAAAATATGATTATTCAGCACTTGCTACTATTTCTGTCATTCACAACACTGGTAATTACAGGATTTGCGCTGAAGTTCCACGATGCCTTCTGGGTAAAATTTTTATTCTCAATTGGCATGAATGAAGCCTCAAGGAGTCTAATCCACAGAATTGCCGGCACAACGCTTATTTTGACGAGCTTCTACCATCTCTTTTGGATTTTCTTTACCCGGCGAGGCCATGTCGAGTTACGCTACATGATTCCTGTTTTAAAAGATATTACCGATGCTGCCTATAGCGTGGAATATTATCTTGGGCTTCGGGAAACAAAACCGGAATACGATAAATATGATTATACGGAGAAGGCAGAGTATTGGGCGCTGATTTGGGGAACGGCCGTGATGGGAATTTCAGGATTGATTCTTTGGTTTCCGGTAATTTCAGCAAACCTCTTTGGCGGATGGATTGTTCCCATTGGTTTGCTTTTCCACTATTTCGAGGCGATTCTTGCAACACTGGCGATTTTAGTGTGGCATTTCTTTTTTGTGATTTTTCACCCGAGTGAGTATCCTATGAGTCTGGTTAGTATTACAGGGAAAATGCCATGCGAAGAATGCAAAAAACACCACGGTTACTGGTATCGTAAGCTGATGCACAAAGAACCG
>CAZIYL010000169.1:0-5384 GCA_964543425.1 uncultured Deferribacteres bacterium
CCGTTCTGATTGAAACCATGCGCCGCGAGGGTTACGAATTCATGGTTTCCAAACCACACGTTATTACCAGGGAAAAGAATGGAGTAACACTTGAGCCGGTGGAGCACGTGTTTATCGATGTCCCAGAGGGGTTTGTGGGCGTGGTAACCGAAAAAATCTCGGGACGAAAGGGACGAATGGTAAATATGACCAACAATGGACGCGGCCGTGTCAATCTTGAATTTCTAATTCCTTCCCGCGGATTGATCGGTTTACGAAGCCAATTTTTGACGGATACAAAGGGTACCGGCGTAATGAACACGCTTTTTGAAGATTACAAGCCTTGGTTTGGCCCAATCCCGCAGCGAAATTCCGGTGCGCTGGTAGCGGATCGCCCCGGGCGTGTTACTACGTACGCCAGTCTGGCAATGGTAGACCGTGGAGAACTTTTTATAGAGGTGGGAACGGAAGTGTACATGGGCATGATTATTGGTGAGCGAAACCGCATCCGGGATCTGGATGTGAATATTACGAAAGAGAAAAGGCTGACGAATATGAGAAGTTCAACGTCGGATGCTACGGTAACGCTTCGCCCGCCACGGCTTCTTTCGCTGGATCAATCCATAGAATTCATTGCCGAAGATGAATTGGTAGAAGTGACGCCAAAGAGTGTCCGCCTGCGAAAAATGGAACTAGACCCCGCAAAACGCGCCGTTAATAGAAAAAAAGAGAACGCTATTAATTGAAAAGCAGTGTTCATATTATTCGCTGAAAGAGCCGATGTAATCAGTATCAGTTACCATAAATTTGAGAGTTCTTGACGGTTGGAGAAATCTCTGAATCAAAGCGAAGCGGATGTCCGGGAAATCGATTACCGGATTGCAACAGTGAAGCGGAAACTGGCTAAAAATGTTCCTTTGTGGGATGCAGCGAAAGCGGTTCATAAAGGTCCCGAAAAAAATCTGACGGTTCAGGGCTTGTTAATCATTCAAGCGCATCTTTAGAAAATGATACAATCAATTAAGGCATTCGACAAAAGATTAGCCAATCTCTGGATTGTTGTGATTTCGGGGATTGGGGTTTTTGCTTTCATGACTCTCCTTTCAAAAATAGATCAGCGCGCGACGGGTGGAGGTGCCAACGGGATTCTGGGACTCCAATTTGCCTTTTCAGCCGATGTTGCGCGAACGATCATTCGCCTCTGGGGGCCTGAAGGGCTTGCCTTGACTGCACACACGATGTGGATTGATTACATCTACGCGCTTTTTTACGCAACATTTTTGGCGAGCACGATTTCCTATTTTTGTGATATCTGGAATATGTTCAGCCAACCCGCCCGCATCGTGCTGGTAGGTTTACCTTTTTTTGCAGCCTTTTTGGATTACATTGAAAACACACTTCATCTAATTGTCTTTTCTCAATTCCCAAATATTTCAGGGAAATTGGTATTTCTGGCTTCCGTTGCGGCCACACTCAAATGGATTTTTGTTGGCTGTTCGATTTTGGTGGTTTTGTACCTCATTGTTTATCAAATAGTTAAGACACTCCTTTCCCGCTGGATTTCGGTGGAGTAAGCTATTGGATTGAAAATATTGCAGGGCATTTTATTTTTTCACGATTGCTGTTAATCGGATTGAATCTCAATTGAAATCCTTCAAAAGCAAACGTGTCCTTTGCACCGTTCCAAAATTTCCTCGTTTCTTGTTTATTATTTTCACAAATAGCTTGCAACTGAAGGCGGGTTTTTTTATTTTTAATACAGCCTCTGAAATCGATAGAATCAAAGGGCTTTTTGGAGATGGAAAAAATTGCAGGCTTATCAACAATAGAGTCTTTTCAGATCATCCACATCGGAATAAAATAAATCGTCGAATTTTCGTATTTCGTGGAGTGATAAAAACCTCTTGTAAGAATGACCCTCTGGGACATGTGTAATGCCTGCAAAATGCTTTCATTGCGGGTGGAATAATTGCTCGTTCCATGTGTGCATTTTTCATTTCCACAAGAAGAGGCGGTTTGCCTTGGAGATTCAGAATAAAATCAATTCGTAAAAATTTGTCAAATTAGTGGGCAGACACAAGTTTTGCCCGTACATAATCAAGAATACTTACATATTTCACACAAAATTAAAGGGAAAACCATTGAAAAATCATTTAAGATTAATTTTAATCCCCTATTTAGTAATGACATTATTTTCATCGATGAGTAATCTCCATGCGCAGTATCCTACAATTTATGCCTGTGTATTAGCGACAAAAAATTACGTGGTCGGTGCGAAAAATCCTCCGTCCGGCCTGTTTGTCAGTCAGGATATAGGGAAAAGCTGGCAGCACCTCGGTTGGAAAAATATTCGCTGTTTCGGATTTGCAATGGATCCCAGTCACGTGGGGAAAACATTTTACTTGGCCAGCGGGAACGGTGTCTTGCGTACCATGGATGCGGGCAGTCATTGGAAAATTCTGACAAATTGGCATGAAACGGAGATTCAACAGGTGTTGGTGAATCCGAAAACGCCTCGTAAATTAATTGCCGCAACACCGTACGGCATTTTCCTTTCGGAGGATGGCGGACGAAGCTGGAAGGCTTCCAATACGGGACTCGCGAGCCTCGACAATCAATTTGTTTCGGCGCTTGTCATGGATCGAAGCAATCCCGAGCACCTGCTGCTGGGATCGGAGTCCGGATTGTTTGAATCTCTAAATGGCGGGAAAACCTGGGAAAGTAGAGGTTTTGCCGGTATTCCGGTTCTGGATCTCAGGCAAGATAGTTTTAATACGTCTGTTTTTTACGCGGGAACGGAAGACCGCGGTGTTTACCGGAGCGCAGATAAGGGCCTCAAATGGATTCGCTCGCGGGGAAAAATAGAGAACAAAACCGTGTACGTTGTGGCCGTGGATCCGAATCGAAAGGGCGTGCTCTACGCGGGGACATTCGCAAACGGTGTTTACAAAAGTGTGGACGGTGGAAAGCATTGGAAAAGCGCAGGCAGGGGACTTGAAAAAAAGACGATCCATGGCCTGGCTGTTTATTCGAAGAATTCTGAAATCATTTTTGCCGGCACGGCCGGAAGCGGAATTTACAAAAGCAATAACGGCGGGAAAAGCTGGCAATTCTCCGGTCTTCCCCGAGCCGAGGTCTGGGATGTTCAAATCTGGTAAAACCATAAAAATATTTTGACAGGATTTTCGGGATTGAGCAGCACATTATTTATCCTGAATAATTCGTTGTCGATAAAAATACGTACATTAATTCTTCTCTCTGTTTGGAAAATGACAAAATTACAAATTGTTTGAATAAAACCAAAGAGCGATCCGTTTGACATGACAGAACGCCTGTACTACACAAATAGCTACAAAACCGAATTTAAGGCGTCGGTGGAAGAAATGCGTCGGGACGGCGACAGGGCATTTGTCCGCCTTGACAAAACCGCATTTTACCCGACGTCCGGCGGGCAAATACACGACACCGGCTGGCTGAATGAGGTTCCCGTGGTGGATGTTGTCGAGCAGAAGGGTGTGATCTGGCACGAAATTGCCGGAAAGCTATCCGGTACAAGTGTGACTGGAAAAATCAACTGGGAACGCCGGTTCGATTTTATGCAGCAGCACACAGGTTTTCATCTTCTGGCAGGGGCGTTTCTGCGCCAATTGAATACGGAAACGCTGTCTTCGCACCTCGGTGAAGAGATTTCCACTATCGATGTAAAGCTGACTCACATTTCCGATGAAGAAGTCGCTGCGATTGAAAATTTGACAAACGGCGTAATTGCTGAAAATCGAGTCGTGAAGGCATTTTTTGTCAATCCGAACAAGCTTTCGCATCTTCCGCTGCGAAAAATGCCGGAAGTAACGGAAAAAATCCGTCTTGTTGAGATTGAGAATTTTGATCTCGATCCCTGCGGAGGAACACATGTTGGCCGGACAGGAGAAGTGCAGCTGGTAAAAATCGTCCGTTGGGAGAAATTGCGGGGTAATTTGAGGCTCTTTTTTTACGCGGGAAAACGAGCCATTCAGCATTACCAAACGTTGTGGAAAATAGCAAGGAAGTTGAATCTGGAATTAACCGCCGGTGAAGAAAAATTGCCGGAACGAGTCAGAGATTTAAAAGCCATTTTGAAATCACAAAAAAAGGAAATCCAGCGACTCAAGGAGTTTTGGGCCGAACAGCAGGCTTTGACGCTGGTTGATCAGGCCAAAAAGGAAGGCAAATCTTTTGTTCTTCATATTTTTGATCAGGTTGATTTTGCCGATGCTAAGCAGGTTGCCCAAAATCTTGTAAAGGAATTTAACCTGAGTGCGGCTATTTTCGTCAGAATGGAAGATTCCTGGCGGCTGGTTCTCGCTAGGCCTGAGAAAGGTGTGGAAGATTTTAGAGAATGGTTAGAAGATATTCGAACCATTCAGCCGGTGAAGGGGGGCGGCCGACCCTCCCGGGTGGAAGTGCTGGGGGAATCGGGAATGGAAGAAATTCTAAAATTAATCGAAATTAACTTCGATAAGGAAAAGCATCGGGATTATGTCTAAATTGTCGGAATCGCTTGATGCGCTTCACCAGACGCTTTTAAGCTACGGTGAACCCGAGCAGGTGGAGCGAACAACACGCTTGCTAAAAACCTCGGCACGCGTCCTGGGCGTCAGATCCGATATAATTCGTCGGCTGGCGAGAGATTATTACACCACTCGAGGGCATCGATTTGCGCTCGATCGCGTGTACCCTTTTCTGAAAGAAATGTGGAACTCAGACATCTGGGAAGAAAAACGCCTCGCTATTTATTTACTGGATTTTTACCGGCGAGAATACGATTGGAATTTATTCGACTATTTGAGTCGGTGGCTGGATGATGTGGAAGATGCCACACTCTGCGATGCATTAAGTCAGGAATTGGCGGTTCTTCTGAAAATGTACCCCGAACGATTGGCAAGTGTTCGAAAGTGGACGACAAGTCAGAATTCCTGGCGAAGACGGGCATCGGCAACCGCCCTGTTTTTGCCAAAACCGGAATCGGGCATCCATTTAATTGTGGAAACGGAGGAGGCTCTTGCTATTGCGGAGCAACTTCTAAATGATCCAATTATCGTGGTTCAGAAGGGAGTCGCCCGTCTTCTGAAATTTGCGGCAAAGGATGCTCCGGAAGCTGTGGAGTCTTTTATGCAAAGCCATCGGGAAGAAATGCCAAAAACGGCTAAAAAGTTGTTGAAAGAAAGATTTAATTATGGGCTTAATCATTAGCAATGACTTTAAAAACAGTGCCGATGTTGTTCTTTACAAAGGTGACTGTTTAGAGCTGCTGCGTCAAATTCCTGACAAAACAGCCAAGTTGGTGGTTACCTCGCCGCCCTACAATATTGGGAAATCGTACGAAAAAAAAGTTCCTCTTGAAAACTATCTGGATTTCCAGCGGAAAG
>CAZIYL010000170.1:0-5381 GCA_964543425.1 uncultured Deferribacteres bacterium
CCGATTGAATGCGGCCGCGCGTATACACGATTCGTTTTCCACCGGGAAGAAATTTGTCTACCACTTTTACGGCTTGCTCCAGATAGCCCCCTGGATTGTAGCGCATGTCCAAAATCAGCTTCTTCATTCCTGCCAATTCCAAATCGACCAACGCCCTCTGGAATTCTTCCTCAGTCGTTTTTGAAAAGCGCGACAAATAAATGTACCCGACGCCCTGATCTAACATAAAATGCGTGCGAACGCTTAACACAGGAATCTCTGCCCGTGCCAAAGTGAGCGTAAGCGGCGTTGGCAGCGTTTCCCGGCGAATGGTCAGCTGAACCGTTGTTCCGGGATGCCCCCTGAGTTTACGGCGAAGCTCCTCGTCCGTCAAACCGTAGGTCGATTCTCCATCGATTTTGGCAATGGTGTCCCCCGGGCGAATGCCCTGTTTTTCGGCCGGGGTGTCGGGAATAGGCGAAATCACAATCGGCAGATGATTTTGAACCACATATTCGATGCCCACCCCTGTGTATTCCCCCGAATATTCCTCCTTAAGCTCTTTTAATTGCTCCGGCGGAATAAACACCGAGTGGGGATCCAGCTCCTCCAACATACCGCGAATTCCGGAATTTACTAAAATCTGAGGACTGACGTCATCTACGTAAAACTCACGAATGGCATTAAATGCCATAATAAAGCGTCGAATCTGGTCAAATGTGGTCGTAGTTGACAGAACAATTTGTCCGCCAAACTGATACAGAAACAGACCCGTCAGAAACAGGATTACAAAAAATTGCTTTTTGCGTAAGAGATTTTTCATAATTTTAATCGCTTAAAGAGAGAGTATTTTGTTCAGAAAATGCAGCGATTTTTTTTGTCCCGGTTTGAGTTCAAAATTCCACGTTGGCACAACCACGGAACTTTGGTACACTTTTTCAAAACCGGCTTCGGAGAGCGAAACGGTTTCAATCGGGAAACGCCAGAGAGTAGCCGGTTGGTCAAACAAAAACTGAATGCCGATTTTAAGCCATTCATCTTTCAGCCAAAGTTCCGCAACCTGGGGGGTTTCTCCCACACTGGCCAGATAATTATCTTTCAGTGTTACGCCCGGAATTTCATAGTACCGATCGTCACTTTTCCCGGCCATCAAAGCAAAATTCCATTCCACGCCAAAAAACAGGGAAACGGTACGATCGGATTTATTTTCGATGGAATAGCTCACATCCAAAGCAGAATTTTTCTCGCCTACCACGATTTTTTTACGAACCCGAACGGGCGTCCAGACACCATCAGCCCAAACACCGCCATCCCGTGTAAACGTAAGTATCAATTCCCGATCTTTGTGTTGGGTTCGAATACGGTACGGCTGATTTACAAAATCCCCATCTTCGCCGTACTTCACGGCCATTAGCTGATTAACCGTCGTTTTCGGATGAAAAAAATGATCGATTAAACTGTAATGTCCATACCAATCGTAATTAAGCAGCTTTTCAAGCCCGTCTTCCTTTGTGATGACAAGATCGTGAATAGAGGCAAGTTCTTCCCCGTCACCTGAAGGCTGATTGGGTGCAGCTTCCGCTAATTTTCGATGATACGCCTCTTCGTGACGATTCATCGTGTCCAGCAAATTGAGAGCCTTTTCCCGAAGATCATATTCGAATAGTCTTCCGCCGACATGAGGATCGAAATAGAGATTGGAAACTTCCGTTTCCACCAAAAGCTCCTCATAGCCGTTGCCATCAAAATCCTTTTTAAATGCCCGGATTTCCCCCTTCGACGAAAGGGCTTTATCGGCAATTACTTCCGCCTGAATAAGATTTTGATAAATAGCAAAACGCAGATGTGCCAGATACAGCCCTCCGAAAACCCCGTGCCAGTAGGGGCAGTTGCACTGACCCGCCCAGAGGTGATCCAGCGCTTTTTGAAAAGCCGGTTTTGGGAGTTTGTCCTTTGCCCGCCACACCTTCTCGCTTACGTAGAGCATCTTTTTGTGCATGTTGTTGGATTCCGAGTACTTGGCCAGAAAATTTCGCCAGAAACCGCCACGGACATAAATTCCATAGTGTTCAAAAAGATTTTGAAGTTTCAAGACCTTCTCAAAATCCTCTAATTCGCGAGTGGCCTGGGCCGGAAGGGCCCATTCCATCATTTCGCGATACGATGCCGTAGGTAAATAAACTCGTCCCAACGGTTTGATTTGCTCGAGCGCTTCACTGAAATGGATCATTTTAATCCAATCCATATTCTTTTCCAGCTCTGTGAAAAATGCATCCAGCCAGCCTTTTTCGTACACATGCTCATTCGTTCCCGGCCACACACCAAATTTCTCCCCGTCATCCGCAAAAATAGCCATTTTCGATCCGTCCTCTGTGGCAAGGCTTCGCAGAAAATCCATTGTGACATTGACTTCTTGAAAAGGGATGGCATAGCGTAATTTTTCGCTGATCGGAAAAATATTAAGCGTCGCCCCCTGCTCTTCCGTAACATAATAGCCGGCCAACTCTTCTTCCCGAAGCCCGGCGTATTTAAAATGGCTGTCGTCAACAATTGTGTACGTAATTCCAGCCTCTTTCAAGACCTTCGGCAGATGCGGCTCCCAAATGCGCTCTGCCAGCCACAATCCCTTTGCGGAATAATCCGTTTGCTTTTTAAGGGTTTTTGTTAATTTGTGAATCTGTCCCTTTTTGTCTACATCGGGAATGGAAATTAAAATCGGCTCATAATAGGCCCCCGTCATCATTTCAATCTGATCGGAGTGAACCATTTTTTTGAGCCGTTTTATGTAATCCGGGTGATGTTCCAAAATCCATTCAAAGAGAATTCCCGAATAATGCATTGCCAGGCGAATTTGGGGGTGTGCTTCCAAAACATCCAAAAATGGCAAATAGGCTCGCTGATACGCATCTTCAAAAACAAAATCAAAATTTCCAACCGGTTGGTGATCGTGAACACCAAAAACAAGCGTAACCGTCTTCACTCTTACTCCTTAACTAAACTCTGTTTCTGTTCCATTTTTAAAACTGTACTACTGCCCCGTCGAAACGGCTATGCTTACAGATAAAAAATTAATGACACTCGGTGCCCCGGATCAAGTCCTAAATTAAGAGGTACAAAACCGTAATCGATTTGCCAGTTGTGTCCTCTGAAGCCAGCCCCTGCGTGCCAGCTCTTAATTTCGTAATTGGTCTGGTAACCTGCCCGAAGCGACAACTGATTAAACAGTTTGCATTCAATACCAAAATTTAAGTGATTTTTGCTCGAAAATCCAATAAAATAGTCAGATGCGAAAATCCAGTTTCCATTTAGAATTTTCCCCGGCACCCGATAGGCAACGCCCAAACGCATCTGCTGAGGGAGTTTCATTTTCTCATTGTAAATCGGCGTCATTTTTCCCAGATTCTGAATCACGGCCGCAGCAATTAGCCCCTGAACGGGTGTTCGCACTTGGGCACCGGCGTCCAAAGCCATTCCCCAACTTTGATTAATAAAAACTTTGTAGTACAAATATTTTACGGCAATTCCCACATCCAACCAGGACAACGCCGTTTTGGAAGCGCCCACACCGGTTACGAACGAGGTTTCGCCAACAGTAGCAAGAGGATTTTGCGAAGGGCCTTCCCTGTATTCGATTCCTCCGACATTCGTCAGGCTTACAAAAGTGCCCACGTGAATATTTCGAACGGGCCAGGCAATGGCCACAAAATCGCTTTTGATATTCAGTATCCACTGATTGTGCGCCATGGCAATCTGGACGTCCGAAACCTGATTCAACCCCGCGGGATTCCAGTATAAAGCCATCGGAGTGGAAGTTACTGCGGAATAAGCTTCACCCATTCCGGCCGCCTGCCCGCCGACTTCCAGTGCCAGCCCTGAAATTCCTGTTTGGGCGCGACCTGTCGATGCAAGAAAAGCAAAAAGCAGTAAAAAAGCAAAAATTCTGATTTTCAAGATAACCCTCCTCTATTCAGGTACTTTCATTTTCTTAGTCGGATTCCATTGAAAAATAAAATATTTAACCGCAGAAAGCTCCAAGAAGTCCGCCAATTACAAAAAAAATTAGTTTTTAAAATCACATGAAAAAATCTGCACTCCTTAATTGGAACCGGTTTAAGGGGGGAAATACGGAGTACGTTGATTAAAAATACAAAAAAGAAGGAGAGAAAACAATAGAAAAACGATGATCGTTGCAGGCGATCGCCGGGAGCAACACCCAAAATGTGCCGTTGGTGGGAAATCTAACGCCAATATTTTAGCCTGCATTATCACAAATATGAAAATTATTTTCCCATTTTTTTGCATTTTTATCAAAAAGTGTTTGACAAATTGGAATAGAATATTTAAATTGATCTATTCATGAGTGCACTCTAAAAACCACTAATCACACAAATTATACGGGGCTAAATTCCATTAACTCCAATAAAATCAATTCGTGATAATTCGTGAAATTAGTGGGAGATATTCTTTTTTAGACTAAACTCATTCATAAAAAGTCAAAATTTGCCCGACGATTAACCTATTTCCAGTTCACGATCGCATCAATTCGGGAGTGTTGTTATGAATTCACGCCAGACCTTTCTCGTCAGTATTTCCCTGTTTTTCCTAACCACCTTCGCAATGGCCGAAACCCCCAAAGAAATCGTTCAAAAAGCGGATCAGTTATGGCACGGGAAAAGCAACTATTCGGAGGGTTCAATGACGGTCATAAAGCCCAGTTGGAGCCGAAAAATCTCAATGAAATCCTGGATGCTGGAGCCGAATTACGCCTTGATTCTGATTACGGCCCCTGCCCGCGACAAGGGGATTGTCACTCTTAAGCGTAAAAATGAAATTTGGAACTGGATTCCTTCCATCCAGCGCGTAATAAAAATTCCCCCCTCAATGATGCTCCAACCCTGGATGGGCTCTGATTTTACCAATGACGACTTGGTACGGGAATCATCGATAGTTAACGATTACACACAGAGCATTTCAGGGGAAGAAAAAATCGAAAGTCGTTTGTGTTACAAAATAAAATTGACTCCCAAACCGGAAGCAGGAGTCGTGTGGGGAAAGCTGATCCTTTGGATTTCCAAGGTAGGGTATCTGGAGCTTAAGGCGGAATTTTTCGATGAAGAGGGAAACCTGGTGAAAACCATGTTCGCCAGCCGCGTTCGCAAAATGAGCGGCCGGATTATTCCCACGCATCTGGAAATGATTCCTCAAAACAAACCGGGACATAAGACCATTCTGGATTACCAGAAACTTAAATTCAATATTAAAATCAGGTCGTCGTTTTTCTCTGTTCAGAACATGAAACGTGTACGATAGGAAAGGTTCCCCTCAATGTATTTTGTATTGGGCTGGCGAAATTTGTGGCGAAACAAGAAACGAACCCTGATTGCGGCGGCGTCCATTTTTTT
>CAZIYL010000171.1:0-5363 GCA_964543425.1 uncultured Deferribacteres bacterium
AATAATTTTTTCCCACAAATGCAACATTTTCAATGCCTCCATCGTGCCTTAGATTTTTATTCCTCAACATCTTCAAAAACCCGCATGAGTTGGGGAACACCGAACAAAATGCCTAAATCGACATAAAACCCGCCTTTGGCGGATTAAAACGTAAATGAGTGTCTTATCTGTAATCGCAAATCCTGTTTATGCAAAAGCAATAAACTATCGTAGTTATACTGTAATTCCAGAAGAAGGTTCGGCTTAATCCGATATTCAAGGTCAAATGTGTGTTTAAGGCCCACACCTTTTTCCTGATAACGCGGATCCAAACCCGCTTCGATCTCTCCAGAATATAATAAAAATAAATTATTTTTCAAATATTTTCCGATGGTAATTTGCGTGCTTCTGAATAGTAAGTACCGTGGATCAATCTGGCGACTGTAATAACTGTCCCGATTGTAATTTAATTCGATCATATTTTGGGCAAAACGCGATCGAATACTCACCATGCCCACATGAAGAGCCGACTCCAACCGTCGCTCCACAGGCCTGAAAAGCGGCCTCAAAAGAAGGCGGTCAGCGCTGATTCCAATGACATCTGTAGCCATGCTTCTCAATTTGGCGTTATTTTTGGAAGAATACCCAAGGGAATAGTAACCCAGCGCCGTCAGGATTTGTCCCTCGGATGTTCCGATATTCGGATTATCTGTTGATAAACGAAAACGAATTTTCCCCCACCGTCCTCTTTCCTGTTCAATTTTGGTTGCCGGATCCACTGTGTAGAGGGTCAGGTAAATGTTGTAAGGGAATCCCGTGGAATCTGTAACTGTGGTGCGTGCGCGTCCGTAGACAACGGGCAAAATCTGGGATCGATCGAACTCAGCACCAAATTTCGCAACCGAAAAATTCAGATCCAAATACTCGATTGTACCACGGGTCGATTCGACTTTTCCAACGATTCGAAAACTTTGATCCGAAATGGAGCCCGAAAAATGAAGCCCATTTTCAGGAGACGTCACAATGGCATTAATCCAAACCTTATCCAGTAATCCGGCAACTGTTTTTACGTAACGAACATTTTTTTGGGGCAAAACCGTAATATCCCAAACCATTCGGTTAAGAACATCCGTCATAAAACCGGGTTTTTTATTCTTTTTCTCAGGCTTCTTTTTTCCTTCCTCAAACGGGTAGGTGATATTTCCGTCCCGAATGTAAGCAAATCCCCGAAGCGTTGGGTGTTCAGATGTTCCGGCCAGATAGAAATATTCGCCGGGTGCTTTGCCCTTTGCAACAATCCAAACCTTTTCCCCTTTCCCCATCATTCCGGGAATGTGAACGGGAAGACCCTTTTGCCCTGTTTTTAAACCAATAACGCCAAAATTGAGCCCCCAGGAATGAATGATAAGGGGGTCCAGCGGCCGCTTCGATTTTATATCCCCGCCAAAGGATTTAATAATAATCGGCTCCCCTGCAAGCGTTCCGGACAGATTCTGAATATGAACAAACTGTCCCTGAGGTTCTAATTGAACGTGTCCTGCAAGTTCTCTGGCCGGCGGCAGCACATCCTGAAAATCGATTTCACCCTTTTTGAAATCAACCGTCCCGCCTGTGTAAACGGGGGCGCTGTAGGTTCCACCAATCGAAAAGGAAAACGCGGACTGACTGGCTGTTCGGCTAAAAAAGCGGATATTTTCCAGCAAAAGCGCCAAAAAATCTCCTTTTCCCTTTAATCGAACATCCATTTCGCGATTATTTGAGAACGGGAAAAACGCCGTTGAGTGAACCGTGAATTTATTTTCCCGGATGAGTGTCATTTTCCGAATCCGAATTCCGGGCCGCCCGCTTCCGTTGTTGATTTCCTGAGGATTCTTGCCCAAGTCCATTGACATTCGGTCGAAATTGACAAAAAACAATCGGCCTTTTCGAAATTCCAGATGTCCTCTTATATCGGGCGATTCCCATCGATCCAAAAGGGACAGGTCGAAAGTGGAGCGCCCGGACAAAAAATTAAACCGGCTTCCAAATAATTGAGAAAGAAATTGCATATCCACATTTTTCCCGTGGATTTGAAAATTTAATTTTTTGGTAGAAATATTCGTGGCACCGGAAATCGACAAAATCTGCTCCTGTTCCCGATTGAGAACCAACTGGCCTACCCGAAAAAGCTTTTTTGCAAATTCAAATGAAATCAAGCCGTTGTAGTATCCGTATCCGTTAAAAATCCCTCGTTTCAGATTAAATTGCCCCACCACTTTGGGGTCGGTAAGTGTTCCCCAAAGACTCACCAGCCCCGTCACGTATCCATGGACATTCATAACGGGTTGCAGCAAAATTCCATCGAAAACATGCGACAATTGCGCCTGCTCAATTTGTATTTGTGCCTTAATCCCCTGGTTTTTTCGATTCAGACTGCCCGTCATGTAATAATAATTCCCCAGCCGGTATTCCTGCAATTCAATCCTTTCGGAATCGATTTTAAGCTGAATATCCCCAGGAACAGACGTTCCCGAAAGCGGGAAGTACAGAATTTTTCCAGAAACCGCCGTTTCCTGATTTTTTGCAGTGATTGCCCCATCGATTTGAAAAAGGCCTGGAATCAGACTTTCCGTGTTTTTTCGCTCCCCCACAATCGTGTAAACGTAATTCGACTTTTTCCCGTTTATCTTCAGGCTGACCGTGAGATGTTTCGCTAAATGCTTCTCAAAGGGAAGCGGCAATACATCCCAAAGTGTATTCCCAAAATGAAGCATCTCCGCATTTAAAATGGGCTGCCGCTGGTTGTAATCCATGCTTAAGCGTCCGCGAAAATTTCCGGTTGGTTCTTTTAGATTAATCCGAAAAAAGCGATTTTGAAACGTTGAAGAACCTGCCAACCGAAGCGAATCAATTTTTTCTCCGATTCCTGCCATCGAGAAGGAACAGGCATTTAGCAGATTTCCCTTTTCAATTTGAAGATTACCATTCAGAGAAAGAAGCAGCTTATCCAGATTTCGAATCGGCACACCCTTCAGTAAGGGCATCACATTTCCATTAATGCGGTACGTGAACGCACCGTTTGCCTTTTTGCCCGGCTGAGTAAGGCTTCCTGAGAAACTGGCCAGCAGATCGTGAGACTTCAGGATGGCGCGTTTCAAGGAAAATTCCGATTTCTTCCAGGAAAACAAAATCTTTGCCCGGTGAATCGGGAAATCATTAAAAACCACGCCGGAGGTAGACAGCTCCCCCGTAACCTGCGGATTGTAGGCGGAACCGACCACCTTCACCGCAGGCTTAACCAATCCGGTTAAACGCCCCTTCCAGCCGGGAACAGCCGCCTTTAAAATTCTTCGTATATTCAAGCCATTTGAGGTAAGGGACAAATCAAGAACCGGGTTTAAAATATTTTTAATCGTTCCCGCAATCCGCACTTCTTTCCCAAAAATATCCTGAGTTGCCTCCACAAATTGGGCATTCCAGTGGCGGATTCTTATTTTATAAGATAGATTCCGAATGGGAATTTTGTTGTTTAGAAAATTAACATCCACATTTTTCAACCAAATATTTCCAGACAAATTCAGTTTTTGGGGCGATTCCAGATTTTTTTCGGTCAAAAGAAGCCGCCCGCTCATTTCACCACGCTTAATTTGGAATTGGCTCACGGCATTTTCAGGGAAAGCCTTTGTTAAATCAGAATTAATAATATTCAACCGCAGAGAATCCAAAATACCCATTTTAACATTGATTTGCCCATTTACGCCAAGATTGTCACGCTTGGCCACCAGGAACCGGCCATTCATTCGAACAATTGCCTTGGAGAGATTTTCCGTATTAATCCAGCCATCCAGATTTTGAATAATTTCGTGCGTTTTTCCGCTGGAATCCTGAACACCAACCTCCCCTTGAGTTAACACAATTCTCCCAACAAATTTAAAATCGATTAGCCGCTGTCGGTATTTAGACGGCATCATATCTTTCGCCAAAGAATCTGTAGAGATTGATTTTCCCTTTTGGGCCGGAACGGGGGCGTGTGGTGAATATTTGAATACAAACCGGGGATGATCAACTGCAATATCCGAAATAAATCGCAGGGGATTAAAATTGTACTTTAGAAGATTGAACAGGTTAAATCCCAGGCGCAAATCCTTCACATCTACAATGTACGGTTGGTTTTTCCATGCGATTTCAATGCCTTTGAGGTGGATTGTGCCCAATCTAACTTCCAGCTTTTCAATGGACACATTTCCCTGTATATTTGGCTTTATTTCGCCAAGTAGAAGTGTAAGAAGTCGATCGTTAATTGAAAAGAACTTCCAGGAGAGCTGAATACCTACAACTGCAATCAAAAAGACAATTAACGAAATAAGAACCCATTTGCGCGATTTCATAGATTTATTAGTAAGGATAAACGATTGTGGACAGCATTATTCACATTTAAAATTTTCACCCATTGTGGGTATGAACTTTGGAAAGCGGGGGATGCAATTGTTCACTCACTAATCCAAACCGCCGCTCTCTTTTTTGGTAAACTTGAATGGCCTCGTAAAGTTCCTTCCGGCCAAAATCCGGCCAGTACACGTCGGTAATGTACATTTCGGTATAAGCCATTTGCCAGAGCAGAAAATTACTTACACGCAGTTCACCACTTGTGCGAATGAGTAGATCAGGATCCGGCAGGCCGGCCGTGTAAAGATAATTCGAGAACAATTTTTCATCAATTTGGTGAGAGGTAATTTTACCGGCTGAAACATCCTTTGCAATGCTTTGAACGGCGTCTAAAATCTCACGCCTTCCCCCGTAGCTGAGCGCAAGCACCAGTTTGAGCCCGGTGTTATTCTTGGTCTGCTCAATTCCATCTTCCAGACTTTTTCGGGTCGTGTCCGGCAGATCTTCCAGATGCCCAATCAGCAGCAACTGGACATTATTTTTCTGGAGATCCTTTATTTCTCTCTTGATGGTTCGCACCAGAAGTGTCATTAAATACGAAACTTCTTCCTTCGGGCGTTTCCAATTTTCGATCGAGAACGTGTAAAGGGTTAACACTTCTATCCCCAATTGCCCGCAGGCTTCTACTACATCCCGGACGGAGTTTACCCCTTCGCGGTGCCCCGCAACCCGAGGCAAACCACGCCTTCGCGCCCACCGTCCATTTCCATCCATAATAATGGCAATGTGTCTTGGCAAATTTCCGATTTGCTTAAGCCTGGCTTGAACTTTTTTATCCCAATCGGCCAACCATTTCTCCCGAATGTAACTTTATAAAGTTAATGAAATTTTCATTAAAATCAAGTAAAATACCAGATTTGACAAACTAAAGTACGAATATTCCCGAACGCCGGGTTTATTCTACCCTTTGCCGTTGTGAGTTTTATCTAACAGCTTGTTTTATAAGGAACTATAATAAA
>CAZIYL010000172.1:0-5313 GCA_964543425.1 uncultured Deferribacteres bacterium
ACCAGATAAAATACGTAGTAGATATCAATCCACGCAAGCAAGGCAAATATATTGCCGGAACGGGACAAGAAATTGTGGCACCTGAGTTTCTGCACAATTATCAGCCGGATGTAATAATAGTGATGAATCCAATCTATCAAGATGAAATCAAAGGGATTGCCGGGAAACTCGGCCTAACCACCGACATAATTTGTGCGTAAGGAAAGATTGTTGGACTGGGCATATCCAACATTCCAGCCTTAGGATACTTCTAAAGAATGACAGAGCGAAAGACTACTAAAATAGAAGATACTCGAAACATAAAGATACTGAGAGTAATGGGATATCCTTTGAGAAATTCAGGCTCTCTCGAGAGATATATGTTGGAACTAGCAAAAAAACTCAAACAGCAGAATTATCAAATGCATTTGTTATTTGATGGTCCCCGAAATCCCAAATTGGAACCGTTTATTCAGGAACTGGAGAAATCATGTGTTCTTCACTGGTTTCCTTCCCTTAGAAGAAACAGATTGTTATACTTCAAAAAAAGTTATAATCTATTAAAAAAAGAAAAATATGATATTGTTCACGTTTATTTCACGCCAGCAGCATATTTATTTAGCTGGCTTGCCTTTTTTTTAAAAACACCCATTATTCTAAGAACGCTTGGAAGTTTTCCCATCTCACTGAATTCGGAAAATTTGTCTCTTTCATTTCTTCAAAAAATAAAATGGAAGATTATTCATTTGCCCGTAAAAAAGATGATTTGTGTCAGTAATGGAATCAAGAAATACATAACTAATAATCTTGGCCAAAATCGTAGCTCCACCGTAGTAATATATGCAACTACGGATACGAATCACTACATACCGCGCAATGGCTTTTTATTCGCGAAAAAAAGACTAAAATATCAGCAGCAAATAAAATTGACCTTTTTGGGAAGACTGGTGAAGGAAAAAGGGATAGAAAATTTAATAATCGCTGTTGAATCCCTAATAATACGTTATCCAAATATTAGAGTAAAGATTGTTGGTGATGGTAATCTTAAATCCTTTTTGCTTGATTTAATTAGTGAACGCGGACTAGAAAAAGTGGCCTCACTGCCGGGAAGGCAGCAGAATATATTGGAAATTTTGCAAGATACCGACATTTATGTTCACCCAACATATACGGAAGGATGTGGGCGCTCGATACTAGAAGCAATGTCGTGTGGAGTACCTATTGTTGCCTCAAGGATAGGGGGAATAAAAGAAACGGTCAGAAACAATGTGGATGGGATTTTGGTACCTCCGGGTAGCCCCGAGAAAATTGAAAAAGCCGTTGTAAAGTTAATAGAAGATGAAGAGTTTTACAATAGGGCAAGAGTAAATGCCCGCCGACGAGTGACTAAGATGTTCGATGCAAAAAATAGTATCAATAAAGAAATGAAGCTTTACAGGGAATTGTATTCTAATTTTTACTGGAACAGAAAATAGCATAATCATCTCATTTGTCCATTTTGGACCTATTTGGATTAATAAACATTATTCTAATTTTTGAGAAAAATTACTATGCTAAAATTTGATGCCTGGAAAAAATTGGAAATATTATCTGTTAATAATGCATACTCAGCAAATCGACATCCAGGCATAATGATGAGAAAACCGGTATCTAAAAGCCCTCAAATGAAAAGCAACCGTCTCCGGGACGGAATATCTCCCCCCATTATCGACGGAAGACTTAATGATTCTTGTTGGAATGATGCCACTGTAGTATCAGAGTTTTTTCTTAATGAAAATAAGCAACCGGCAAAAGAAGCAACAGATGCCTATGTATTATATGACAATGATTTTATCTACGTTGCATTCGTCTGCTCTGAATCAAAGATCAATTCTCTTGCAGCTCGCTACACCAAACGAAACAGCAAAGTCTTCAATGATGACTCTGTAATTCTCTACCTTACGCCAAATAGCAAAGATAAAAGCTACTCCTATAAAGGCTACTATTATTATATTTCCATAAACCCCAGGGGTACATTATTAGATGCCTATTTCGATCCATATAAAGATGGATTTTTTTTCACATCATGGGAATCTGAATGCAGAATTGGTACTTCAATTCAAAAAGATGCGTGGATTGTCGAATTGGCTATTCCTTTTGCCAATTTGGATATAAGTTCGGATGCAGGCGCTCTCTGGAATTTGAACTTGCATAGAAGAAGACCCAACAAGCAAAATACGGGTTCTGAATTTAGCTCAGCTCCCTTGAGCCTTTTAATTCCGAGTGCAAAGGCTGTAAAAAGAACCAGCTTGGTTATTCAATATGACACAAAGCATAATGCCTTATCTGAATATATCCCCGAGGGAATTCAAATAGCCAATGTCCAGATTACTGCCGTGAGGACAGAAGTCGAACCCAAAATCGATGGAAAAATGAAAAACGAGTGTTGGGATAATGCTGCCATAATTCATAATCTTTCAAATAATGAAGATGGTTCACTGCCAGATCAATCTACTGAAGTCCGCCTTCTTTATGACGATAATTACCTTTATATTGCCTTTACTTGCTCCGAGTCAAGGATCGATGAGTTGAAAGCAGCAGAAAGAAAGCATGATGGAAAGGTCACCTCTGATGATTGTGTGATGGTTTATTTGATGCCTCAATTTAGAGAGGGGGATGATTACCATACAGGATATTATTTTCTGGCTGTAAATCCTAAAGGTACCATACTGGATGCTTATTACGATTCTTATGGGATATTCCATCCATCATGGGAATCAATGGCCAAAATTGGAACTTCAGTAGGCAAGAAATCGTGGATAGTGGAAATGGCCATTCCATTTAGTAGCCTAAAATTAGGGTTAAATACAGAAACAACATGGAAGATTAATTTGCATAGATTCAGGCCAAAAAAGAGCAATAGTTCCCCGAGCTCTGTAACGTGGTCTCTTATTAAAACTGCGCCCTTTGTCATTGCCTCAATGAAAGGAGGGGATGAAATCAGTTCACTGTATCCCACCTATGGGCATATTAGGAATCCAAATCGCTTTGGCCAAATAGACGGATTAAATGTGAATTTTACAAGAATTTTTCTCTCAAATCTGAGGGATAAATTGGAATATCTAGAAGCGAAATTGATCAAGTTAAAGAAAAAGGCAGGAAATAACAAGGAGAAACACCGGTACATTAATTCAGCGGAAAGCGAATTATCAACATTGAAGAAGGAAATATATTCACAAGATAGGGGAAAGTTAAGGTCGATAGAGAAAAATATACAAAAATTGGACGCTGGAATTTCCTTACTTAAACGGAGAATCTCTTATAATCCGGTAGAGGGTTTGTCTGGTGAGAATAAATGTTTACACGATGTATTTTTTGTTGGTAACAAGGGTTGGGCGGTTGGCAGCCTGGGGACTATACTTCATACTCCAGATGCGGGAAAGACCTGGCTAGTTCAACAGTCTAACACTGATTATGAGTTAGAAGGGATATTTTTCGTGAATGAAAAATGTGGTTGGGCGGTGGGTGGAAAAGTGAGAGATATTGATCGACCCGATTTCACCAATTATCTTAACATAATAGATTCGGATGTCGGAGCAATGGGAATTATTCTCCATACTGAAGATGGAGGGAAGAATTGGTCAGTGCAATTCGAAGGAGATGGAAGATGGTTGTATGCTGTCTATTTTATAAACAGAACCCACGGGTGGGCAGTGGGTGGATATGGGGTCATCCTTCATACGGAAGATGGGGGAAAAACATGGTTCTTACAGACCAATACAAATACGCATAAATGGCTATACTCTGTTCATTTTGTAAATAAATACCACGGTTGGGCAGTGGGTGAAGATGAGGTAATACTGCACACCCCCAATGGGGGGGAATCCTGGATTTTACAGGAGGGATTCCCTCCGAATAGACCATTTGGATGGAAGTGTTATTACCAAGATATATATTTCACTGATCTCAATAATGGTTGGATAGTGGGGAGAAATGGAACCATACTTCACACAGAAGATGGGGGAAGTAGCTGGATTCCACAGGACTGTGGTCTGTCAGAAAATTTAAAAGAATTAATGGATTTAGAAAGTGTTTATTTTGTAAACAAAGATAACGGTTGGGCCGTGGGTTATCTTGGAACTCTCATTCTTCATACTTCAAATGGAGGCAAAAATTGGAATCATATCATTAGTGAATCCCGCTCCTGGCTTCATAGTGTCTATTTTGTGGATAGGGATCATGGATATGCGGTGGGAGAAAGCGGCACAATAATTCATACAACAGATGGTGGAAAAAATTGGTCTATGCAAAGAAGCCGGGGGGACAAATGTTCTATCATGGTTTTTCATGCTCACTCAGACGACGAAATTTTAAGGGTGGGTATACCACTTGCTTTCTATATAGACAGGGGATATACAGTCGCTTGTATTAGAACCACCAGAGATAACCAAAATACATATCGATTAGGGAGTCTAAGAAATCAGGAGCATCGGTATTCAAATGCTGTTCTTGGCGTTCAAGTAAACCGTACATTTAAGGAATTCGATACGGGTGGTTCAGATCCAGATTATGTAAATTATGCTTACAAGATATGGCATGGCACAACCCCGATGGAAATGAGGATGGTTGAGGCCATCAGAACCTGGCGACCAGAAGTGATTATAACCCACGAACCGGTATATGGCGAATATAATAAAATGGGGCATAAAATGACGGGAAGAATTGCCACATTTGCTTTTGATTCAGCCGGTAACCCTGATGCGTTCCCTGAGCTAATCCAAATAGGATTGAAACCCTGGCAGCCCAAAAAACTTTATTATTTTTCTGGGGGAAAGCATTCCGAAACCATAAATCACTTATCTGTTGTTGGTAAATATTCCAAAAGGTGGGTAAATAGAGTCGGAAATATAACGATTTTTACAAAAATTGTTGAATTCGTTAATTTGCCTGCTTATGGATTGGCATATCGAATGTCAAGATTGGGATTAAGAGGCTCAACGCTATTAAAAAGACTGATTTTCAAATTAAGTGGTATGACCTACGGGAAAATAGCTCTGCAAGCATTGAGAATGTGCCAGAGTCAAGGTGCAGGTAGATCAAGCTTTCCTCGTGAAGGAAGTTTACATTTGAAGAAATCAAGGGTTTCTATCGGAAAAACAGAAAAATCTATATTCGATAGCATTTAGAACCAAAGTTTGTTTAGGATTTTGGCTATGCTCAAATTACATGAATCAATCTTCATGTGAAATCAATTATGATGATTTTTTATCAGTAAAATAATGGAATATCCAATTATGCGAATAATAATCGTCCATCCCCAATTAAGAAATTATAGACTAAGAATATTTGAAAGAT
>CAZIYL010000173.1:0-5292 GCA_964543425.1 uncultured Deferribacteres bacterium
TGCACGGAAAGCACAAATCCGGCCGGCCCATTCCTCTGTGGGACGGGCACGCTGCCGAGAGGATGGTAGCGTTTCTTAAAAAGAAATCTTGGAGTGCCAGTAGGTGATTTCTATTTGTAGACTGCCAACTTTGGTTTTTCATGAAAATACGTACTTTTGGAGCAATTTTTTGCTTTCTCCCGGAACAAATCAAAATCAAATTGAAAAATGACTGGACTCCAAACCCGGTGAAAAATAAAATTATTGACGCAATTTTTATGAGGTCGGTTCGCGCAAAGGTGCCAAAGAAGTCATCATCGCATTGGAAATTCTCAAAGCCTTGAAAACGAAGTTTTTGCATTTAGGAAAACCTTGATTTTTAGCTTGACAAAAATGAGGCATTTCCGTAAATTTAGACAAGCTCACACACCACATCGATCCAAACACGGGGAGTCCCTCATGGTTACTTCTATGCTGTCCGTTTCCTTGATCAAAGAAGAGAAAAATGCGTCTGTAAAAAGGTTGTCCCAAAATAGACAGCGAGATATTATCTTTATTTTATGTTGGGAATTGAAGAAACTGATAGCAAGAGAAATAAGATTTTATAATTGTGACATTTTTCGTATTGGAAAAATTACTGGGACATTAGACAAGTTTTAAATATTTTATGTTCTCTTTAGGAGGGATTTCTGCCAATGCGTCTGACGGATTTAATAATTAACAATCAAGCAGCTTTCTTAATGCTTATTGGTACTCTTTGCGGCGTAATCATTACGCAATTGGGATATCTTCTCTCCAAGTCAATTGATCACAGAAACAATTTAAAACTCAAACGAATAGACATGGCATTGGAGTTAGAAAGGAAATATCTGATTGAACCTATTGTGTCTTTCATAGATCGGGATTTAGAGTTAATGCAAAGAACTTACGCAAAAGTATTCGAGTCAAAGGAAGAAAAAGCAGGCTTTGATATTGATGGTTCTTATGTCTTTGAGCTTTCCGCTATACAAGCCAGGGTAAAAAGCATTGGTGATCCACATATTGATGATAAATTTGAAGAATTTTCTCGGACAAGAATAAAAATAAGAGCAGCTGTTTCCCACGCAAAAACAGAAGAAGCCTACAAGGAACTAAACAAGGGGATTACCGCTGCAGGTGAAATTTTGGAGCTATTATTCAAAAGATTGAAAGAGATGGAAAACTAACCATGGCATGCATCGGAAGGAACTCGCTAATGTGAGCCCGTGATACCTAACATTAGCCCATTTCCTATTATCAGGGCAATCCAATTAGTTGGCCTTGTCGATGAAACAAACCGTGGAGTTATCAGGATTAGCTCAAGTAAAGAAAGGTGCCCATGTGATGGCCTGTGCTTTTTTGATGACCCATTTTTTGTCCATATTTTTGAGAATACAACCAGACGAGCCCATCTGTTACCTTGACTTTTCGAAAGACTTATCGGTTATGGACAGCTCTATGGACAAGTTTATAAGACACCAACTGTGGCTGGTGTGGCGATGTGGCTGGGCCCAAAAAAAACAGAATTTAATCTTAAAAGGGCACTGCGGACTGGTTTGTTTTTACTACCCTTGAAATTGCGCTGGCAAGAATTAAGATGAAGCATCAGGCTATCCAATGTTTATGCACGGCTGCATAAGCACATAGTTAAAGGGCCACATTTGTATTTGTATGGAATAGGCGTTGAGCCTTCACGCCAAGGTCAAGGAATAGGAAGCGCTCTTTTGCAACCGGTTTTGATACAGGCCAACGAAGAGCATTTGATTTGTTATCTGGATACAACCAACGAGAAGAACTTGTCGTTTTATGAACGAAATGATTTTATTGTAGTTGCGCGTGCGCAATTAAGCCTCGAATCACCGCCCGTCTGGGCAATGGTGAAGCTACCGTGAAATAAATTCAGTCATAAAGGAATCGGATTTGTGAAGAAGTTGCTTGAAAAATATCTCAAGAATCTTTCAGACACTTTTAGGCGTGGCGACGCTAGGGAAGAAAGTTTTTACAAACATCTTGATGATTTAATTAAACAGTACGCAGAATTTAAAAAAGTCAAAAATGTGGACGTCACTATTCTTCCCAAAAAGACCGAAGCAGGCAATCCGGACTTTCGTGTTTGGGACGGCAAAAATCATGTGACCGGTTATATCGAAGCGAAGGCCCCTTCGGTTACCAATCTGGATTACATCGAAGACACGGAACAATTGGAACGTTATTTATCCACTTTTCCGAATGTCATTCTCACGAATTTTTATGAATTCCGGCTTTACCGGAATGGCCAGCGCGTGGCGCAGGCAATGATCGGTCGGCCGGTAATCGCCAAAAAATTGCGGACAACACCACCCCTTGAAAATATCGACAAATTCCAACAACTATTTGATTTGTTCTTTTCCTTTTCTCTGCCCAGAGTTCAAACAGCCCGTTCATTGGCCGTCGAGTTAGCCAAACGCACCCGCTTTTTGCGCGACGAAGTGATTGCCGTGGAAATGGCGGAAAACGACGGTAAGGGACACAAACAAATCATCGGTTTTTATGAAGCCTTTAAAAAATATCTAATTGCAACTTTAACCGAAAAACAATTTGCCGATCTGTATGCACAAACCATCACCTACGGTCTTTTTGCCGCCCGAACCAGAGCTAACGGCGAGTTTAGTCGTAGATTGGCTTTTGATTATATTCCACATACCATCGGCATTTTGCGCGATGTATTCCGCTTCATTTCTCTGGAAGAGCTGCCCAAGTCCCTGCAAATCATTGTGGATGATATCGCCGCAATTTTAAATGCTGCCGATGCCAATAAAATCTTGCATGAATATCACCGTACCGGAAAGGGTAAAGATCCGATCATCCATTTTTACGAGACTTTTCTGGCGACGTATGACCCCAAAATCCGCGAACGGCGCGGCGTTTATTACACGCCGGAACCCGTGGTCGGTTATATTGTCCGTTCCATTCATTCCATTTTAAAATCCCATTTTGATCTGCCGGATGGTCTCGCCAGTGAAGACGTTAAACTTCTCGATCCGGCGGGTGGTACGCTGACCTTCCCGGCGGAAGCCATTCGCCTGGCAGCTCATGAATTTAAAGAAAAATACGGCGAAGGTGCTTTACATCAATGGATCAAAAGCCATATTCTCAAGAACTTTTATGGGTTTGAATTGATGATGGCGCCTTATGCCATTGGTCATTTAAAGATTGGTTTTATTTTTGATGAACTCGGTTATAAAATGGCGGATGACGAGCGTTTCAAACTCTACCTCACAAACACCTTGGAAATGGAAGAAATCGAGCAAATTGCCATTCCTGGCCTTTCATCATTGAGCGAGGAAAGCCACCTGGCGGCAAAAGTTAAAAAAGAACAGCCAGTGCTGGTGATTTTAGGCAATCCGCCTTACAGCGGTATTTCCGCTAACCCCGGTGAAATAAAGGTAAAAATTCCAAAAGGTGGAAGATATATAAAAGACTATGTGTGGAACAGCAAGCACGGAAGAATAGAGAAAATATATTCAAAAGAGGTTAAAAAGGAGATTCGTAAACAACAGAAGACATTCATTGGCGATCTCTTAATGGATTATTACTTTGTCGATGGCCAGCCGCTTGGCGAGAAAAATCCCAAATGGCTGCAGGACGATTACGTCAAATTTCTGCGCTTTGCCCAGTGGAAAATCCAGACATCCGGATATGGTATTGTGGGCATGATTACCAATCACAGTTATTTGGACAACCCCACGTTTCGCGGCATGCGCCAGAGTTTGATAAAAACCTTTGACGAAATTTATATTCTCGATCTGCACGGAAACAGTTTGAAAAAGGAGACCACCCCGGAAGGCGGTAAAGATGAGAATGTATTTGATATTCGCCAGGGGGTGGCCATTGCGCTATTTGTGAGAAATAAAAAGCCACAAGAATCAAAAGTCTTTCATGCTGATTTATATGGTTTGCGTGAAGAAAAATATGATTGGCTGGATAAGAATGATTTCCTGAAAGGAAATTATGTAAAAATCAAGCCCCAATCACCTTATTATTTTTTAGTAAGAAGGGATACAGATAAAATAATGCAATATCTTAATTGGAAAAGGATAAACGAAATATTTCCCGTAAACAGCGTTGGCATTGTAACAGCCAGAGATAAATTAACCATTCATTGGACCGAAGAAGAAATGTGGAATACAGTTCTAAATTTTTCGAGATTGGAATCTGAATTAGCCCGTCAGGCTTATGATCTCGGGAAAGACGCAAGAGACTGGACAGTGACATTAGCTCAAAACGATTTAAAAAATAGCGGACCGATAAAAGATAAAATTCGGCCTATTTTATACCGCCCTTTTGATATAAGATATACTTACTACACAGGAAAAAGCCGCGGTTTTCAATGTATGCCTCGTCCCGAAGTCATGCGTCACATGCTGAAAGCGAATATTGGATTGACAGTCGGAAGAGCGGGACAAGTTGTCGGATCGGATCATTTATGGAATCTGGTTTTCATCTCTGAAAATATAATTGATTTTAATTTATTTTATCGCGGGGGTGAACTGCTCTTCCCATTATATCTTTACCGCGAAAGGGCGGAAAAGAATCCAAAGCGGGGTTCAACCATAATGATGGTCTTTGAGCAAGAGGCAGCTTATGGCAGAAAGCCCAATATTTCTCCGTTCGTTTTTGAAAAACTGGAAGAAGTATTTAATAAGGAACTCACACCAGAAATTATTCTTTATTACATCTACGGCGTATTTTACAGTAACATCTACCGCCAAACTTACGCTGAGTTTTTAAAGATCGATTTTCCGCGTGTGCCGTTTACCGCCAATTACGAACTGTTCAAAAAATTAAGCGAATTAGGCAAAGAACTGTCCGATTTGCACCTCCTCAAGAGCCCGTTGCTGGATCCACCCGTTGCCAAATATCAGGGCAGCGGCGCAAACGACCGCATCGAAAAAGTTATTTACAAAGAAAACGAACGGCGCATTTACATCAATAAAGATAAGTATTTTGAAGGCGTCGCGCCGGAAGTCTGGAATTATCATGTTGGTGGCTACCAAGTATTACAAAAATATCTAAAAGACCGCAAAGGCAGAAACATGGACAAGGCGCCGCGTTATTGCCGTATCGTAACCGCTTTAAGCAAAACGATAGAAATACAGGGACAGATTGATGAAATATATCCTGAAGCGGAGAAGGAACTTGTTGAATTTTAGATCTCACATTTGTTTTGGGTTTCGTGCTTCGAATTTCTTAATATGGAGTTTTCCAGTGAAAATTGCAACAAATTGGCTTGTTTTTTCGCTCTTGGGTTTGCTT
>CAZIYL010000174.1:0-5253 GCA_964543425.1 uncultured Deferribacteres bacterium
AATGACCCAATCGAAACAAGAAAAACGTCCCAAGAAGAAACGGGTTATTTTTTAGTCCTAAAAATTCTGCACATCGAAAGTACCAAAGAATTTTTGAATTACCGTAATAAGAGCATCTTCTTCATCCAAACCCGCTTTTCGGCTTTCATCCGGTAAAAATACACGCCGCTGGATACGGGATTTCCAAAAACATCCCGGCCATTCCATTCCACACGGTGGGTGCCTGCCGTGTAAGTCCGATGGGCCAGCGTCCGTATTTTTCTCCCTAACGCATCAAAAACAACCATTTCCACTGGAACCGTTCGAGGAATGCCAAATTCAATTTCTGTCGTCGGATTAAACGGATTGGGGTAATTCTGGCGCAGGGAAAACGCCAGAGGCATTTCATTTTTCGGCGAATTTACACCCGTCACAAAAATATTCACGCCGCAGATCCTTGAATTTTCTGTAACCAACAGCCCTCCCACATCATTTTCGACCACGACCTTTTTCAAATTCATTCGGAGCAGCGAGCTTGGTAAATTTTGTTTTTTGGGAATGGAAACCCGGATTTTGGCAATCTCTCCGGGAGAAACAGTTTCACCCCTGGGATCGCTGAACACTATTTTCATCAGACCTGGTTGCGAGTAGTCAAAAGACGTGGCGAACCCTGAAAGTTTGGGAACAGGTTCCACACTCACCGGAATCGACTGTCCAAAATTCTGCCTGATCGAAAACGCAATGGACGCCACCCGTTGTTCTGAATTTTCTAGAAAAATAGGAATTTCGATCGCCTGCCCGGGTTTGGCGTTTAGAGAATCCGGCAGAGAAAATTTTGCTGCGGCATCCCGGGGATCCATCGCTTCCGGACCACCAAACGCACCCATATCATTTTTAGACCCATCCGGATCATTAAATGCCGGATTAGGATTTCCTGAATCGATACACGGCGAATTATCCGAAAGTCTGAAATCATTTTCTGGCACACTCCGAAAATAGGGATTGGAATCAATCACGCCGACATTCAACTCAACATTTTGTGGATTACCTCCATTTCCCCAAAAATCCGAATATTCAGCCGAAATAAATCCAGCATCTGAAGCAACAACAGGAGAATTCTTAATGTGAACAAAGATATTATTTTCGATCCTCCATTGGGATTGAATATTTTGAAAGACGACGCCCTGCTGAAGCTCCGTTATGGTGTTGTTTACAAATTTTCCGATTGAATGGCCTGAAATCCGGAGAGCAGTAGCCCCTGAATTTCCATCGCCATAAAAGATATTATTGCAAATGTCACACGATGTCACATTCCGCAACGAGAGCAGGTCACGATTATCTGACGAGAAAAACCGATTTCTCTTGACCACCGCTTCTCCGCCGGCCAGATTTAATCCGCCCTGAATTTGCGAATCGTGCACATTCAAAACAGAATTTGTAAACACCGCCGCGCTGGCAAGCGAAAGCTCTCGTATCAAGCTCCGCCCCATTTCAATGGCCGAATCATAAATTTCAAAAATTGAGGATTCTCCCTCAAAAAGACAGCGGTCGAACACCACCTGCGAATTTTGTAATTGTATCCCTGAGGACAGCTCACCTTGTGGCAAAAATCCCAGTCCCACAATCTTTACATTTTTGACACGCACACCAACCGCTAACGTGTCGGCAGCCAAAGCACTTCCCTCAATTTTTGTTAGCAATGCCCCCTCGCCTTGAATCGCCACACCAGACTTGAGGTGCAATTTTTCTTCGTATTCGCCGGCGGCTACAAAAATAGTGTCACCACTTTCTGCGGCTATCAAAGCTTTTTGAATGCTTGAAAAGGGCCGTTCAATGGTTCCGTTTCCTCCTCCACCTGCAGAAACATCAACAAAAATCCGATGAATTCCTTTATTCCATTGTCTCACATAAACGGCACCCTGATGGATTTGATCCAGAAAAAGCGGCTGCGCATGGTAATCCAGCAGACTCGGATGCAAAATTGACAACGCCCCGGACGCCCCCGGACTGGCGTTATTTGCCACACGAAGGCTCAACTTGAGCAGTTCACCCATTCCCACGGAAAGTCCCCCGGGAACAGAAATCACAACTGAGACGTTAGAATCTCCCTCAGCAGTGGCTGCCACATGAGCATCATTCGGTAAGAGAGCACCCTTTTTAATCCCCAAAATAGTGACAAAAGAAGGGATGTGCAGCGCAAATGCAGCCTGAGAAAATCCCGCAAGATTTTTGGATTGAAGCGAAATCATACAGGAATCGCCCGCCGAGAGGGAAATGATGGGCAACGAAAGAGAAATGAGCGGATGAAACAGGGACGGCGATAAGGGATCCGGCCCGCCAAAGGCACCCAGATCATTTCGAGAGCCATCCACATCATCAAAGGCCGGATCCGAATTACCGGCATCGACGCAAGGCGATGTCGGCAGAAGCTGATAATTGAATCCTGTTGTGTCTGCAAAGTGCGGGTCAACAGAATAATTATTTCCCCCCGAATGGTGGATTTTATAATTCGAAGGGAAACCAAAGACATCATTGTATTCTATTTTAATAATGGCCGTCGGAAAAGCGTTTTCGTCAATTCCTGCGCTGCGATACATTTGAGAACCAAACGCTGAAACGATATTATTTTGAATATCTTGCGAATATGCCCTTAACCACATTCCAGTAGTTTGAGCAATGAGTGTGTTGTTAATAATCTGAAGTTCTCCCTGCGAATCATCCCCCTCCGTAAGCAATCCTTTTTGTACATCAAAAATAAGGTTATTTCGAACTACTCCACTCACATTGTTCAGGCCAAGCCCGGTACCAACCCCATAAATGACATTCTTTGAGATCCTGACATTTCTCGAATTAAGCACAACAACGCCTTCCGTTTGGCGCAGATTACTGGTCACCATATTTTCTTCAAACCGGAAATAATCGCCATGAATTTCAACAACGCTGGCAAATTCCTGTACAGATGATGTCCTCCGAATAGTGAAACCCCGAACGAGGGAGCGATCTGCAGCAAACAAAACAACATTTTCACTTTTCGGAGCAACGATCGAGGTTACCCTTGCTCCTCCCATTCCAACCAAAGCGATGCCCTTTTTCATGTGAACACTTTCGTCATACTCGCCCGGCAAAACCCGGATCGTGTCTCCGAATTCCGCCTTTTGCAATGCGGCTTCAATCGTGCGAAACGGATGTTCGTCCGTTCCGTCTTCAAATCCCCCGATAAAGGCATCTACAAAAATATGTCTTCCAGGAAAAAACAGAATTAAAGAACGAGATTCCACACTTTCATTATGATGCCTATCCACAGCCGTTACCCAGTACGTGTACGTTTGGCCGCGTTGAACCAGAGTGTCCACCCAAACCAGGGAATCCGGCGGAAGTACTTTTGCCAACCGTTTGTTTCCGGAATCCGCACCCGTTTTTTTGTAGACAAAATAATGGGCCACATCCGGGTCGGGAGAGGGATCCCATCGGATTCGGATGCCGCGATCAGTTATTTCACCTCTTACACTATCCGGAGCAGCGGGAGCGGTTGTATCCGGTGTGGAATACATCAAAACAATCTCCTTAAGAACAGGCGGATTTAGGAGTGATCGCGTACGTAATTCCGCTCTGATTTGAATGTAGCGCCTGTTTTGCGTAAAAAGCGTATCAATGGCCTGCCCTGATTTGTAGTAATAGAGCGAATCATGCGAGCCCTCCCACGCCATTTCCTGAAGGTCTGTAAGGTTTGAAGCCGCACGAAGCTGAAATTGCACTCTATTGGCAGCCGAATCGACACTGCAATCCCAGAAAAGATTGAAATAATGGGTACTATCGGAATGAGAGTCAAACACTCGCGAGATAAATGTTCCTTTAAAGGCAGGTTTAATCCGGACTATTTTGGACCAAAAACAACACCGGCTGACATTCCGCCGCACTTCCTTGTAAACAGGCCACGAAACCTGAAAATTTCCATTTTTGAGAAGAGCACTCCCCGGAAATCCAAAGAAGTAGCCGTTGCCGTTTACCACATATTGGTCTTTTGGCAGTGCGTCAATCACAAGTTTTTGCGTGAGTTTGGCCAACTCTCTATTTAAGGCACAGGCAAATATATGGTGTGAATCTTTCCAGGCCACCAGAACATTTCCCAAAGAGTCAGCAGCAACAGACATTTTGCTTGGCTGAGGAGGGGCAAACATATTATTGGTTATTGAAACCACGGGACTACTCGCGCTATCCATTGTGGCAAAGCGTCGGATATAAATGTTTTTCGGATCGTTAAAATCTCCTCCTCCTCTCCACACCACAAAAATATCACCCGTTGGCGCCAAAACGCCTGCGGGGTAAATGGGAAATTTGTTAACGGATCCCGTATTTAAAGTCCTTACATCCGTCTCAAATACTCCGTCTTCATTCAAGATGCGGTATTTAATTCGAAGCCGTTTTTCCTCATAAGAATAGGAGCGCCACAAAACAACAAAATTTCCGTTTGGACCCACAAATATCGTTGGGCTGATTTCCAATTTTCCGGTTTCACTTATCTGAAGATTGCTACTAATTTTTTGACCATTTTCATCAAAAAGTTGACCGTAAATGGCTTCCTCATAATGATTCAAGGAATTGTTGGGCGTGTAATCCCGCCAGGTCACAAGAAATTTACCATTTTTTTTCATAAACACAAAGGGACCTTCATAATTTTGAAGAGGCCTTTCGTTTGCACGTCTGTTCGAAAAAATAACGTGCCCGCTGCTGTCATATTTTGAAATATAAATGGCTTTTCCGGAGTCAATTCTGCTCAAATCCCAAATCAGGTAATTCCCGGCCGAATCATATCCGGAAGTCCAAATGGATGTGGTTGATTTTGCCCGATCGCGAATGACTCTCAGGGCCGGTTGAATCGTCAATGCTCCGTCGCCCATCTCAAGAACTAGCAAATCAGTCAGTGTTCCTGCTCGAAAGTCTTTTGAAGTGGAAATTTTCCATTGGTTGACGGGCTTTTGCGCAAAAAGCATTTGATCAAGGAATAGAAAAATTAGGGAAAAGGAAAAAATAAAAATTAAACCAATGAGAAAATGAGTTAAGCCCTGATGAGCCCCAATTGACGCGTTTTTGTGATTTGTTTTATTCATTGGATGCCCCTCCTGAATAACATTTTTTTGAATCTGTTACACCCAACAAGTCCCCGGTACTTTAGAAGTGCCAGGGACATTTTGAAGAATTTTCTAATCTACCGCATCAACAGCATCTTTTTCATCCAAACCCGCTTTTCGGCTTTCATCCGGTAAAAATACACAC
>CAZIYL010000175.1:0-5246 GCA_964543425.1 uncultured Deferribacteres bacterium
ACGTATTTTCACTAAATATTTCTCAATCACTTTTGCAAAACTCGCAACGGTAGAGATTAAATTAGTGTAATTTGTGTCATTAGCTGCTTTTAGAGCGAACACATAGATGATTTCGATGGTTGCGTACCGAAAATAAGTTTTCCGAGAGAAGGTTCCATCCATGAGAAAAAGAACCCGCGTGATCAGCGCAGTCGCTTTGTTTTTAAGCGCCAGTACGTGCAGCAGAAAGAGAGCGTCAGATCGCCACAAGCTCCAAATCAGCTTTATGTTTTGGGGTGGTTTCCAGGATTTTTATTTCTGGAAATTTGTAAAAGCGAGATATGAGGCCAAATATCCGGGGCGCGTTGTGAAACTGGAATATGTTCCGGGAAACGGATATCAGGACAAATTGAGTCTCAGCCTGGTGGCCAAATCGGCTACGGATGTTTTTCTGGTGGATGACGACTATTTTAAAATTACCGCCGCAACAGGACATCTGGAAAATCTGGAGACGTACATTGGCGAGGACAAAGATTCGTTGCACCTGCAGGATTTCTTTCCGCATTCGCTGGAATCGTTTCAATTTGATCACAGGCAGTACGGCCTGCCCTGGGATGGATTTACGACGCTTTTGTTTTACAACAAGGCTCTGTTTGACAAATATCACAAAAGTTACCCCGCGCAAGACTGGACGTGGAAGGATTTGATTCGGGCAGGAAAGGTCTTTGCCCGCGATCTGGACGGTGACGGCTACAACGACCAATTCGGGTTCAGTGTGAATACAAGTTTGTTGGATGTTCTGCCCACAATCTGGGCACACGGAGGGCGCCTGTACAGCCCCGATTTAATGCACTGCGAATTGAACAGTCGTCAGGCCATTGAGGCCATGCAGATGCTTCATGACATCATTTACAAATATCACATTGCGCCTCGCAGCGGTCAATTGGACGATAAAGTGATGGCGAATTACGTGAAGCTGCTCACGGGACGCGTGGCTGTGATTACATCGGGAGGATTTCTCATTCAGCAACTGCGGGCCATTAAAAAAGGGCTGCCCTGGGATATCTCTTATTTGCCGTCCGGCTCCGCCGGAAAGTTTACACGGGCCTCATTTGACGGGATCGCCATCTACAACCGATCGAAATATAAAAAAGAAGCATGGGATTGGATTCGCCTGGTTCTGAGTCCCGACATTCAAAAAGAAATCGCGCTGGAAGGGCGGGCGCTTCCCATTCGGAAACAGGATGCCTACAAATGGTATGATCGCCCGGAAACGTCCCAAGATGAAAAAATTGCCATTCGTTCAATGGAAAAATACGGGCGGATTATCCCGAATATTGCCTATCAGTCTGTCGTACATTCCCGAACGCGAAATCTTTTTTCTCAACTCATTTTACCGGATGCGAACATCCCGAAACTGGCAGAGCAAATGACCCAAACCGTTGACGAGGTCTTGAAACAAATGCGACGCGACATGGAGGTGTGGCGATGAGGGGCAAACGGATCAATCGCCTTCGTTTGAAGGAGGCTCTCAGCGGGTATCTGTTTGTGTCGCCTTGGCTGGTGGGATTTTTCGGGCTAACGCTCGGTCCGATGCTGTTTTCATTGTATCTGGGATTTGCCCGGTGGAATTTTCACGAGCCCATGAGCGCCATGGAATTTATCGGATTGGGGAATTACAAAGAGATTTTCCTGCACGATCCTCTGTTCTGGAAAGCCTTATACAACACGGCCTATTATTCCTTTTTTGCCATTCCAACGGGCATTATTTTCGCCCTTTTCTTGGCCATGCTTCTGAATCAGAAGCTTCGGGGAATCTCCGTTTTTCGAACGATTTTTTATGTGCCCGCGTTGGTGGCCGGTGTGGCCACCGTCGTATTGTGGCAATGGATTTTGAACCCCGATTTTGGCGTGTTGAACGGCCTCCTGAAAATGATTGGAATCCACGGGCCGGCCTGGCTGTTTGATCCCGTGTGGACGAAACCGGCGCTCATTCTCATGCACTTATGGGGCGTGGGTACTATATATACTATGCTCATTTTTCTGGCCGGATTGCAGAATATTCCTACCCATCTCTACGAGGTGGCCGATCTGGACGGAGCCAACGGGCGCCAGAAATTTCTTCACGTAACCCTTCCCATGCTGACGCCGACCATCTTTTTCAATCTGGTTATGGCCATCATCGGTGCCTTTCAGGTGTTTACCGTTGTGTACATTCTGGCGGGAGACGGCGGCCCGGACAACAGCCTTTTGTTCTACGTGCTGTATCTTTATCGGAAGGCCTTTGTTGAATTCAACATGGGGTACGCCAGCGCACTTGCCTGGATTCTTTTTGCCATTCTTTTTGGACTGACGCTTCTGGTTTTTCGGTCATTCAGTCTCTGGGTGTACTACGAGGGAGAAAAGCGACGAACACGGCCGTCAGAACCTATTTTAGAAGACAATCGATTCGTAGGAAAATTGGCATTTCTCTGGGGTACACCGTGCTCCTGTTTCTCTCGGCCATTTTTCTGATTCCGTTTCTCTGGTCGCTTTCGGCGTCGCTGAAAAACCTGCTGCAGGTCTACGCCATTCCGCCGGTGTGGATTCCCAAACCCTTTCACTGGGATAATTATTTGAAAATATTCAAATTATTGCCGTTGCTTCGGTTCTTCTGGAATACCATTGTCATTACCACTTTGGCCTTAATCGGACAGGTGTTTTCGGCGTCCCTGGTGGCTTACGCATTTGCCCGTCTGCGATGGCCGCTGCGGGATTTCTTTTTTTTCATTTTGCTCAGCACCATGATGCTTCCCACGCAGGTTACACTAATCCCGCAATTTATGCTC
This sequence comes from uncultured Deferribacteres bacterium, assembly GCA_964543425.1. GTDB lineage: Bacteria > Zhuqueibacterota > JdFR-76 > JdFR-76 > BMS3Abin05 > BMS3Abin05. The sequence continues at coordinate 2,808 of CAZIYL010000175.1, forward strand.
TACCAATATCTGGGCTGGATGGACACCTATTTTCCTCTGATCGTGCCCCATTTTCTGGGCATCAGCGCCTTCAGCATTTTTCTGCTTCGGCAGTTTTTCAAATCCATCCCGCTGGAACTGGAGGAGGCCGCTCGGATTGACGGCAGCTCCTTTTTCCGCACCTTCTGGACGATTATTCTGCCTCTGTCCAAACCGGCACTGGCCACCATTGTTATTCTCACATTCATCCAGAAGTGGAATGAATTTATGCCCCCGTTGATTTATTTGCAGACGTTTGAAAAATTCCCGATTTCTCTTGGAATTAATATGTTTAAGGATGTTTACATGGCTTTGCCACATTACATTATGGCGACGTCGATGGTGGCTCTGGTGCCCATTCTGATTTTATTTTTTGTGGCACAGAAATATTTTGTGAAGGGAATTATGCTTTCGGGTTTGAAAGGGTAGGAGAGTCCTCTTGTGTTTTTTCGCTTTCATCACAGTGAAGGAAGATAAAAACGATGGAAAATGCGCCGGTGAATCTTTGCGAAAAGTGTCCCATCGGGCAGAATTGCTGTAACCATTTGACAGGACTGAAATTAACCGAGCGGGAATTCAATGAATTGTTTACTCGCCGCAGGGATTTGCTGATTGCGGAAACCCGCACTTACGGTGATGCTCATTTTGATAAAGTGAAGGGTTAAGTGCAATTTGAAAACGGATTACACCCGGTGCGGAATTCCGCTAACACTTATTTTTGATCCGGTAAAAAAATGTACTTAATTTTGAACATGTCGACCGCCAGAGGGGATGTTTCTGTGGAAGTTGCAGGCCTAAAAATCGTGTTTCGTTTATTACGGGTAGGCCCTATCAATTGGACAAAACAATTTTTTCGCTAAAAGATGCGCCTCTGGATTTAATCCGGTGGCGAATCGACAATTCCAAACGTGAGGACATTCGCCTGGCGCATTCACAGGACTTTAGATCGTTTCAGACGGATCGCTTGCTGCCGCCTAGCGAACGGGGCTGGGATCACGATCCCTGGTCGCCGGGAATGGGAGACGGGGGCGCTATATTCCGAGACAGATGGCAACTTGGTGGATGCTGGTCTACTGGATGAGCCGCTACTACGGTTTTATCGGCGGGCAGCGGTAGAGCAAAGTGAGCAAATGGCCCGTGCGCCCTGACAAAATGGTTAGTGGGTTTCGGTTTACTCATCAGTAAAAACCAAAAACAAAGGTTGTTGAACCCGTGCCCTTATCATTCCAAAGGTGCAAAACAACTGAAGAATCTTGTTGGTAGTTTGATAATTGCAGTGTAGACTGAAAAATGTTTGCATTCCGGTTCGCCCGAGCTGCTGCCAATGGATGGCAGGAGGATATTATTTTGTTTCATCAGTTTTGCCGTCTTTGATGGTTTTTTGGAAATGTTTTGATCTCGCAGGCCTAATTCTTTTGCCGGATCAAGCCGATAATATCGTAGAAATTTTTTCTTATTTGGCTAATATTAAATACATCTAACTTCAAAATATCATTTCAAATAGACTGGAAGGGAATCCGTTCATGCGAAGAAATCCCCGTTTTATGACCGTTGTTTTTATTCTAACAGTACTTTTTTTATCCACAATATCCATTTTTTCAACACCGCATGACCAGCGAAAAACCATCGCCGTCCTTTATTTTCAGAATAACAGCCTCGCTGACCGGCAAAATATGGAACCCCTGCAGAAAGGGCTGGCGGACATGCTGATTACGGAATTATCCAAAATTCAGGCTTTAAAGGTCATTGAGCGAAATCAATTGCAGCAAATGATTGAGGAAATGAAATTGGGGCAGTCCGGAATGGTGGATGAGCAAACAGCTCAGAAAGTGGGGCGGCTTCTGGGTGCTCAAACGCTCCTTCTGGGAAGCTATGTGGCGATGTTTGGCGGTAAAATGCGCATCGATGCCCGGATTGTGGAGGTGGAAACCGGACGCACCATTGAAGCGGAGGAAGTGACGGGCAAGGTCAAGAATTTGTTCAAACTGGTGCAGAAGCTTTCGCAAAAAATTGCAAAAGCGCTGGATGTGAAGCTGACAAAAGAAGACAAAAAGCGTCTGAAAACCGCACAAAATAAATCGCTCGATGCAGCGCTTTATTATTCCAAAGGATTGGAGTTTGAAGATGCAGGTCAATTGGATCAGGCGAAAGCGATGTTTCAACAGGCGTTGAAAATCAATCCGAAGTACAAATCGGCGCAGAAAGAATTAGATAGAATTCAATCGACAAAAAAATGATCAGATAAAGGAGATCAATGAATGATCCGTTTAAAAACAGGTGTGTGGGCATTGGTAATTGGCGTGCTATTTTTGGGATGTGCAACCTCCGCATATCACGGCGGAGAAAAAGCGCTTCGACAGGGGAAATACAAAGAGGCCATTGCTGCCTTTCAAAGAGCTGTCCGGGAAAATCCCCAAAATA
>CAZIYL010000176.1:0-5216 GCA_964543425.1 uncultured Deferribacteres bacterium
CCACGTGACCGCGTTCGCACAGAGGCTCCTCAAATTGCGAAATCTGGTAGCCTTTGGGGAGATCGGGGTAAAAATAATTTTTCCGGGCAAAAATGGAGTGCTCAGCAATGGCACAGTTCGTTGCCAATCCCATTCGAATGGCATAATCAACAACTTTTTCATTCAGAACCGGCAACACGCCGGGCATTCCCATGCACACAGGGCAAACGTGCGTATTCGGCGGTGCTCCGAATTCCGTGCTGCACGAACAGAAGATTTTGGACTCCGTTGAAAGCTGCGCGTGAACTTCCAGACCAATAACTACTTCAAATTCCATTGAAAGCTAAACTCCTGAATTTTAAAATATTAAAAAAGCTTCCGAATTCACACATGCTTCGGAACAGATAAGCCCCCTCAGTAAAACAAAATCTTTGCACTTTTCTGTAAATGTTTTCCTCCCCCCCACAGGCCTAAAAATAGATTACAAAATAAAAAATAATTTTCTGAATATCAACTGAAAACTCACGATTTGTCACCTGAGGACATCAGGCTTTCCAGAAGAGTTCGCTGTTCTTCAATAAGACGCTCGGCCTTTTTTAGTTCTCCGGAATCGAGCGCCTGTTTAATCTCTTCTTCCAGTTCTTTTAGCCGCTCTTCCACCGAAGTGGCGGGCTTCTTGTTAAATAATTCGAGCTGGGACTTCTTTGATTTTTTTGACATCGTGGGAATCCTATTTAGTGTCTGAACGAAAACATGCCACAAGCCTCCGGCCTGTGAAATTTATTTTCACCAGTTCCTTATTTTCTATGGCCAACTAATAGAAGCAAGATGCTTGCCTTACCTTTTTCGGGTGTTTTTGTTCAGACACTATTTATTCTCGTCGGTGTCTGAAGAACCTTTTCCCTTTTTCTCTTTCCCCGCGCCCTTTTTCCCCTTTTTCTGGGTCATGTCCTTTACCTGCTTAACCAAATCAGGAATGAGGTCGACTACCTTCCCCCAGTTAAAATTTCCTTCTTTTGCCGTCAGTGAAAGGAGCTGAGCCTTCCCATTGGTAATCACAATAAATGCGACAGGTTCAATAGTTGCACCGCCGCCCAGAGCGGTCCCGTCATTTTTATCTTCCTTATTTTTTTCTGCGCGCACACCTCCACCGCCGCCAAATCCGACAGACACTTTTGAAACGGGCACCACAACGGAATCGCCTGCGTGAATGGGTTTTCCAATAACTGTTTCGGTCTGCACCATTTCGCGCAGTTCGGCAAGTACATTCTTCAAGATTGATTCAAGCTGCATGGGGTTCCCTCATTATTTAATGATTAGCCGATTTACTCTTAATATCGTCAGCGTTTCAAATAAAGTCAATTTGAAACCATCATCATCCGATTTAAGCAGACTATTTCGCAAATTACGGTACATATTTTTTGAAAAGATGGCGTCGGACTATTTTGAGTCAACGTAAATGTGAATCCCGACTATCGAAATTTGAAACAAATCCAAATAAGGCAATTTCCAAAACAGTCACCAAATGGTTTTTTTACTTCGTCTTGAATTTTGGCCATTCGAATTTGTTCACCCCGTTAGATAAATTTAAGGGGAACAGTGGATTGCTTGATAAAAGCGGTTTCTTGGAATTTGTTCCTTTAAATAAACAGTCATTATCTAACGGGGTAAAGGATTTCGGATTTCGTGTTTTGGATTTTAACTCAAGTTAATCATTTTATCACCAAAAGCATCAACCTTGTAGAATACATCACACTATTTACGAAAAGAACTACTGGGTTTCCTTTGGTTTATTTGATTTTTCGCACCTTCAACCAAAACGGAATGATTGCTTTAGCAAGGTTAATCAGGCGCACATGGACATCTGTGGCAATCCATCCGGAGGCTTCTTTTTTTAGAAATTCCGGCTGAACGACCAAGGAAGATGCCGGAAGAAATTCTTTTAGCGCCAACCAATACCCGTAAAACATGCCTGTTTTAGAAGGTGAACCGAAGCCGAGGTGTACGGAGCCACTCAGCTTAAAATACTTGAATTGAGTAAAAAATTGCTTCAGGAATTGCTTTCCCGGCCGCCAGTAGTTTTTGAGAACAAAGAACCTGGATCGAAAAGAGTTTTTTTGCTTTTCGCGATGGCTCACTTTGCCTTCAGATTGTTTTTTTTCTTTACCTGTCAATTCTTTTCGGTAAATCTTCCAAGCACCCAGAAAAAGACCGAAGTGCTTTGCGCCATCGACAAGATCAAATTGAATATGTAATACATTTCGCAGAAAAATGATCAGAATTCGCACATCAGATTTTGAACCTCTTAAAAAAGCTTGCCCCAAAATTTTTGTACGTGAAAAAAGAATTGCAAGTAAGAAAAGAAACATGCCGGCAAGAATGCTGACAATGAACCAGATTAGTAATTCCATTTTGGACGATTATTTAGAATTCCCTCAAATCTCCATTTTTACGCGTCGAACATTTAAAAAAATATACGGGATTCGTGTTAAAAATGCCAGACATTTTGTTTCAAAATTAGATATTTAGCTTGAAAAACGAATTTCATTAAAGCCGGATTCGAAAAATCATTAAAAATGGTAATTAATTGGTTAAGCTCCTGTCCCAGCGCAAACGACAGGACTAAAAATAGGAGGCACCGTAAACGGTGCCGGTGAAACAGGGTGCTTTAGCACCCTTCCCGTTATTAGACACGCGGTTCACCACGGATCAAAAATGCCCGGAGCCGCCATTTTAACGACCTAATTTTGCCGTAAATTATTAATTTCCTATTTCTGATTAAAAAATTTTGCAGGAAAATAAATTTTTTGTTGACAAGAGCGAATTTTTTTTTTATATTTAAAGTCGTCAAAATAAAAGGAGTGTAAATGGCACATCATAAATCAGCGATAAAAAGAATTCGAACAAACGAAAAAGCACGTTTGCAAAACAAACATTATCGCACTACAATGAAAACAGCAATCAAGAAAGTGCGTCTGGCAGAGTCAAAAGAAGTTGCCCAGGCAAATTTAAATAAAGCTATTTCTATTTTGGATCGTTTGGCTGTAAAGGGTGTTATTCACAGAAATAATGCAGCAAATCAAAAATCTAAATTAACGCGTCTCGTTAATAATTGGCAATAACCATTTGAAACCGGGTGATCTGCCTGTGCTGGTAACTCCCCCTAACTCCGGCAACGTCAGTGACCCCGGTTTCTTTTTTTAAGCGCTCTTCTCTTAGATGGGCGCTTTTTTTATGCCTATCGCAGGTAAATCAATTTTCTCACCTGAGCAGCCTTTTTGGTTTGAAGACTTGCCCAGTAAATTCCGCTTGCCACAACCCGACCGAATGAATTTTTGCCATTCCAGCTTATGTCGTATCGCCCGGGCTCAATTTTTTTGTCAATTAGAGTGGCCACTTGCTTTCCTGCCAAATTAAAAATCCGGAGCAGCACCCGTCCGGGCCGGTCGATTTGAAAGGAAATCCTGGTCCGCGAATTGAAAGGATTGGGATAATTCTGAAAAAGCCGAAAATTCCACATCCGTCCCGTTTTTTTCTGAACAGCACTTTCCCCATTGCTTTGCACCGCCAGAAGTTTTCCACCGCCTGCCCGAAGCAAAATCTCAAAAATCGAACTGCCGTTTTCACTTCGGAGAGGAAGTTTTTTCCACTGCTGCAAATCAACCCGAAACTCCTGCACGCTTTTAACCGTGTTCTTTAATGTAATGCTCACATTGGCAGGCCGGGTGTAATCTTTGTTCATGACCATCAGAAAATCCTGCCCTGCTTGATTCTTGAAAAAACCGAGCACGAGATTGGCGTCAGGCGAAACTTCCCGAATCAGAGGATTATCGGCCGGCAGCCGATTCTTCTCCGGACCACTGGTGTGGTAAACGGCTTCCGAATGCAATTCCAGCATTTCCGGGCCAATGGCTTTGATTTCGGTGTTCAATTTTTGAATGGACGTAAAAATCTGGTCACGGTCGGGCGAGCCGGTCACCCCCCAACTGCCGTCCTAATGAAACCAGATGATTCCTTTTGCTCCGTAAGCCAGCGAGCTGTACACCAACCAGCGGTGTTCGGCTTCGGTGGGCATCCGCCAGTTGAGATCGCAGCAGTCGGTTCCAATGGCCTGAACAATATTGCAGAAGGGCACGTCGTACCGCAACGCCCATTTCCGAATTGTCGCAAGATTACTAAAATAGCTCCCGCCGTCATGATCTTTGAAAAAAATATAGCGATCGTAGCTCAAAATTTCGGGTTTGACAACGTCAAGAAAATTTTCAATGTACGCATTTGTAAGAAGGCGCTCCGTGGGCGGGCTGATCGGCCTCCCCCGGGTAAAGATTAATGAAACTGAGTCGTGTGGGATCTGTCTCGCGAAGATGGGCCACTACCTTACCGAGATTCCGAAAATTCTGCATGTGAGGTTCGTCCACAATAAAATAGCCAGCCACAGTGGAATCGGTTTCAAACTGCTGAATCACTGGATCCAAATGCGATAACTGACCCGATGTGATTTCGGGGGGCGTCGAATCGGCTTCCCGTAAATAGGGATCTCCGCCAACAAGCCATGTGACATTCAGCAGGCACTTCATTCCAAATTTACGAGTCATTTCGACTCCTTCGGCAGTAGGAACCACCCAGAGCACCAAATCGAAATTGGCCTGGTGATAGTAGTCAAAATGCGATTCTTGCAAAGGCAGCGGGTTCCAGGCGCACGGTGGCGACCAGGCGCTGAGGAAAAACTCCTTTTGCTGCCAGTAAACATCCGTCACAGGCGCAGGAAAAGAAGCGAGCGTGGTATCCGAGTCAGAGGAAAAAAGGCGCAATTTTATTTCGTATTTCCCGGGCGTTTTGCAAGAAACAACCCAGGATAGCGTGTCGGTCTCGTCCACGGCCAAAGTACCCAATTCGTCTGCGCGAGGACCTTTCAGAAGCGAAAAAGCATCGGGCGAAGTTAATTCAACTTTCGCCGTACCGGGCTCATCTCCGAAATTACCAACCACAGCTTCCACAGGAATGGGGTGCCCGGATTTCAAAACCGTCCGCAGCGGCTTGAAAGAGGCAATTTGCAAAAAAGCGCCAAGATGCTCGATGCGAATGTAATCGATTGCAATTCGAGTTCCCGTTTCGGCCGTGATGGTGAATCGGGTCATTCCGAGGATGTGCCCGCGCCAAGCGATGTTCTTGAAAACGGGCACCCGGTACACATGAAAAGCGCTGTCGCCCTGCACTTCGAACCGCTGGAATCCCCA
>CAZIYL010000177.1:0-5190 GCA_964543425.1 uncultured Deferribacteres bacterium
CCGGTTCTCAAATTGACGTGAAACCCGTTCGGGATTTTGACGCTTTGGTTGGCAAAACATTTGAATTCAAAATTGTGAATGTCAATCAGCCCCGAAAAAACATCGTTGTTTCCAGACGTGTGTTGATTGAAGAAGGATTAAAAGGCCAGCGCGAGAAGATTCTGAATGAGTTGGAAAAGGGCCAGACTCTGGAAGGAAGCGTTAAAAACATCACTAATTTTGGTGTTTTCATCGATTTGGGCGGCGTTGACGGGCTGCTGCACATCAATGACTTGTCCTGGGGGCGCGTGGGCCACCCATCGGAAGTTGTTTCCCTGGATGAGAAAATCAGCGTCATGGTACTGGATTTCGATGAGGATAAAACGAGAATTTCCCTTGGCTTAAAGCAGCTTCAGCCGCACCCGTGGGAAAAAGTGGAAGAGAATTATCCGGTCGGCGCGAAGGTTACCGGCAAAGTTGTGAATATTGCGGATTACGGTGCTTTTGTTGAGCTGGAAAAGGGCATTGAGGGCCTGATCCACATTTCCGAAATGTCCTGGACTCAGCACATTCGGCATCCGAGCCAGGTTGTTTCTCTCGGCGATATTGTTGAAGCGGTCGTTTTGAATGTCGAAAAAGACGAGCGCAAAATCTCCCTGAGTCTCCGGCAGTTGGAACCCAATCCCTGGGACGAAATCGAGAAAAAATACGAAGTGGGTTCCCACCACAAGGGCATTGTCAGAAATCTGACCAACTTTGGAGCCTTTGTGGAACTGGAAGAGGGCATCGATGGTCTGGTTCACATTTCCGATTTGTCCTGGACTAAAAAAGTACGTCATCCGAGTGAAGTGCTTAAGAAGGGCGACGAGATTGAAGTGGTCGTGCTGGGCATTGACCGTAACAATCGCCGAATTTCACTTGGGTACAAGCAGGTTTTTGAAAATCCGTGGGATTCCCTGGAACTGCAGTACAAACCCGGTACCAAGGTGAAAGGCAGAATTGTTCGTCCGATCGACAAGGGCCTGATTGTGGAAATTCCTGAAGATGTTGAAGGGTTTGTACCCATTTCCCATCTGGTAGAAATGGACAAACCCGAAATCAAACACATCAGTGATGTTTACAGCGCAGGTGACGACGTTGAACTTTCCGTGATCGAATTCGATAAAACGAATAAGCGAATCGTATTATCGGAACGAAGCCCGGAAGAACTTTCGCCTGAGCAGGGCGGTACGGCTGCCCCCGGAGAAGGAAAGGGCGACAAACGCCCCAGGATTCGGCGGGGAGGTTCCAAACCGGCTAAAAAAACCGCCCGAAAGGAAGAGGATTCTTCCAAAGCGGAAAAAGCATCCAAAGAAAAACAGGAAGCTGTGAAAGAGCCTGAGGCGGAAGCGAAACCTGAAGTGGAAACAAATGCAGAGACTGAAACAGAAGCAAAAACAGAAGCTTCTCCTGAGTCTGTTGAACCAACCGCTGAGGCTTCTGAAAAATCGGAATCGGAAGAAAAGAAGGTTGAGGAAAAAACCGACGAACCTGCTGAAGCCGCTGTAGAGGAAGAAAAAGTACAGGCAGAGGAAACACCGGCCGAAAAAGCAAAACCGGAAGATGGTTCAGATGAAGAAACTCCCGAAAAACCGGAAGATTCTGCCGAGAAAGAGAAAAAGTAAGCTGTTCCAAATATAAAAATAGCATTAAAAAGAGCCGGTACTTTTCCCGGCTCTTTCTATTTGGAAGTGAATACATGAAAAAAACGGTTTCATTTTACACGCTGGGTTGCAAGCTCAATCAGGCGGAAACGGCAGCGATTGCTGCGAAATTTGTGGAACATGGATACGAGATTATTCCGTTTAAAGAACCGGCAGATGTGGTCTTGATTAACACATGCAGCGTGACGGAGCGGGCAGAACAAAAATGCAGACACGCGATACACCAATCCGTTCGAAAATCACCCGAAGGGAAAATTGTGGTGGTCGGTTGTTATTCACAGCTAAAGCCGGACGCAGTTGCTAAAATCCCGGGGGTTGATCTGGTTCTTGGCACGCAGAACAAATACAAGGCTGTTTCGCTGGTTGAAAATTTGCCGGAAACCGGGTTTCCAAAAAATCAGGTTGAACCCTTTTCGGCTAAGGAAAAATTCCGCTATTTTGACGGCGGCTACGCAGATCGGCACACGCGGGCATTTTTGAAAATCCAGGATGGCTGCGATTACCGCTGCTCCTACTGCTCGATTCCTTTTTCACGGGGGCCGTCACGCAGCGACCATCCTCAGGCCATTGTGGCTCGTGCGCAGGCATTAGTGGCGCAAGGATTTAAGGAGCTGGTACTCACAGGTGTTCACATTGGCATGTACGGAAGGGATTTGGACAGAGATGAAAATCTGGTGCATTTGCTTCGGCGACTTCTGAAAATTGGCGGACTCGAGCGAATTCGCCTCAGCTCTCTCGACCCTCACGAGGTGTCGGACAAACTGATTAATCTGGTAGCGTCTACTCCCCGAATGGCTCCCCATTTTCACATTGCTCTTCAAAGCGGTGACAATGAAATTTTGAAGGCAATGAGACGAGCGTACCGCGTTGAAAAATTTCAATCGGTTACGGAAAAAATTCGATCAAAAATTCCCGATGCCGGAATTGGCGTGGATGTGATTGTCGGCTTTCCGGGCGAAACGGAAGAAAAATTTGAAGCCACCACCCGCGTACTGGCAGAAAGTCCGGTGACGTTTTTTCACGTGTTTTCCTATTCACAAAGGGACGGTACGCCGGCGGAAAAATTCCCCGATCAAATTCCAAAAGTTGAAAAAAAACGCCGCGTGGATAATTTAATTCAATTGGGCAACGAAAAGAAACTCGCATTTGAAAAGCGTTTTGTTGGAAAAATTTTGCACGTTTTAATTGAAAAACGAGAAAATCCCCAAAATTGCCAGGGTGTGGCTGAAAATTACATTCGGGTGTACTTAACACAACCCGCTCCCCGGAATAAAATCCTTCCTGTTCGGATTACGGAGATTTCCGACGGAAAGGTGCTGGGGGTTCCTATTTCTGGGTTACAAACGACAAAAGGCGGCGTTTCACATCCGGCGGGGGAAGCACATATTCCGCAAAACAAAAACCTTACGCAGGCTGCAAAGCTTCGCAAGGTTATTCATTCGTGAATCCGCGGCGGTTTATTGCTGACAATTGCAATCATTTTAAAAATGTAAATTCAATTGTTGCATATTTCCTTAGATTTTCTTATTTTCTAAGAAATTTTGCTTACGCAATTCGGGAATTTTTTCAAAATGTCACTCAATTCGAAAAATGCTGTGTACAAGGAATTCACTAATCCTTCATTTCTGATCCAAAAAAAGGAGATTCCGTATGGCGAAAAAAGAGTTTAAACCCTACGTTCCTGTGGTAACTTCCTTGCCTGAATTCACGGTGAAAGCTTTATTGCTTGGGGTGGTATTGGCTGTTCTTTTGGGAGCGGCAAATGCCTATGTCGGGATGAAAGCCGGAATGACGGTTGCCGCTACTTTTCCGGCCGCTGTAATTGCCATTGCGGTGTTGCGGCCATTCAAAGGAAGTATTTTGGAAGAAAACCTGGCACGAACAACTGCTTCCGTTGGAGAGGCTCTTGTTGCCGGTGCTATTTTTACCATTCCAGCTTTCCTTTTGTCTGGCGTCTGGGATCACCTTCATTATTGGGCAAGTACGGCGATAATGTTTGTGGGGGGTACCCTCGGTGTCCTTTTCGTTGTGATTTTAAGGCGAACCCTTGTGGAGGAAGCGGATTTGCCTTTTCCTGAAAGTGTGGCCTGTGCCGAAATTGTAAAAGCCGGGCAAAAAGGACAATCGGGTGCTTCTTACGTGTTTGGTGCCATGGGAATTGCTTCCCTTCTGGAACTCTTTAAGAACAGTCGGGGCATCCAGATTTTTGTGGAGAATTTCAGCGGATTTATTCACTTCAAGCAATCTGTTATGCAGCTCTTTAACGGAAACGGTGGCAAGATTGGGAAGGCCGTTACCTATGGCGGCGGCATTTTCTGGAAATCTCCGGCGGCCTCTCCGGCACTGATTGGTGTGGGCTACATTATCGGACCAAGATTGGCTAATATCACCTTTTCCGGCGGTGTTTTCGGATGGCTGTTGCTCATTCCGCTGGCAACCTTTTTCAACACGAATTTGACTTCAATGATTGGTCACGGCGCGGGATTGTCAGATTGGTATTCCATCGGAAATGCTGTTTGGTATTACCAGATTCGTCCGATTGCGGTAGGAGCCATGCTGGTTGGTGCATTTTACACGCTCTGGACGCTTCGCGATGCCCTCGTTTTGGGAATTGGCAAAGGTCTTGCAGATGCCAAATTGGCCCGCCAGGGCGAAGCTACTAACAAGAACCGTCTCGAAAAAGACCTTCCCCTAACACAAATTATTATTGCAATTGTAGTTTTGGCCATTCCAATGATTATTATTTATGATCATTTTGCCGGTAACCTTGGCAGTGCGCTTGTGGCTACTGTCGTTATGCTTGTGTTGGGATTTCTCTTTGCTGCCGTGGCGGGTTATCTGGTTGGAATTATCGGCAGTTCCAGTAATCCTATTTCAGGGTTAGCCCTTTCCACTTTGATTATTGCAGCATTGCTGATGGTTGCTCTGGGAGTGACGGGGCAGCATGGCGTTGCAGCCGTTTTGGGTGTGGCAGCGGTGGTGTGTGTGATGGCCGGAATTGCAGGTGACATGATGCAGGATTTGAAAGTGGGTCACATTCTGGGGGGAACTCCGTGGAAAATGGAGTTGGGTGAAATTATTGGCGTCATTGCAGCTTCGCTTGTCATGGTCTGGCCCATTCAGATTTTAAATGCTGCCACGCCGGGTGGAATTGGCGGAGAGCTTCTCCCTGCTCCACAGGCCGGTTTGATGGCTCTGATGGCTCAGGGAATTGTCGGCGGGCACATGGCCTGGCCTCTGGTAATTGTGGGAATGATGTTTGCCGTTGGACTGATTCTTATTAATTCGCCGTCTCCTATGCTGATCGCCGTTGGAATGTACCTTCCTTTTCAGACGACAGCAGCTATCTGGGTCGGCGGTTTGTTCAAATGGGCATTGCAGGCGATAATGAAAAGCAAAAAGTTTTCGGAGGATCAAAAGGAGCTTACTGAAAATACGGGAATACTCATTGCTTCGGGACTTGTGGCCGGGGAGGCGCTTACGGGTGTCATCTTGGCGGCACTTTATT
>CAZIYL010000178.1:0-5156 GCA_964543425.1 uncultured Deferribacteres bacterium
CATAATTTTAGGGTTTAACACAATGCGTTCAAGTAATTGCTTTTGCTCCATTTTTTTCCTCCTGTTATATTGTACATGATTCTGCTACATAAAGGGCAATGGCGTATAACTCGTTTATATCCGAATTCGGTTCGGATAACATTCCAATTTGGGAGTATATGCGAATACGATTCAGATATACTTCTCTCTCATTGAACCTTCTTTTTCCCAAATATACGCTATTCCTCATTTTTCGCCTGCTCTAATTGAAGGTTATGCAAGGGACTCTTAATTTTAACAATGTCGCGGGTGCTCACATGAGTGCAAATCTCGATTGTTTTACTGCTTTTGTGTCCCAATATTAGCTGAATATACCTTTATCTTTCTTTCGCTAGTCATTTAAAAGTGTACTCTAAAAACCACTAATTGCACAAATTATAGGGGATATAATTCTTTTAACATCAATAAAATCAATTCGTGATAATTCGTAAAATTCGTGGGAGATATCCTTTTTAGACTGGACTCATTTTGTGCCTGTCAGAGTTTATCATCGTTTAACATCATACAATAATGTAAAGCAAAGAAAAACAAAAAGTCAAGCTCCTTTTTATTTTTTTCTGTAGTCGGTGGGGTCGGATATTTGTTCTCACTTCAGAATAGGAGAAAGGAAGATTTTTATTTTTCCTGCCTTCTTTCTTGTGCGGACAAGACGGAAGGACACCCTAAAGGAGTTTGAAATAGCCATCAAAATGGCTCCCCGGGTTTAAAGGCCTGGGGTTGACCGCCAGGAATAATGTCGATAGTTTGAACCAAACGGGGATCATTCCCGCGGGATGACTCCAGAGAACCCTGTCCTGCATCCAAGACGGGATGGTCATAGGCCGTGATTGTGTATCGATAGCGTACACCATTGATTACATTGTGATCTACGAAGGTGTGCATGATTCCAGAATTGCTACCCAAGTCAAACCACGGATCGAACGGATCCGGGCCTTTCCATTGATTAATTCTGTCAAATTGCGCAATGGGCTCGTAGCCCTGAAAGGGCATTTCCGTACTTGGCACTGAAACCACCCGAAACAATAGAAAGCTGTTGAATAGCCGAATTGTTAATGTGCGTTCCAAATCCGCCAAAAACGGGATTGGACACCTTAACGCCGTCAATGTACAGTCCAACCTCGTTATTTCGTCCACCGCGCAGACGAAAATCCTTGATGCCCTGTGCGTTGTAACCGGCTTTGGCAATCGGTGTACCCGTCAGCACGGAAACACCCGGCTCCGTGCCGAGGATTTACTCAATATTGTTTACCGGAATGGCCCGAATTTCAGTTGCCGTTATGGTTACGATCTTGGAGGTTTCGTCCTTTTGAATCAGCGGTTTTTCCGCAGTAATCACAACCGCTTTGCCCAACTTCAGGGCACCTTCCTGCATGGTGACATTGAGCTTTGTGGTTTGATCGGCTACCACCATTACATTTTTTATTCGAACTGTTTTGTATCCGATAAATTGCACCTTCACGGAATAAACGCCTGGCCGGATGTTAAAAATCAAAAATCCCCCATTGAGGTCTGTACTTGCTCCTCTAAGGGTTCCCTCAATAGTTATTTTAGCCCCGGAAAGAGGTTCATTCTTTGAATTCACAACACGTCCGGCAATTCGTCCTGTAACCTGGGGGAAGGCAGTTCCACTGAAGAGCAAAAATCCCAACAGAAGAAAAAAGGAGCGTTTCATTCGAACCTCGTTATTTACGATTGAATGACGAAGGGATGCTTGTTAAAAATATAATATTATGCTCTGGCAATAAAATAATACTTTTTATTTTGTTAAGTCTTTTTTAAAAAAAATTAGATTTTACCCAAAGGAGGAAAGTCTTCAATTAATCACAAGTAATGCCTCAAATAGCTCTTTGAATCTGAATTTTATGATTTATTTGCTGTGGCATTTTTCAGGCGGTATTAGCGCCGGCAAGACAAACAAAAGCGACAAGTAAAAAAATCTTGTATTGTAATAAAATTATTTTTATATTATGTAAGTTTATTCGGAAACACTAAAATATTTTAATGGAGGTCTAATGAAAGCAAAAAGGCGCCTTACACGCCGTGAAATTAAGGAAGACAAATTAGTTACGTTCACCTACAAAATAACCGATTTTGTTAATCAGAATAATAAATTGGTCACAGGTGTTATTGTAGGGGTGTTGGTAGTTGCCGCGTTGGTTTTTTTTATGGCTCGAAGTAAAACGCAGGCCAATCAAATGGCTTCAGCAAAATTGGCCGAAGCTATGACATATTACGAGACTTTGAATTATGATAAATCAATCCCAATTTTGAAAGATGTTATTGATAAATACGACGGTACACAAAGTGCCGGGTTTGCAACATTTTATCTGGCTAATTCTTATTACAACAAAAAGAATTACAAAGATGCCCTGACCTATTTTAAAAAATACCTCAAAGACTACGGCAACGACGATTTAATGACCAGCGCCTCTATTGCAGGCGTTGCTTCTTGTCTGGACGCTCAGGGAAAATATTTGGAAGCCGCCGGGGAATTTGAAAAGGCCGCCAAAAAGCATCCCAAAGTTTATAGTGCCGCGGATAATCTTTTTAATGCGGCTCTTTGTTACCAAAAAGCAGGTAAAAACGACGAAGCAAAAAGGCTACTTCAATTAATCAAAACTAAATATCCGAAGGCCTATGTTTCCAATGATGTAGAGCTGTTGCTTTCACAGTTGTAGCAAACTATTATTGCAAATACAGCCGAGAATTTACTCGGCTTTTTTATTTAATCCAGGCGTGCGAGCAAAAGATGGTTCCAATTAAAATTGCGTTTTTATGGCATCAACATCAGCCCTATTACAAGCATCCCGACACGAATGTTTACATTTTGCCCTGGGTTAGGCTCCACGGTTTAAAAGATTATTTTGATATGGTGGATGTTCTCAAGGATTTTCCGAAGATTCACCAAAACTTTAATCTTGTTCCCTCTCTATTGCTGCAACTGGAGGACTACGTTCAAAATGATGCCAAAGACGAAATTTTGATTAAAACGGAAATCGCTGCCTCTTCTCTTACTCAGGAAGACAAGATTTTTATTCTAAAGAATTTTTTTATGGCGAATACCGAACATCTGATTCTCCCTTACCCTGGTTACAGAAGGCCATTTTCGAAACGGGGCAATGACATTTCAGAAATCGGTTTGAAAAATATCCTTAACACATTTACTGATCAGGACTTTCTGGATTTACAGGTCTGGTACAATTTAAGCTGGACAGGTGAATCTCATAAAAAATTATCTCCATTTAAGGAACTTATTGAAAAAGATCACGATTTCACGGAAGAAGACAAACAAATTCTTCTTGCACAGCAAAAACAAATCCTTTCGAAAATTATTCAAATGCACCAGAGTCTTTCGGAAAAGGGTCAGATTGAATTATCAACTACCCCATTTTACCACCCGATTATTCCGCTACTTTGTGATACGGACATTGCAAAAATGGCCATGCCAAATGTGTCCCTCCCTTCCCCTGCCTTCAAACATCCGGAAGATGCCGACGATCATATTGCCAGGGGATTGACCTTCTTTAAGAAAAGACTTGGTTTTCAACCAAGCGGAATGTGGCCGTCAGAAGGAAGCGTAAGCGATGCGGCAGCAAATCTCTTTGCCAAAAACGGAATTCGCTGGATCGCCACAGATGAGGAAATATTATTCAAATCCCTTACCCTCAATGGCTTATCATTGGGAAATCGCAACGACACTCTCTATCAAACGTACCGCATCCAAACGGATAGCGGTCCCATTAATTTCTTTTTTAGAGACCATACGCTTTCAGATTTGATCGGCTTTGTTTACCAGAAATGGGAATCTGACGAGGCCGCCTCGGATTTTGTTTCCAGAATTATGGATATTCGCCGCCAGATTTCTCAAAACTACGGTAACAAACAACTTGAAAAGGCGATTATTCCAATTATTCTGGACGGTGAGAATTGCTGGGAATTCTACCCTGAGAATGGCAGACCCTTTTTGGAGGCGCTTTATTCCAGGCTATCGGAGACAAAAGAAATCCAATCTGTAACCTTTTCTGAATTTTTAGATCAATCATCTGAATCGCCTTCCTTAAAAAAGATTTTTGCCGGCTCCTGGATCAATCATAATTTTGCGATCTGGATTGGGCACCCGGAAGACAATAAGGCATGGACATTTTTGAACAATGCGCGATTAGCCCTGGAGCAAGAAAGAAAACTCGGAATCTCAGAAGAAGTTTACGAATCCGCCTTTAGGGAAATTATGATTTCCGAAGGATCGGATTGGTTCTGGTGGTTTGGGGACGATCATCATACCGAAAATGCTGCTGAGTTTGATTCCCTTTTTCGGGGGCATCTAATCAAACTTTACGAATTGCTCAAATTGGATGTACCGCCCGATTTGTACGAGCCGATTCACCATGAAAAAGCTGAAAAACTGCTGATTAAGAATCCCCGGGGATTTATTCACCCCGTAATTGATGGCACGTATTCTAATTATTTTGAATGGCTTGGGGCGGGTGTTTTTGAAGCCATTCCGGTGGCTTCTTCCATGCACATGGTTTCTACTTTGGTGGCGCGTATTTTATTCGGATTTGATCTTGAGAATTTGTTCATTCGCGTTGAACACAAGGTTAAACTTCCTCAAGAAGAAATACGCGATTTGAAGATTATTTTTGATTTTCTTAAGCCGGAGCGCGTTCGCGTGGCGTTCCCGGGTAACCAATTATTGCAAAATAGATTCACAGTTCCCGTTCAAACGCGAATCGATTCAAAATGGGTGGTGTCAAAAGAATTTACAGCCAATGGCGCTTACCGGGATTTCATCGAGGCGCAAATCCCCTTTAAGGCATTGGGAGCAAAAACAGGTGATGAGATTGGTTTTCAGGTTCGAATTCTCAAGAACAATGAGCCTTTGGAACAATGGCCCGAAAATGAATTAATTCCGGTTCAAGTGCCTGACAAGGATTTTGAATCCGAGGACTGGTTGGTATAAAATCAATTTTTAGTGATAAATTGGCTTGATTTCAAAATAATTTGGATATATATTTAGGAGTTATATCTTGGGGTCGGATGGGTCCCTGGTGGGCCCCGCGGACTTCAAATCCGCAGCGTCCTGGCAGGTGTCAGGATGGGTGGGTTCGATTCCCACA
>CAZIYL010000179.1:0-3485 GCA_964543425.1 uncultured Deferribacteres bacterium
GACCCTCTCTCATGAAGTGAGATGAAGCTCCAAGCAAAAGGATTGCTGCCATGATCAGGCAAACCACAAGGCGATTTTATGAAGCATTAATAATCTCTTATAAGAAATATATATGTGCATTCTTTCCTTTTGCTGAAAAAAATATGCACGTTTTTCTGAGAATAGGCAAATTATATTTAATTCCAAATTTTATGCCACACAAAATCTTCAATACAAATCTTTATAAATAGGGAATTTAGATTTCAAATCTTAATTTGCCACCGTCAAAATGTTTCGATTTATTAACATTTTCAGAAATTATGTTGCGACTCGGCATCATTGAGTGCTGAACGAAAAAGGCCAAAGCGGAATATAATAGTGATTGGTATTGAGATATTCTATGCGGCTAATTGTGCTAAAGAAGTACGGGGAGAATTTCCAGTGTTTTCAAACTTAGTAGAATATTTTATAAATTCTGGTACGTGTTTCTTATAAAAATTTCATTCTGCAAACTGGAGTCAAAATAAATCCGAAATTCGAATATCGAAATATGAAACAAATCCGAAATTCAAATATGGGAATTTCCAAAACAGCAACGACTGCGCCCCCAAAAGGGGCTGAAGCCCCCCAATTTTCTGCTTCACTTATTTTTTCTTCGCTCTGATGGACGGGGCAATCTACAAAAATTCAATATGTTAGTCCCAATCAGCCGACGTCTGGGATAGCAAAATTGCGCTATGACTTTTTTAAACCCTTCAGGATTTTTGGGAATGAATTCAAAAATAAAAATTCTGTTCCTCTGTTTTGGATTTTCATAATTCGAATTTGTTTTGGATTTCGGGTTTGGAACTTCAGATTTTCCCTCGTGAGCCATTTTATTGTCAAAAGGAATCAACCTCATAGAAAACGTCACAGCATTTCCGAGATGACTCATTTAGAGCTATTTTTTAGAAAAGAAGAGAAAAAATGGTCTTATCTTTCAGGTTACGTTATGTGTGATCCCCTTGCCTACTTTTACGATCTTCAACTTTCTCATCTTCTTAAACAGAGTTGCCCGGTTGATGCCCAAAAAGTTCGAGGCTTCGCCAATTTTCCAGTTGGAGACCTCCAGAACTTTCTTGATGTGCTTTTTTTCAAAATTCTCCATGGCATCCCGGAGGGGCAATAAGTTCTCCGGCTCTTTTTCGCCGGCTGCTTCCCACTCATTGTTCAAAGCCTGATACACATCTGCGGGCCGTACCGTTTCATTCTGGGCAAAAACAACGATTTTCTCAACGGTATTTTTGAGCTCCCGAATATTACCCGGCCAATCGTAATCCCGGAGCAAAAAGAGCGCCTCTGTTGTAAAATCAACTAATTTTTTGTTGTACATTTTGGCAAACCGTATCAAAAAATAGCGGGCCAATACCGGAATATCGCTCTTTCTCTCCCGCAAAGGCGGAATGTACAGTTGAACGACATTGAGCCTGTGGTACAAATCCTCTCGAAATTGATTTTCCTCCACCATTTTCCACAGGTCGCGATTGGTGGCGGCAATCACGCGAACATCCACGCGGCGCGGACGATTTCCCCCAATTATTTCCACTTCCCCTTCCTGGAGTACCGTCAATAATTTCCCCTGAAGACGAAGTTCCAGGTCCCCAATTTCATCCAGAAAGAGCGTACCTCCGTCGGCCGCCAGAAATTTCCCTTTGTGATCCTGAGAGGCTCCTGTAAAGGACCCGCGCCGGTAGCCAAAGAGCTCGCTCTCAAGAAGCTCGCCCGGAATGGCCGCACAGTTTACTCGCACAAAGGGCTTGGCGTGCCGCGGACTGTACCGGTGCAGTGCCCGCGCAATCAGCTCCTTTCCGGTTCCGCTTTCCCCCAAAATCAGCACTTTCGCCGGAGAACGGGCGATGGTTTGTACACTCTCTAAAATATGTTGCAATTGGGGACTCACTCCCACAATAGGAAATGCCTCGTCCAATTGCGCCAGGAGATTTTCTTTTTCCTGAAGCCAGGACCGTTTTTCCAAAGCATTACGCAGCGTAATAAGAAGTCGATCTGCATCCAGGGGCTTTTCCAAAAAATCAAATGCCCCTTCTTTTAAGGCCTCAACGGCGATTGAAATCGTACTCTGGCCCGAAATCATAATGACCGGAATATTCGGTCTTACTGTTAAAACTTCGTGCAACAACTCCAGACCATCCACCTGAGGCATTACCACGTCCATCAAAATGCAGTGGTATTCGGTGGTGAGCAATTTTTGCTTTACATTTTCAGGCGAGGTTAAGGTCTCTACATCAAATTTTTTATATACCAGCAAATTTTTTACGGAATAAAGAAAATCGGGGTCATCATCAATGGCCAGAATTCTCGTCACGCGTCTCTTCCTCCATGTTTCCAAGCGGCAACAAGATTCGCACAACCGTTGCGAATTTTTCACGCGTGGTCAATGCAATTTCGCCGCCGTGTTCCTCTATAATTTTTCGAGCAATGGCGAGCCCCATTCCCGTACCCTCCGGTTTTGTCGTGAAATAGGGCTCAAAAACCTTGTCCATATTCTCACTCGAAATCCCTTTGCCGTTGTCAGCAATTTCGATTTCAAGGCTTTTCATCCCTGGATGCGACAAATTTTGTACCATAGTGGTGCTAATTAAAATCTGCCCTTTGTTATCCATTGCTTCTATTGCATTTTCAATCAGAATGTGGAGCACCAATTCAATCTGCGAGGGATCGGCCAAAATGTAATCATAGAGCAAATCCAATTCCAATTGAAAATTGACCCGGCCATTATATTGAGCCCTGAAACGGGAGACGGTATTTTCCAAAATTTTGGAAAATGAAACCGGTCGAAGGTTGGGTGCTTCCAAATTGGTAAAACGTAAGAAATCCTTTGTAATATTCCGAATGCGATGAATTTCTCTTTCTAAAAAATGAAAATCCTGTTTCATTTGGTCGCTTTTTTCGGGGAAAGCATCCTGAAGTTTCATTTGCAGCGTTTGCAGGGTTAACTGAATGGCGGCCAATGGCGTTTTAATGTCGTGAGCCAGTTTTTGAGCCGTTTTACTCCAGGTTTTGAACCGTTCCGCCTGCACCGGTTGCGTATAATCGTTGAGTTCCAGAGCAGCTCCCAACAACAATTTCCATGGGCCCAAAAGAGGCGTCATACGAATTTTGCCCCTGAAAACGCCATTTTCTGTGGCAAATGTGATTTCCTCGTCAATGGAAATGCCTTTTTCAAAAAACCGCCTGATAATTGAGAGAATTTCGGGATGCTCCGAGAAAGCCTCCTGGAATCGTTCACCCGCCTCAATCCGATGTCTCATTCCCAACTGCTGATCCAGGATCCCATTGACATTTACAACATGCCCCTTGCCATTCAGCAAGGCAATGCCGTGCGAGGAGTGTCTGAAAAGAACCTGCCAGAAGCGATCATAAAAAAAGAACTTTCTCACAATTAAAGCAATGAGCTGGTAAATGGCATAAAATAACAAGCCAAGGGCCAAGAGTGCAAAAAGATGAAA
>CAZIYL010000179.1:3585-5149 GCA_964543425.1 uncultured Deferribacteres bacterium
AGATCAACAGCTATGGGGGCTCCCAATTTAGCGCCGCTCAAAGGGGATCGGGCAACGATTTTCCGATGACGAATATCGTAAATAAATAGGCGCCGCGGCTGCAGGGAAAACCCCGCTGAGACATTGAAAACCAGATCCTTAAATCCATCGCCATTCATATCCTGCAGGATACAATTAATACCCTGGATGTCCCATGTCCCCTTTTTATTTGGATTTGGTTTCGGTGCCCGGGCAATAAATTGTCGAAAAACAAAAAAATAATCGACCTGCCGAGGATCTATCCCATATAGAAAGAGGGAATCCTTCGTCATGGTAAAACAATAGGCCTCGTCATACTGGTCTCCATCAAAATCGCCAAAGACTAAACTTCGAGGAATCCAGTTTTCGAGGAAATTCCACTGATTAATCAATTTGCCTTCATAAGTGAATATTTTTATGGCGGGCTCGAAAGGCGGCCCATTTTTGAGAGTAACGCGTTCGCTGAAACCATCATGATTAAAATCATGGTAATAGACAAATCTGGTGTTTTTCGGTTTGTCTCCTTTTTCAACTCGCACCGTAAATTTCTGGAAGGAAATGGGTCCGAAGAAGTAAAAAAGAAGTGCTGATAAAATGGTCAAACCAACCAACAAAGCTCGAACATATTGTTTGCTTTTTTCCGCATTTGGCCAGGAATTTTCGGCCTTTTCACCCCGCTGCATTTTTTTCAGTTCCTTTCCCAAAGAATGATTTCGTCAATACTTTTCGCCTTTGATTAATTTTCGGCAAATGGAGGGATTCAATTAGGTTATTTTTAATAGATACTTCCCCAATATATCGATTAAAATTATTCTAAATTACAAAAATTACCCGTCTCTATCAAGCAAAATATTTCAAATTACCTATTTTGCAATTCTTCCTGATATTTTCAATTCTACAAATGGCGGGTTGATTTTGGATTCGAATAAAAATATTGGGCATCATTAGGAAATGGAGAGAAATAAGTTTTGAGGCAGAAAAATCATTTAGTAGAAAGAAAGAAAATGGTAAAGAAATCGAGTAGAAAGGGACTCATGTCGCTTGTTCCCTCACACCAGCGGGCCTACGGTTCACGCATCTCGGCGGTTCCTGAATTTTCGGAATAACTGCTTTGCTTTAGATCGAAAGTGTTGCATCCCCTCTTTTGGCACTCCGATTTTCGTCTATTTTCGAAGGGTGAATGAATAACCAATAAATGTTTTTTCCCAAGGGCGATCGACTGCGCCCTTTTTGCGGTTCACTTTGAGTCTTCGTAGTGTATGAATTTTTCAGGCTATGGCGTTACAACTCAAATTCTTGTTTCTTTTGCAAAAAAAATAAGCCGCGAATGCGCGAATTACATTTTCTATTCGAATAAAATTCGCAAATTCGTGGCGTTATTTTTTTAATGGCAGCTTGCAGCGCTATTAAATTGAAAAGTAAAATTTTAACCGCATAGAACATAAAATTTACAACAACAAGGGGGCTTTCCGGAAAATTTTCATAGCTTCTTTAAATCAACGAAATCAACACAGCCGTTTTCTGAAAAAGTGCCATCATGCTGGAC
>CAZIYL010000180.1:0-5147 GCA_964543425.1 uncultured Deferribacteres bacterium
CCAGTCCAATCCAAACAAAGATAATTTTTCGGGATTTTCTTGTCTGTTCCATTTTTTGTGATGCCTGTTCAATGTTTCAAGTAATATGAAAAAAAACTTCACGGATAAAAACCTGAAAGCGACATAACGCGCGCTGCCGTACGTTCTTTTATTTCGAAAGTAACTGCGCAATTTTTTCGGGGACCTTTCGTTGCACATCTTGTCCGCGGGAATTGCCCGTTGCCAGTGCCTTATTTGCCTTCTCAAAAGCGGGAGAATATCCTAAGAGAATCGGCTCGTGTTCAGGATCGTTGAGGCCAAGCCGTTCCCGGGCAATTCGCTCAATCCAGCCGGCACTGGTCAATTGAGTAATTTTGGCGCTTAACTGCCTGTTTTCATCCTGCAAATTCGCAATCACTCGCTTATTCGTATGAATATTTTTCAGTGTGTTTTTAATGTTTTCCTTTTGCCACAAATGCCCCAAAAACAAAGCCGTTACGAGAGCCAGAATCCACATAATTTTCCAGGAAAGATGGCTTTTCGTTACCTTCCGCCTGGATGTACGGCGTTTCTTGGAACGTGTTGCCATTTCACAATCTCGCTTTATTTAGAGTTTTTCTGCCACCCGCAGCTTAGCGCTCCGGGACCGTGGATTTTGTATTTTTTCTTCAGGAGAGGGTTCAATCGGCTTTCGTGTCAGAATCCTGAGTGTTGGTTCTTCCTCACACGGGCAAATCGGAAAACCGGGGGGACACTCACACGGCTGAACCATCTTTTTAAAAAAATGCTTGACCAGACGATCTTCCAGCGAATGGTAGGCAATCACCACCAGTCTCCCCCCCGGATTCAGGCTTTGAACAGCCTGAGACAAAGCATTTTCCAGATGAACCAATTCTTGGTTGACTTCAATGCGAATGGACTGGAATATCCGGGACAGCACCTTATTCCGATGAACCGGCGAAACTACCCGGCCTACAATTTTTGCCAGCGTGTCCGTCGTTTGAATGGCTTCTTTTTCCCGCGCCTTTAAAATAGCCATCGCAATCCGCCCCGATTGTCGTTCTTCCCCATAAACTTTGAAAATCCGTTTCAGATCACTATACGAATAGGTGTTCACCACATCAAAGGCCGTTAATTTTTCAGAAGCATCCATTCGCATATCCAGAGGACCGGGATTTAAGTAACTGAACCCCCGCTTGCCGGCATCCAACTGAAATGAGGAAACCCCCAGATCCAGGAGAATCCCATCGACACCTGGAATCCCACTTTCCCGAAGAATCGTTTCCAATTCGTCATAATTCGCCCGACGCAAAAGAAGTTGCCTTTCAAAACGACCCAGGCGCTTTCGTGAAAATGCAATGGCGTCCGCATCCCGATCAATGCCCACGAGTTTTCCATCGGTTGACAAACGCTCCAGGATTCCTTCGGCGTGGCCTCCGCCGCCAAGTGTTCCATCCACGTAAATCCCGGACAAATCGGTTATCAGAAAATTCAGAACATGCTTCAGCAAAACCGGAACATGATAATCGGAGGCATACGTGATTGATTTTTCAGACAACTGAAAATATCCCTTTCCCGCAGATTGGCCGTTCAATTGGATGTCAAAAAGCATTCCGGTACTAACATTAACAAAACTTTCCAGCGCCATTCTCGGTGAATACTGTACCCCGGCCAGTGAAAAGTCAGATAGACTAAGATGGTTCCACAGCGGATGATGAATATTCCACCCCTTTGAATGCTTCCGTAACGCCAATAATTCCGTTGTAGTCATAGTCTCTGATTTTAATCTTGATTTTTTATCTAAAATTCGATACCTTAATATTTGTCAAGATTTTCATTTACGTAAGACTGATAGGTTTGAGGATTCCAGAACTCCATTTTGTCAACCGTACCAAGGATTAAAATCTCTTTCTGGATTCCCGCTTTTTTCATCAAATGTGCGGGCAGGTAAATCCTCCCCTGTTTGTCTATTTTTACCACGTCAAAACTCGTTGCCATTTGGCGAATCCGCAAGCGAATCTGCGGATCGTCGTAATTTTTGAGGCGGTTTCGCTCGATTATTTTTTCCCATTCGTCCAGAGGATAGCCATAAAAGCTGTTGTCATGTCCCAATGTGAGAAATAATTTATCGCGAATTTTTTCATGGATGGCATTTCGGAAAATGGCAGGAAGACTCAGGCGCCCTTTATCGTCAACCGTGGTTGTGGCATTTCCAAAAAGATAGGACATTCTCCCATTGCCTTCCTATATTTTCCTATTTACACCTTTTTATTCCTATTGAACAATTATAATACTTTTTGACGACTTTGTCAAGGGAAAAATCCGAATATTACTAAAATTTCACAATTCAAACAGTATCTTATTGTTTTTTAAATAGATTTGGCAGAAAAAGCCGCTCTATTGGAAGGGAAACGCGTGTCATAAAAAAGAGACAATTCGTGGGAATTTCGGTTCTCGCTTCGGCAAGGATTTTCCTGTTTCTTCCCCCACCGTTTCAAGACCAAAAGCCCCCGGTCCTTTAAAAGCGTCCGGGGATTTATAAAAAGTAATGAGTGCACTCTAAAAAGCACCAATCATACAAATTATACGGGGCTAAATGCCATTAACTTCAATAAAATCAATTTGTGATAATTCGTGAAATTAGTGGGAGATGTCCTTTTTAGACTAAACTCAGTAATTATTTTAAATTCGCGCATTCGCGGCTAAAAAAGAAGATTTTAATTGCAAATGGGACATTGAAATTTCCAATGGTCACTTCATCTTCGCTCAGTGCCCGATGCTGTAATCGCAGTAGCGAGGGATTAAAGTTTTTTTCTTTTATTTGCCTTTTAAAATAATGGAAAATGGCCAACCCCAACTTCACCCGTTTTTTCCGGGTAAAAACGCATCTTGTAATTCCTCCAGAGTCAGAACCCCTTGATTTTCCAATCGTTGCAGCAAACGAATAAAAATTTGGGTGAGTGCGAGAGCATCGCTGCGAGCGCGGTGGTGTTGCGGGAGATCAACACCAAAATAGGCTGCCACCTGCGGAAGATTGTAGGCATCCAAACCGGGCAGCCATTTTCTGAAAAGAGGCAGTGTGTCAATTACGGGAGCGGTTAAGCGAAAGTGGGACAACCGACTCCATTCAAGATCCAAAACGCGGCTATCGAAGCGGGCGTTGTGAGCCACCAGCATGGCGTTGTCAACAAAACTCGCAAATTCTTGCAAGACAGCAGCAGCATTTGGCGCCTGTTCCAGGGCGTCCCCGGCAAATCGGGACGGCTCAAACCAGCCGGGCGAAAGGGGGCGACCGGGATTAACAAGGGAGTAAAATTCATCCTGCACGGCTCCTCCCCGAACTTTAAAAGCGGCCAGTTCCACTATTTTCGCGGATTTCCCACGGCCGATGATCTCAACATCCAGTACAACAAAAATTGTTTCCGCGATGGCTGCATTCAGGCGATATTCGGGAGGTTCAAAAAACCAACAGCCATTGATTTCCCTGAAACAGCTATCTTCCTGAAAAAGTGCCCGCAATAAATTCTCTGCCACCAATTCTGTTACGTTTTCCATCTTAAATAACCGTCGCGCAAGCAGAAGAGAGGCCATCCCATTGGGACTTTCTTCAAGAAGTCTTAGGGCTTCGTGAACCAGCACAGATTTGGCAAACAAATTCCCGGTCATATTTGTTACTCGTTTCAAGGCTGCCAAAGCAAGAAAATCGTCGGAAAGTTTCGTATTCCCAAACAATTGAGAGTACTTTGGCCGAAAAAGTGCAATTTACCATATTTTACAAAAATTTAACTCGACTTTCAACTGAATTTCCTGTTTTATTAAATCGGTGGTTGTGCCGATTATTATTATTAAAGGTTTGACCAGTCAAAGTCCCAGTTTTTCACGGATGATAAGTCGTATAAAACATAAAAAATCACTAAATCTATTTCCTCATTTTTTAAACGGGCGGTTTTCGTTTCCGCTGACGGTAAGCACTATCTTAACTCTTTTGGGTCTCATTTCATTCCTGAACCTGCAGATTTATCGCACAAATCAGAAGCAGTTTATCGGAGAATTCCAACAAGAGCAAGAAACCATTGCAAGAGCGATCGGCGTAAATCTTTCGAACACCCTTCACACAATTTACAAAGAACTTTGTTTATATGCGGTCGATCCCCGGATACAATCGTCCAACCCCCGCAAACTAAATTTTGCTCTAAAAAATCTTTATCTAAACCTTGCGCCCTCCGTAAAAGCGGTTTCCAGAATAGATTCAAACGGTGTTCTTTTTGCGACATTTCCCTTAAAGCCTTCCGCCGTGGGGAAAAATATTTCAAATCAACCTCACATCCGGTATATTCTAACGCGCCATAAATTTGTGATTTCCAAGCCCATTCAAGCCGTACAGGGATACAAAGCCATTATCATGCACGTTCCCGTCTTCCACCGGAAAAATCACAAAATGATTTTTGCCGGATCCTTGGCGGCTCTTATCCCGGTGGAGCTTTTCCCTCATCTTTTTGATGATTTAATTTCTTCAAGAGAACCAAATGACCGTGTTTTTATTGTTGATAAAAACGGCACCATTATTTCGCACAGTAATCGCCAACTAATTGGCAAAAATCTTATTTCCATCACGGGAATGACCATTAGTAAAGATTCTCTTGCCCGCGCATTCCAAGCGCATCACGAAATTTTCCTTTTTCACAAATTCCCTTTTTTCAAGCATTCTTTCATCGCAACCCAGGTCATCAAAATTGAAAATCTTGACTATCACCTTTTCATTGTCAGACCCCGTTCGGGGCTTTCGAGACCGTTAAAGCAGGCCTATTTTCGACAATTGCTTCTGTGGGCTATTTCACTCATCATTATTTTGTCCCTGTCTTTCATCATTATTCGGAGTTACCGGCGGTGGACGGATGATCTGAATATCGAATTGGACAGCCGTACACAAAGCATACTTGAATCCGAAAAAAAGTACAAATATCTTTTTACCGAGGCGCTTGAAGGCATTTATCAGAGCACCCTGGACGGAAAATTTATTCGGGTCAATCCTGCATTTGCCCAAATGCTCGGCTACGATTCGCCCGATGAACTGATGAGCGCGCCTATTGCAGAAACCATTTATTTCCATCCGGAAGAGAGAAACAGATTTATTCGCGAATTGCTTGAAAAGGGATCGATTCACAACT
>CAZIYL010000181.1:0-5130 GCA_964543425.1 uncultured Deferribacteres bacterium
GAGATTGATTTAACACCTCCGTGGAAGCGCATCCGAATGTTTGACGCCATTGAGGCGGAAACCGGGTTTAATCTGTACGGTAAGTCGGAAGAAGAGGTGCGGGAAATTGGAAAGAAGCTTTCAATTGACGTGGGTTCGCTTCCTAACAAGGGAAAGATTATTGATGAAATTTTCGGGGAATTTGTGGAGCCCAAACTGATCCAGCCTACGTTTATTACGGATTTCCCCATTGAGATTTCACCGTTGGCCAAGAAGCACCGGGACGATCCCAATTTGGTGGAGCGATTTGAACCGTACATTGCGGGTAAAGAAGTGGGAAATGCCTTTTCGGAGCTGAATGATCCCATCGACCAAAGGCAGCGTTTTGAGGCTCAAATGCAATTGCGCAGCGCCGGCGATGACGAGGCGCAAGTGCTCGATGAAGATTATCTGCGCGCGCTGGAATACGGAATGCCGCCAACCGCGGGACTGGGCGTGGGGATCGACCGATTGGTGATGATTCTAACGGATTCACCCTCCATTCGGGACGTTCTGTTATTCCCTCAAATGCGCCCGGAGCAGCTAAAGGTAGATGAATGAGTTTGCTCCAAAAGCCACGAATTACACGAATGGATGACTAAGATTTTTGATTTTATCATTTTTGAGTTGAGAGGAAGCTGCCGGTGTCTTACGAGTTTTTTATTGCAAAACGCTATTTAAAAGCCAAACGCAAAACGGGATTTATTTCGCTTATTACGTATTTTTCAATTATTGGGGTCACCATTGGCGTGGCCGCACTGATTATTGTTCTTTCGGTCATGAACGGATTTGAAAAAGAGGTTCGTTCCCGAATTATCGGATTTGATGCCCACATTCGGATTCGCACTTTCCACGATCAGGGCATTGAAAATTGGCCGGAGGTTTTAAAAAAGGTTTCCTCGCTTAATCACGTGGTAGGCGCGTCTCCCTACATCTTGGGCAAGGCTCTGATTAAATCCGGAAAGAATGTGGAAGGGTTGTTCATCAAAGGGACTGACCAGGAGCGGATTAAAACCGTATCTGATTTGGGGAAAAATATGGTGTACGGCACTTTGAACCTGGGATTGGTTCCCGGTCCAGAGGGCGCCAAACCGCTTCCTGGAATTGTGCTCGGACGCAGTCTCTCCGATCGCCTTGAAGCGCTTGTGATTGGTGATAAAATTACGGTGATTAGCCCCAGTATGACGACCTCTGTATTTTCGCCCCCCAGCGTAAAACAGTTTCGTCTGGCGGGCATTTTTGAAAGCGGCATGTTTGAATATGATGATTCTTACGGCTACATCTCAATCAAGTCGGCGCAGCAATTGTTTCAGGTAGGCAACAAGGTTTCCGGTATCGAAATTAAGCTGGATGACATGTACCGGGCCAGTCACGTGGCGAAAAAAATCGATCAAATGCTCGGGTACCCTTTCTACACACTCACCTGGTTCGACATGCACAAAACCCTTTTTTCGTGGATGCAAATCGAAAAATGGGCCATGTTTATCGTGCTCAGTCTCATCATCATGGTGGCTGCTTTTAACATTATCAGCTCGCTGATCATGCTGGTGATGGAAAAAACACGGGAAATCGGCATTTTGAAATCAATGGGTGCCACTTCGAATAGCATTATGCGGATTTTTGTTTACGAAGGGCTGGTTGTCGGCGTTATCGGCACTATTCTGGGTAGCGCCATCGGGTATGGGCTGTGCTGGGCGCAGGAAACCTACCGGTTCTTTTCGCTTCCACCGGATGTTTATTTTATTAACAAATTGCCGATTTATATGAAATCAACTGATTTTATCATGATTGGTGCGGCAGCCATTTTGCTCAGCTTTCTGGCAACGCTCTACCCATCAAAAAAGGCATCAAAGCTCGATCCCGTTCAGGCAATTCGCTATGAGTAAATTGGAATGAAATCTCGAGGGTGGTTTGTCTGAATCCCAATCGGCAGAAGCTCATTATTTCTCTGCCGGTTCCGGCTATTGAACTGGAAATCAACGATAAGGATCTTATTTTGAACGACGTTATTCTTTCGGCAAAATCAGTCCACAAAGACTATAAAATGGGGGCGAGTATTATCCATGTTCTGAAAGGAATTGATCTGAAAATCAGGAACGGTGAAATTCTGGTGATTATCGGCCCCTCCGGCGTGGGGAAAAGCACGCTGCTTCACATTTTGGGTGGACTCGATCGCCCCACTAGCGGCCAGGTTGTGATTGATTCCACATCTGTATTCGATTTGAATGATGCTGCGCTGGCAAAATTTAGAAATCAAACAATCGGATTTGTGTTTCAATTTCACTATCTGCTTCCCGAATTTACGGCTCTGGAAAATGTGGCCATGCCGGGGCTGATTGGGAACAAACCGCGGGGTGAGGTTTATAAAAAAGCAGAGAAACTGCTGACGGATGTGGGATTAAGCGAACGATTGGAGCATAAACCCAACGAGCTTTCCGGCGGGGAGCAGCAGCGGGTAGCCGTGGCGCGTGCCCTGATGAACGATCCGATGATCCTCTTAACGGATGAACCATCCGGGAATTTGGATTTGGAAGCGAGCCGTTCGCTTCACGAGCTTCTTTACAATCTGAGTCGCGAGAAAAATCAGACAATTGTGATTGTAACCCACAATCAAGAATTGGCGCAAATGGCCGATCGGGTTATTGAATTGTTTGACGGACGCATTAATAAAGAAACGTCCCAAAACCAACGGGATTAAAAATGTTGTGTCAGAAATGCTTCAAAAACAAGGCTACTGTGAAGATCACGGAAGTGATTAATGGGGAAGAAAAAGAGTTGTATTTATGTGAAAAGTGTGCCCTTTCATTGGGTCTTGAAAATACCGTTAAACAATTGCCCGAATTTTTTCACAGTTTGATGGTGGACGTTTTAAAGGAAGATTCTCTTCCCGCTATCCGGCGTTCCGCTTCCATAAAGTGTCCCTATTGCGGAACAACCTGGGACGATTTTAAACGTACCGGGTTGCTTGGTTGTGACAAATGTTACGAAGCTTTTCACGTCCAAATTCTAAAAGTTTTGAAGCAAATCCACGGAAACACCCGCCACATCGGAAGCCGTCCATCCGGCCAAAAAGCACCTGTGATTCAAAATCTGACCAAATTACAGGAAGAGCTCAAAAAGGCAGTTCAAGATGAAGCATACGAAAAAGCCGCTCGTCTTCGGGATCAAATTCGAGAGCTTCAGGGCAAAATCACTCAGGATTAACCCATTCAATAAGAAGAAGTATTTCCACTCGAATGCTGCGTAGATGTGTAAGTGCTCCAAAAATCGCAGGTCGACGAGCCTTGTCGACCCACAGCCGCACGGCTTAACTTCCCCCCCATAAATGGCTTTTTGTCTAAATATTCCGCAGGAGCTTTCCTGAATAGATTCATATTTTCCATATTCTGACCGATAATTGTTGAGAGGGAGCGCCTGTCAACTTCAGCAACTTTCAATCGAATTTTTATTTGCAAAAGCCTCTTTTTTCGAGTAAATTTAAATCGTAAAGCAAAGGCTTTCTGAAATGACGCTGGATTTTGACACGCTTGTTTACGAAACACCTCCCTGGTTGGATTGCAATGCGCCTGATTCTGATGTTGTACTTTCGTCCCGCGTTCGATTGGCAAGAAATTTAGAAAATGTCCCGTTTCCCAATCACGCACGGCCGGAAGTTTTGGAAGAGGTGCTGAATCAAGTGGAAAAGGTGTATTCCGGCGTTGAATTTTTAAAAGAAGCCGTGTTCTTCGATATGGGGCAATTATCCATTGCCGAGCAGCATATTCTGGCGGAACGACGGATTATTAGTCCGGAATTTGTGGAAAAAAGCATACCGGAAGGACTCATTTTAGGGGAATCCGGTCGTTTCAGCATTATGATAAACGAAGAAGATCATTTGAGGTTGCAGGCGTTGGATTCCGGATTTCAGCCCGAAAAACTCTGGGAATTTGCGGAGCTGATTGATCGGCAAATGAGCACAGTGGTTAATTATGCTTTTTCGGATGAATTTGGATTTCTAACAGCCTGTCCAACCAACACGGGTACGGGTTTGCGGGTGTCTTTGTTTGTGCAGTTGCCTGCTCTTTCGATAACGGGGCGACTGGAAGACATTTTGAAAAAAAAGCCTCCCTCTGGGCTCGTGATCCGCGGATTCTACGGTGAGGGCTCAGATGTGATTGGAGACATTTACCAGATTTCCAATCAATTCACCCTTGGTTGGACGGAATGGCGAATTCTGGAAGACCTTGAAGAGATTGCCGGAGAAATCATTGCGAAGGAGCGGCTGGCACGATTGGAAATTACCGAAAAGGATCGTGTTCATCTTGAAAATCGCGTGTTTCGGGCACTTGGAGTAATTGAGCGGGCAAAGATCATCAGCTCCCTGGAATTTATTGAGCTGTTTGCTTCTCTAAAATTGGGAATATTAACCGGGTTATTGCCGGAAATAAATCATCAAGCGTTAAATGATCTGCTAGTGCAAACGCAGCCTGCACACATTCAACGAATGGCGGGCAAGCCGCTATCACCTTTGGAACGAGACATATTTCGAGCGGACTTTGTTAGAAAGAATTTAAATCCCTAAAAATAAAAAATACAAAAAGCGATTTTTCGGGGGGCAAATAAAATCAAGATTCGGAGATGCTTAAATGATGAGAAATAATTTTTCAAGTCGCGTGCAGATGGTGATTCAATTTTCCCGCGAAGAGGCAATCCGCCTGGGACACGATTACATTGGAACGGAACATCTTCTTTTGGGATTACTGCGCGAAGGAGAAGGCATTGCTGCTGAAATCTTGAAAAATTTAGGAATAGATTTAGACGAGCTCAAAAAGGCAATAGAAGAGACCGTTAAGTCTTCCGGCGAAACGGTTACGATGGGAAATATCCCATTTACGAAACGTGCTGAAAAAGTACTCAAAATGTCGTATGTGGAAGCGGAACGGTACAAGTCGGATATTATTGGTACGGAACATTTGCTCCTGGCTCTTTCCAAGGAGCGCGATGGGGTTGCGGCTCAAATTTTAATGAGCTTTGGTGTAAATTATGAGGCAATACGAGAGGAGCTGGATAATATTATTAAAGGAACACCAACCATGCGGGAGGAAGGATATAAAAAATCAAAAACACCCGCAC
>CAZIYL010000182.1:0-5110 GCA_964543425.1 uncultured Deferribacteres bacterium
GATAATTTTGAAGGGCATCCTTTAAAGAAAGATTTTCCGCTTGAGGGAATCGGATATCGGGAGAATTTTTTGAAAATTACTCGAGAAAATGCTCAATAGAGGCAGGTATTTATGGAAAAATCGTTTGACGCTTTAGTGGATGAAGAACAGTTTGATTTTGAATACACACCCCATGAAGAGAAAATGCTTCTTAACTTTGGGCCTTCTCACCCGGCTACCCACGGCACATTGCGCCTCGTGATGGAGTTGGATGGAGAGATTATTTCCAAAGTAATGCCGGAACTCGGCTACCTGCATCACGGATTTGAAAAATTAGGAGAGCATCGTACCTACAATCAGGTGGTAACTATTACGGACAGAATGAATTACGTTTCTCCTTTGAATAATAATTTTAGCTACATTCTCGCTGTAGAGAAGTTGTTTGGCATCGAAGTGACGGAACGGGCCAAATATTTCAGAATTCTTCTGGCAGAATTGTCTCGAATTGGCGATCACTTGGTGTGTATCGGTACACAGGGCGTTGATTTGGGAGCATTTACCCCGTTTCTCTACCTCTGGAAAGAACGCGAAAATATCTACCAGATGTTTGAAATCATTAGCGGTACGCGTCTAACGGTTTCGTACGCTCGAATCGGAGGCGTTCCCAGGGATCGGGACAACATTCCGCCGGCATTCTTCCGGAAATTGGACAAATTTTTGGCGTCGTTTGAGGGTACGCTTGATGAAGTTGAACGTTTGCTGACCCGAAATAAAATCTGGTTGAACCGTACGAAGGATGTGGGCGTGATTTCGAAAGAGGATGTGTTTCAATACGGACTGACCGGTCCGGTGGCACGTGCCTCGGGTATGGAATGGGATATTCGCCAGGCGGAACCTTATTCCCTCTACGATACGATCGATTTCGAAATCCCCGTGGGCGAGGTTGGCGATGTGTACGATCGGTATCTCGTGCGCATGGAAGAAATGCGCCAATCGACACGGATCATCAAACAGGCTTTGGAAAAAATGCCTGAGGGTGAAATGAATGTCGATCCGGACACCAAAGTGATGTTACCGAAAAAAGAGGATGTGTACAATTCCATCGAGGGTTTGATTCACCAATTTGAAATTATTATGACCAATCGGGGTCCCCGCACAGGCAAGGGTGAGGCATATGTGCCCACCGAATCGCCCAATGGGGAGCTTTCTTATTATGTAATCAGCAATGGCGGAAACGGTCCTTATCGCTTCCGTGTACGTCCTCCCTCATTTTACAACTATCAGATTCTACCCAAAATTTTGGAAGGGAGACTGCTTTCAGACACGGTAGCTGTGCTGAGTAGTTTGAATATTATCGCCGGAGAATTGGACAGGTAACGCGGGTGGCCGGAGCTTTTCGCTTTAATTTGGATGTGAAATTACCAACAGCAAGGAGCATTGCATAGAAAATGGCTGTAGAATTTTCGGAAGCAGCGAAGCAGGAATTTGCAGAAATAGTAAAACATTATCCCACTAAAGAAGCGGCGATGCTGCCAACACTTCACCTTGCAAAGCGTGAATTTGATCACATTTCACCCGAGGTAATGACCTTCATTAGTCAATTACTGGATTTGCATGTGACCCGTGTGGCCAATGTGGTGAGTTTCTACACGCTTTTCCCCAGAGAACCCGAAGGGAAATATGTAATTCAAGTGTGTTCAACCCTGTCGTGTCAGCTCATGGGAGCCGAAACGGTGGTAGGCCACATCAAAGAAAAATTAAATATTGATGTGGGCGAAACAACCCCTGACGGGAAATTTACATTGAAGAAGGTAGAGTGCCTGGGTTCCTGTGGAACAGCACCGGTCATGCAAATTAACGATGATTATTATGAAAAATTGACTGTTGAAAAAATTGACAAAATCCTGGATAATTTAGAGTAGAAGACATTCAGAAAAGGATGTTGAATGAGCGAATTATATTTTCTGAAAAATCGCGGGAATCCGGAATCGAAAACTATTGATTTCTATCTGGCTCACGGCGGGTATGAATCGTTAAAAAAGACGCTCAAAAATTTTGAACCAAATGCCGTTATTGATGAAGTCAAGAAATCCGGATTACGCGGGCGAGGCGGTGCAGGATTTCCGACCGGACTGAAATGGAGCTTTGTTCCACAGGACAATCCCAATCCAAAATATCTGGTGTGTAACGCCGATGAGTCGGAGCCGGGAACGTTCAAGGATCGCTATATTATTGAGCACGAACCCCACATGATTATTGAGGGAATGATTATTTCTTCCTACGCGATTCATTCTCATCTGGCCTATATTTACATTCGCGGTGAGTTTGTTGAAGGCGCCAAAATACTGGAAAAAGCCCTTGCAGAAGCCCGCGAAAAGGGATTTCTCGGTAAAAATATTTTGGGAAGTGGTTACGATCTGGACATTTACGTCCATCGGGGTGGTGGAGCGTACATTTGTGGAGAGGAAACAGGATTACTGGAATCGCTCGAAGGCAAGCGTGGCTGGCCTCGATTAAAGCCGCCATTCCCCGCCGTAGTGGGTTTATTCCAAAGCCCAACCATCATTAATAATGTGGAAACGCTTGCCAATGTTCCTCTCATTATGGAGCGCGGCGGCGAATGGTACTCCCAGTTGGGAAGGGATCCTAAAAATGCAGGCATCAAGCTCTATTGTGTATCCGGGCACGTCAATTACCCTGGGCTATTTGAGTTCGAAATGGGAATGAATTTAAAGGAACTCATCTACGAACATGCCGGTGGCGTTTACAAGGGCCATCAACTGAAAGGGGTGATTCCGGGCGGATCGTCCACTCCGGTATTGCGGCCCGACGAAATTGATGTGTCGATGGATTACGATTCACTTGCGGCAATTGGCACCATGTTTGGATCTGCCGGTACCATCGTAATGGACGAAACCACCTGCATGGTGGATGCTCTTTATAATCTCGAACGATTTTATGCCCACGAATCCTGCGGACAGTGTACACCCTGCCGCGAGGGTACCATGTGGATGGTGAAACTGCTGCGGCGACTGGAGCATGGTGAAGGAACGGTTGAAGATGTGGATTTACTGGCCGACATTGCAGGTAATATCATGGGACGCACCATTTGTCCGCTTGGGGATGCCGCGGCCATGCCTGCGAAAAGTTTCGTGCAGAAATTTAGAGACGAATTTATTGAACACGCCAAGCAACATAAATGTCCGGTTAAAAAAGATAAGAGTATAAAGGTTACCGATGCCAACGCTTAAGATAGACGGTAAGGAAATTACAGTAGAACCTGGTACGTCTGTACTTCAGGCCGCAGGAAAACTGGGAATTGAGATTCCGCATTATTGTTACCATCCGGCATTGAGCATTGCCGGAAGCTGCCGTATGTGCCTGGTTGAAATCGAGGGGCACCGTAAGCTGGAGACTTCCTGCTCGACAATTGCTTCAGATGGAATGGTTGTGCATACGGATACCCATGCCGTTCAAAAAGCGCGAAAAGATATTCTGGAATTTCTGTTGATCAATCATCCGTTGGATTGTCCGGTTTGCGACAAAGCTGGCGAATGTTATCTGCAGGATTACGATTTCAAATATGGCACATCTCACAGCCGATTCCACAAAGAGGACAAGCGTGTTCGCCCTACCAAAGAATTGGGTGGAAACATCCACTACGTTACCAATCGGTGTATTATGTGTACCCGGTGTGTTCGCTTTTACAAGGATGTGGTGGGAGATGAGCTTCTTTTCGTGGAGTATCGGGGGTACAAGAGTGAAATTTCCGTGTTCCCGGGCAAAGAACTCCACACAAAAATGGATGGCAATATCACGGAAATCTGTCCGGTGGGGGCACTTCTCGATAAGGATTTTATTTATCAGGCGCGCGTGTGGCGTCTGGATCACACAAAAAGTGTTTGTCCCGGGTGCAGCGCCGGATGCAATATCGATCTTCAAACGAAAAACAATAAAATCTACCGCACCCGAAGTCGTGAAAATCAGGATGTAAACGGATACTGGATTTGTGACGATGGCCGATACCTGTTCCATAAATTCGAAGATCTGGAACGTGTGGAATCGCCGCTTAAACGAGCCGGTGACAAATTAAATCCTACAAACTGGGATGAGGCACTCTCGATTGTTCACGACAAGCTGGCGCTGATCAAAAAATCGGACGGCGCAAAGGTTATTGGTGCCGTGGGGTCGGTTTTTGCCTCCAATGAAGAAAACTTTCTTTTGAAGAAACTATTTAAAAACGAAATTGGCACCAATAATCTGTATGCATACTCGAATTCTCCGGAAGGAGAAAATATTTCATTTAAGGGTGGTTTTACCATTTACGCCGATAAAAGTCCCAATCGCAAAGGGGCAGAACTCATTTTTGGAAGATTGAACACCGATTTCTGGAAAGCGATTGAAAAGGGCGAAATCAAGGCGTTGTACTTTTTAAATGCGGATGTTGATTTTAAACTTACCGATGCCCAAAAGAAAATTCTGAAGAAGCTGGAGTTTCTGGCCGTGCAGGATTCTCACATGTCGGATATCGCCAAGTTGGCTCATGTGGTGCTGCCGGGCACTTATTTTGCTGAAAAAACGGGAACCTTCACCAACCGTTCCGGGCGTGTTCAGAAATTTGCCAAAGCGCTTCAATCCCCCGGACAATCCAGGGAAGATTGGTCTATTTTGGTGGAATTGGGTAAGCGCTTTAATTCTGATTGGAAAATGACGTCGGCTTCGGATGTCATGAATGACCTGGCGGGAAATGAAAAAGCCTTCAACGGAGTTTCTTATTTTAAATTAGGCGATCAGGGAATTCAAATCCCTTAGAAAGAAGCGGCTTGATCGGTCGCTGAGTGGAATGAAATTTAAGGGAAAGGGGTCGTCTCGATACGATCCGCCCATTTCGACTACGCTTAGTCGTTATTTTCGTAAATAGTGTGACGTATTTCAAAAGGTTGATGCTTTTGGTGATAAAATTAGGTAACGTGAGTTAAAATCCAAAGCACGAAATCCGAAATCCCAAACAAATTCGAATGACCAAAATTCAAAACAAAGCAAAAGAACCATTTGGTGATTGTTTTGGAAATTGTGTTATTTGAATTTTGGATTTGTTTCAAATTTTGATATTCGGGATTCGCATTTACTT
>CAZIYL010000183.1:0-5103 GCA_964543425.1 uncultured Deferribacteres bacterium
AGCGGGAGTCGGGAATTGTCATTGTGGATTTTAAATCGTCTGACATTCGCGAGCAGAAAAAGGCGGACGAGCGAGCGAAAAAGAGCTTGCAATTGGCCATTTACGCGATGGCTTACGAAAGCATGTTTCACGAACGTCCCGTGCGCGTAGAACTCCATTTTCTGGAATCGGGATTAACGGGCTCTATGGACGTGGAAAAAATGAAAATGGAGAAATTCCTGGAAGATATTCAAACGGCCGCCGACGGAATTCGTCAAAGAGATTTTGAGGCACGCCCGGATTATATGAGCTGCCGCTACTGTGCCTTTAATTCCATTTGCCCCAGTGTGCAGGGGTAGAGGATGCTTGTTTTTCGGCCTCGGCCGTAAAGCGCTTCATTGGAATCGACCCAAGATTTTTTGACAGGATTTACAGAATCGTTTTGTTTGATCACGAAAATGGGTATTTTTCCCCCTGAAAAAGAACATCTTTAATCCTGTTAATCCTGTCTAAATACTGTCAGAGCGAAAACGCCCGAAAAATGTAAGGCAAGCATCTTGCTTGCATTAATTGGCCATAGAAAATAAGGAATTAGCTAAATTAAATTTCACAAGCCGGAGGCTCGTGGCACGTTTTCGTTCGGACACTAAATAGTAAACGGTTGGAGCAGATAAATGTCTATTAAGATATTGCACTTTGCGGATGTTCATCTGGACATTTCGTTTGCAGGAATGGGGTTTCCTGTGGAAGTTGCCCGGCAGTACCGGCAATCGCTGCGGGATGCAGTGAAGCGCCTCATTGACCTCGCCCTGAAAGAAGCTGTTTCGGCGGTGACCGTTGGCGGCGATTTGTACGAACAGGAGCGGTTTACGGCGGACACCGGAAATTTTTTGGCGGAACAATTTGCACGGCTGGGTGACATCCCCGTGTTTCTTGCCCCGGGAAATCACGATCCGCTCGTTCCGGATTCCCTTTACCGTCAAATTAAGTGGCCGGAAAATGTCACCGTTTTTCAACACCCAAAACTGGAGCCGATTCCACTTTCGGAAGAGGTTGTCCTGTGGGGATTGGCGCACCCGTCGCCATCGTGGCGGGAGAAACCCCTGAAAAAGTTTAAGGTTCCCGACAACAGGATTCACATTTTGCTGCTTCACGGATCGGATATGTCCAATGTGCCGTCGAATAAGGTCACACATGCGCCATTTTTCCCGGACGAAATTAAACAGGCGGGATTTGCATTTGCCCTGTTGGGGCACTACCACCAGGGGCGACTGACTCCCGAGGAAAATCCGATTCTGGCCTACCCGGGAAGTCCCGAGCCTCTCGCCTTTTGCGAGTCGGGGTTGCACGGAGCGGTTTTGCTGGAGATTGAATCGGGTGCGGTTTCCGCGCGCCATATTTCCACGCGAACCTACCGGTCGGTTCAAAAAAAAATAAACGTTTCCGAATTGACCCATCGGGATGCCATTCTGGCAAAGATTCACGACGAGCTTCAGGAAAGCGCCGGCCCAAATATTCTTGCCCGGGTAACCTTGGAAGGTACCCGCCACCCGGACGTAGCCTGGAATATGGCGGCGCTGCGGGAAAATCTGCCGAAAAATTTTCTCTACGTTTTTCTGGAGGATCACACCCTTCCGGCCTTTCCGCTGAATGAATTAAAGGAAGAAAAAACCGTTCGGGGGGAATTTGTGCGCCGTTTGTTAAGCGAAATGGAATCGGCCCCGGACGACCAGAAAAATCTTCTCAAAGACGCCCTTACGTTTGGTCTGCTGGCGTTCGAGAAGAAAGAAATTGTGGCGGATTAGAATTTGAATCTGCTCTAAAAAGATATTGCCCACGAATTTTCACGAATTGATTTTTTGAGAATTAAAATAGTGCAATTTGTGTCATTCGAAGTTTATGAAGTGAACTCGACTTTTGTTTGAAGGAAAATGGATTCAGTGTCGGAGAGCAATTCCATTTAAAAATATGGGAACCGAATCGTTTATTCGCACATTGGCGGTTTCTTAAGCCGGATTTATAATTAGTATTTTTAAGTACTTTTAAACGGACCATTCATGAAACTCGTTCGCTTAGCCGTTCAGGGATTTGGAAAGTTGGAATCGCTGAAAATTGATTTTTCGCCGCAGCTCAATCTGATGTGGGGGCCCAATGAAGCCGGAAAATCGACGCTTCAACAGGCGCTCCTGGCAGCGCTCTACGGATTTTACCAGGGGAATCGGGCCGGTACGCTCGAAAAGCAGGAACACCAGCGCTTCAAACCCTGGGCACACGCAACGTACGCGCTGCAGTTGATCTACGCGCTTGAAAACGGCCAGCAGTTTCAAATTTTGCGCAATTTTGCCGACGATGATGTTCCCACAAAAGTGCTGGATTTCCTGACCGGAAAAGACCTCACCAAGCAGTTTAAAATTCGGCGACACGGAAATATTTCATTTGCCCGTGAACACATCGGCCTCAGCCGTGAAATCTTTGAGTCCACCGTTTTTGTCCGCCAGGCGGAGGTGAAATCTCTTCAAAATAAATCGGGATTGGTAAACGAAATTGTCAGTCTCTTGGATTCAGGGACAACCCGCGCCTCTGCCGAGGAAGTGATTGCGTTTCTGGAGGGGCAGATTGCCCGGGTCGGAAGTGATCGTGCCCGAATTAAGCGCCTTCCGCTGGCACAGGAACGACTGAAGAAAATTCGTGAAGAGCGGGAGACGCTGCTCCGGGCACGGGAATCCCTTCGGGAAGCCGTTCTGCAAAAACAGGAAATGGAACGAACCCTCCAGAAAGATCGAACAAAACTACTGCAGTACCAGTATTTGATTCTCGATAAAAGGATTTTTGAGCTCGACCATAATTTGAAGCGTTCGGAAGACATTCGGGCGAAGGCGAAATCACTTCAACAAAAAGCGGCTGAACTGAAGGGTGTGGAGCAAATTTCTGACGCGCTCCGGGATGGAATTGTCCGAAAATTTCAAACGCTGGAAAATCAAAAAGAGCAAATTGAAGAAATTCGGCAGAAAATTGCTCAGCAGCAAACCATTGTTGAGGGTCTTCGTGAAGCGATTTCAGAATACGCGACCATGGAAAGGCTGGCGGGATTCCTTTCGTACGACGAATTCACTGCGCTGCAGGCCCGCTGGGAAGTGGCTAACCGGGCGTTCCGAAATGCACAACAGGAGTACGAAACGGAGGTGGAACGGCTGAAGTCCCGGAATCTGAATGTTGAACGCCTTCAAAAAATCTACCAATTGAGTCCGGAGGAATCCCGGAGCCTTCGCCGGCAGGAAGAGGATTTGGAGCGTTTGGACAGGGATATTCAGAATTTGGAGTGGGAGCAGAAGGAGCTGGCGAAGAAGGCGCCTCTTACGAAAACCATTCAATGGTGGCTCTCCGGCCTTGGATTTGCGGCTGTTTTGGGCGGACTTCTGTCGCGGGTGCTGGGTTTTTCGCCGTGGGGAGCGATTGCTGGCGGAGTGCTGGCCATTGCCGCGGCAGCCGTTTTTTTTGTCTATTCACAGAATCAAAATCGCCGCCAAAAAAATCTGGACAAGCTGACGTCCGATCTAAATGATTTAATCGACCAAAAAAATGAAATCGAATCCGTTTACCGATCCCAATTAAATGCCTTGGGCGTGGAGAATTTTAGAGATTTGCTGGAGAAACGGCTTCAATTCGAAAGCTTGTCCCGGAAAACGGACGCCCGCCGGCGGGCACGGGAGGAATTGGATTCGGTGGAATTTCAGCTTTTAAAATATCTTGGGTCGATCGGGGTTCAGTCTCTCTCGGAAGAGGAATTGCAGGCAATCGGCAAGCAATTCAAATCCTATTTTGGATTGAAGGAACAGTTCGATCGGGAAAAGCGACTGTTTGAAGATGCCCGGAAGGACCTCGTGCGCGTTCAGGATCGCCTGGAATTGACCCACGAATCCCTTCTGGAACGGTTGCAGGAGGCGGGAATTCACGAGAAGAACCTTGAAAAAGCACTCCAACAATTTAAGGAGCTGCTCGAAAAGCGAAAGGAAAGCGATCGGTTACAGCGCGAAGCCGAGAAATTGCAATCGGAGTTAGACGGACTTTTTTCCGGTAAATCGGAGTCCGAATTGCAGCAACAGCGTCAGGAATGGCAGCAGAAGCGGGACACATTGGTGGCGCATCATCCGGAGTTAAAGGGGATTGCTTCTAATTGGTTGTCCCAGAGACTCCTTCGGGAGTACGAAACGCTGGATGAAAAGAGGCAGGAAATTGAAAAGCAGGTCGAGCGTTTGGAAGCAACCGTGCAAACGGTACTGACCTCTCACCGGCCGCAGGCGGAAATCGAAGAAGAGCTGGCTCAGGCCGATCGCGAGGTACGGCAATTTCTGAATGTGCGGCACGCTTTGGAGAAAGCCCGAAGCACCCTGCGGGAAGTAATGGAAAGCTATCATCGGGATCTGGCGCCGATGCTGAATCAGCAGGTGGGCGAAGGCATCCGCGCCGTTACCGGAGAGCGCTACCGCGAGGTTCGAATCGACCCCGAAACCTTTACGGTGAATCTGGTTGTCCCCGAAACGGGAGATGTTCAGCCGTCCGAAAAACTCAGTCTGGGAACTCAGGAACAGATTTATTTGCTGCTGCGCGTGGCAATTGCCAGATTGCTAAGCGAAAATGCCGAGCCTCTGCCGCTCATTTTGGATGACCCCTTTGTGCATTTTGATCGCCAGCGGCTGGAAAATATGTTGGGATTTTTAAAGAAATTGTCAGAGAGAAATCAGATTATTCTCTTTACGAAGGACGAGAGGGTTGCTGCCTGGTTTGAAAAGCATGTGGAGGTCGAACGGAGAATGATGCTGAGAATGACTGTGTGAACACTACAATTTGCTGTGATGACCCTGCTTACACGTGATGGACTCCATTTGAATCCAGCAAATCCCGCACCTTCTGGAGAAATTCCTCACTGTTAAAGGGTTTGGGTACGATTTCCACTTTCCCGTCGTAATCTTCGAGAATGATTTTTCCGGCACTATATCCGGAAACAAAGAAAAATTTCTGTGACGGCTTGAGCCGGAGAACCTCCTGAATAAGCCGGGTGCCGCCCATCTTTGGCATAACCACATCCGAAATGACCAGATCAATTTGCTGCATTTTCTCCCGGAA
>CAZIYL010000184.1:0-5084 GCA_964543425.1 uncultured Deferribacteres bacterium
AGAGGCGGATTCCCCTTATTTTTATGCACGATGTCACCGGCTTTATGGTAGGACGCCAGGCGGAAAACGAGGGGATTATTCAGGACGGTGCCCAGTTTGTGAATGTCCAGGCGAATTCTGTGGTGCCCAAATTCTCCGTCGTTATTCGAAACAGTTACGGTGCCGGGAATTACGCCATGTGTGGGAAGGCTTACGACCCGCGCTTAATTGTCGCCTGGCCCACAGCACGAATCGCCGTAATGGAAGGCGGAATTGCCGCCAATACGATTCTTCTGACTAAAAAGAACCTTTCGGATGAAGAAAAGGACGCTTTGAAAGAAGAAATCATGCGACGCTACGAGGAGGAAACCTCGCCCTATTTTTCGGCCGCGCGCCTGGTTGTGGACGACATCATTGATCCCCGAGATACCCGGAGGCTCTTGATTCAGGGACTCGAAATGGCCGACCACAACCCGGATATCCCTGAATTCAAAAACGGGGTGATGCGAATGTGAGGACGGTTACTCGGTTCATTCGTTGGTTGGTTCGTTCGTTCATTAAAGTCCATTTTGAATAGGTGCAACCAACCCAATTCCCCCTTTGAAGGCGGTTGGGGAGATGTGAAAGATAGCATATCCATTTTAAAATTAGAGAGATTCACCTGTGGATGCACGCAAACTCAGAAAAAGCAAGTGTCAAAAATTTGCAGGTTTCTGTCGGATTTTTGGCTTTACGTAGCGGAAATTTTCAATTGTTGCAATCGCTGCTGCAAGGGCTTTCGGGATATCTTTGTGCCTTTGCCTCACAGCGGTAAATCAGTTTTGTTATTTGATCGAAAAAAAATCCATTAACTCAGGAGGATTCTATGATCGGAATTGTCGGATATGGATCCTATGTGCCTTGTTACCGCATTACCGTTGATGAAATCGCCAAACAGTGGGGAAAGAATGGCGATGAAATCAAAAATGGTATTCTCGTTTACGAAAAATCCGTTCCGGGAATGGACGAAGATGCCATTACAATTGCCGTTGCAGCTGCAAAAAATGCGATCAATCGCGCACAAATTGATCCCAAAAATATTGGGGCGGTTTACATTGGCTCGGAATCTCATCCCTACG
Source organism: uncultured Deferribacteres bacterium (assembly GCA_964543425.1). GTDB lineage: Bacteria > Zhuqueibacterota > JdFR-76 > JdFR-76 > BMS3Abin05 > BMS3Abin05. The sequence goes on from CAZIYL010000184.1 coordinate 1,098, forward strand.
CGGTGAAACCCAGCGGGACGGTACTGGTAGATGCCCTCGGAATTGGCCCCGACGTGCACGTAGCTGATTTTGAATTTGCCTGCAAGGCTGGCTCGGAAGCCATGTACGTGGCCTACAGTCATGTAAAATCGCGTGAGATGGACTACGCCATGGGCATTGGTGCAGATACCTCGCAGGGTGCACCAAACGATGCGCTTGAATTTACGGCTTCGGCAGGAGGCTCGGCTTTTATTATGGGAAAAGAAAAGGTGCTGGCTGAGATTTTGGCCACGTATTCCTACGCATCGGACACAGCCGATTTCTGGCGGCGGGAAGGCCGAATGTACCCCATGCACGGCAGCCGTTTTACGGGCGATCCCGCTTACTTCAAACATGTACTGGCCGCTGGCGAGGGGATTCTCAAAAAAACCGGAATGAAGCCCTCCGATTTTAAATATGCCGTTTTTCATATGCCAAATGGGAAGTTTCCGCTTAAGGCAGGCAAAACGCTCGGCTTTTCAAAAGAGCAAATGGAACCCGGTTGGGTAGTTCCCTGGATCGGAAACACCTACTCGGGATCATCCATTACAGGCCTTTCGGCCACATTAGATGTAGCCGCCCCCGGCGATAAAATTCTTATGGTTTCCTTCGGATCGGGTGCCGGAAGCGATGCGTTCGTTTTTCAGATGACGGAAGAGATTGAGAATGCACGACATCGGGCTCCGACATTTAAGGAAATCACCACGACAAAAAGGATTTATTTGACCTACGGTGAATACGTTCGGTATCGTGGGAAAATTCAATTAAATGACTAATCCGCCGGTGGGTGGATTTTATTACGGCCTTGATTGAATTTAGGTGCTCGTTGCATCTGCGTTTTTTCGCAGATGTCGGGTAAAAAAGATTTTGAATGAAATTGAAAATAGAGAGGAGTTACTTATGCGAGAAGTGGCCATAATCGGGGTTGGAATGACCCGCTTTGGCGAGCTCTGGAATCAATCGCTGAGGGATATTTTTGTGGAAGCTGCTCTGAAGGCGATTGACGATGCCGGTGTGGATCACATCGATTCCATGTACGTCGGCAGCATGTCGCCGGGATTGTACGTGGGACAGGAGCATATTGGATCCATGTTAGCCGATTATCTCGGAGTTGCGCCCGTTCCCTCGTCTCGGGTGGAATCTGCCTGTGCTTCCGGAAGCGTGGCCTTGCGCCAGGCGATTTTTGAAGTGGCTTCAGGTTACAGCGATATTGTGCTCGCAGGCGGGGTTGAAAAAATGAATGACGGACAGGACACAACGTACATTCTTGCGACCGCGGCCGATCAGGAATACGAAGCCTATTTTGGCGTCACTTTTCCCGGCCTGTATGCCATGATTGCCCGAGCGCACATGCACAAATACGGAACCACCAGCGATCAATTGGCGGCGGTTGCCGTGAAAAACCACGCGAACGGATATTTAAATCCCAACGCACAATTCCGGATGAAAATTACAAAAGACACCGTTTTGAATTCAACAATGGTCGCGGATCCGCTTCATCTGTTCGATTGTTCTCCTGTGACTGACGGAGGCGCGGCGGCAATTGTGGTTCCTCTGGAAATGGCCGCCAAATTCAAAGGACATCCCGTTAAAATCCTGGCAACGGCGCAATCCTCCGATACCATTGCCCTTCACAGCCGATCCGACTTGACCACGGTTCCGGCCATTGGAATCGCGGCCGAAAAGGCTTACAAAATGGCCGGTCTCACACCGGACAAAATCGATCTGGCCGAGGTACACGATTGCTTCACGATTGCCGAAATCTGCGCTACCGAAGAATTGGGCTTCGTAGAAAAAGGCAAGGGCGGCGAAGCGGCTGAAAGCGGAATGACGGCTCTGGATGGGAAAATTCCTGTCAATACCAGCGGTGGTCTGAAATCAAAGGGACACCCTGTGGGCGCTACCGGGATTGCACAAATTGCCGAAATTGTTAACCAATTACGGGGCGAAGCCGGCGATCGTCAGGTTAAAAATGCACGAATCGGATTAACCCAGAATATGGGTGGTTCCGGAGGAAGTTGTACAGTTCATATTTTGGAGGCCATGTGATGAAAAGTATTGTTCCACGATATACGAGAGAAATTCCTCAACGAGCCCGCTTGGAGGCTGCCAAATGTACGAAATGCGGCCATATTGAATTTCCCCCGCGCCTGGTGTGTTCGAAATGCGGTAATCGGGAATTTGAGCCGGTTACGCTTCAAAAAACCGGAACGCTGCTGACGTACACGATTATTTACACACCGTCCGAAAATTTTTCGATGCAGGCGCCGTATGCTCTGGGAATTGTCGAATTGGATGACGGCGTGCGTTTAACCACGCAAATTGTAGATGTGGCCTTTGACGAGTTGGAAATCGGAAAACGGGTGGAAATTATTTTCCGCCGCGTTCAGAAAGAAGGCCATGGTGGCATTCTGGAATACGGCTACAAAGCGGTGTTATTAAACTAATGGATGCGGGCGTTCTGTTTGAGTGGATTTCCTGTTCGATTTCGGAAGGGATTTCCGTTGTTTCATTAAATCGGCCTCCGGTAAATGCTCTGAACCGCGTAATGATTGGTGAAATTTCCCGCTGGCTGGATCGCGCCGCCGAACAGATTGCGGAAGGCCAGCTCCGTGTGGTGGTACTGAGAGCCGAGGGTAAGCACTTTTGCGCCGGAGCCGATTTAAAAGAACGCCGAAATATTCCAGAAGAAGAAGTGGAGGTAATTGTTTCCTCAATCCGAAATACATTCCAGAAATTGGCCGCTCTCCCAGTACCTGTCATTGCGGTAATTCAGGGAGCGGCCGTGGGAGGCGGGCTGGAATTGGCTCTGGCGGCCGATTTTCGGATTCTCTCGGAAGGTGCTCGTGTGGGACTCCCCGAAAGCAGTCTGGCGATTATTCCCGGTGCCGGCGGCACGCAGCGGCTCGCCCGATTGATCGGCTACAGCAATGCCCTTTACTGGATTGCTACGGCTCGGGTATTTTCGGCAAAAGAGGCTCAAAAATTTGGGTTGGCCAATCTTGTGGTTTTCAAGGCTGATCTTCTTCCCACAGCCATGAACCTGGCCAAGGAGATTGCCAAAAATGGGCCGGTGGCTGTTCAGGCAGCCAAAAGGGCGCTGCAAGAAGGTCTTGAAGCGCCGTTGAAAGAGGCGCTCGAAATAGAAAAGAAATACTATGCGAAAACAATTTTCACGGAGGATCGGCTGGAGGGCATCCGGGCGTTTCTGGAGAAGCGACCTCCCCGCTACAAGGGAAAATAGGCTAAGAAAAAATCGGAGCAGGTTAGAAAAATTGTAATTATTTGGCCGCGAAGAGACCGAAACTCAAAGGACAAAAAATAAGACGCTATTCATGGGAGATTGAAAATTAAAGTCTATTTCAAAGTTACGTGATAGAGCGAGTATTGAAAAGCAAGCATTATTATTTATTTCAAATACAATTGGTCACTGTTCCGGATCTAATGTGAAAGGTCAAATAACTGTTTTTTAACCCACCCCTTTAGCTCCCCTCCCTGCGGGCAGGGAGGGAGGAATGGATGCCCGCAATGTTAGTTTTAAGAATCAATCAGGGGTGGGTCCTAAGAGCGAAGAATAAAAAATCTTTATGAAAAAAGAAGGGATTAGTCAGATGGATGTCGTTTTCCTGTTTTTTTGTATTGAGTCACGTAATTTTTGGAGAGGCTCTATTATAAATATTATGAAATTAGAAGAAATCCTAAATAAAATTTCGTCAGCAAAAAAAACAAGTATTAGAAAAAATAAGACCTTATGCTTTTAATTTGGCATTAGGTGCAGGGATTTTGCTTCTTCCAAAAATAAATTCACAGGCAATTGCCCAAACTCAAGATTGGCCAACAGTTAATGTTATAGTAGGGGATCTTTATGAAAATGTATTTATAAGGCCGGATACTTCAGCAACTTTATTTTATGGAAGCGGAGATGCAAATCAAGATGGAAAAATAGATAGCGTAGATTATAATTTAATA
>CAZIYL010000185.1:0-5028 GCA_964543425.1 uncultured Deferribacteres bacterium
ATTTGTTTCAAATTTCGATATTCGGATTTCGTATTTATTTTGACTCACGATCGTGTGAGGCTAATTGCCTACAAAAATACGTACCAGAACTTATGAAATAGGCTGCTAAGTAAAATTTTTGAGATATTGATTTGAGCATTTTAGTTTTCCTCAAAACTGCGTGATTGAAAATTTTAAATTTTCCCCTGTCATTTTTATTTTTGATATTTTCAATTTGATTTCGCCGAGCGGATTTGATTAAAAAAGCACGTGATTTTATGTCGCCTCAGACACGAAAATACTTGTTTCTCTTATTTGCGATTGTGGCCCTCGCCATTGCCAGTCTTAGTATCGCTGACATGTTTTTTCAGAAACCCTACGATGGCATTACGTCTTCCGATCAAAATGGCGCCTTGAAAATCACCAAAATTGCCCCGGACAGTCCGGCAAGTCAGATTAACCTAAAGCGGGGTGATATTATTTTAGGAATCGCCCACCAGATTGTCAAGTATCCCTCTGACGCGGCTACTGTTCTAATGAAACAGAAAATCGGGCAAACCATTCCCTATCTGATTCAGCGGGGAAACAGCATTTTTACCGTCCCGCTGACTTTGGGAAAATACCGACTTGCAAACACATCCTATTACTATTTTTCGGTTGTTGGCCTGATTTTTTTTCTTGTCGGATTATTGGTTTTTCTTTTTAAACCGGAAGACGCTGCTGCTCGATTATTTTTTCTGATGAGTACGTCCTTTTTTCTGTTCCTGGTCTGCAGCTTGCGTCCCCACTCCTATTACTGGGTGGATTGGTTTGTGCACAGCGCCGGCATCTTTTCTCTTTTTTTGCTGCCTGCTTTCTTTTTGCATTTCTTTCTGATTTTTCCCAAGCCCAAAGCCTGGCTTGCCAAAAATCCTAAAATTCTCTATTTGGTGTATTTCTTACCGGTACTCCTATTCCTTCCGAATTTTTTCTCCTATTTTGGTCAATTTCCAACCCCCTCTGTTCTCAAATCATCTTTGAGCTGGGCGCTTTTAATCATTTATTTCACACTGGGAATTTTTAGTTTCAGCCGAACTTTTCTAAAAGCTACCGATTTTGAGACGCGCCGAAAACTCAGGATCATTCTCTGGGGTGTCATTCTGGGACTTATTCCTTTCCTGATTTTCGGAGTAATCTTGGGCTCCTTTTTGGGAAACACACACTACCTGCTGGTTGGGGTTATTCCGATGGTTTTCGTACCTATTTCCTTTGCCTATGCCATTATTCGATTCCAGTTAATGGATATCGACATTCTCATTAATAAAAGCGTCGTTTACACACTGACAACTTTTGTCATTTCTCTCTTGTACGTCATTTTAATTGCAACCGTGGACGCCCTCACATCGTTCACCCGGCTGGCCAATTCTCCGGCGCTTCCCTTTGTTTTGGCTTTGCTTATCGTTTACTTTTTTAATCCTTTGCGGGATCGGATTCAAACCCTTGTTGATCGTACTTTTTTCAAGGAACGTTACGACTATCGTAAAACGATGGACGAAATTTCAGAGGCCATCATTTCAATCCTGAAATTGGATGAATTGCTGAATTTTCTTACGAAAAAACTGAAGGAAACCCTGCATGTGCACCACGTTTCAATCGCGGTTAGAAACACAAATAATTCCAATTTTAAAATCTTTTCGGAGGAAACAGGCAATCATTCAAACGTTATTGGCCAAAATTCTTCTCTTGTTCGATTTTTAGAATCGAAACGTGTGCCCATTCGGAAAAGTGATCTCCAACCCTATTCTTCCAATCAGGCGCTTTTGAAAGAATTAGGAAAGGTAGACAGCGAATTGGTGATTCCCCTTTTTTACGAGGATCAATTAATCGGAAGCATTAATTTGGGAAGACGTCTCGAGAACGAACCCTTTCGCAAGGAAGACATTCAGCTTCTCAAAACTCTCGGAAATCAAACAGCCATTGCCATTGAAAACGCCACGCTCCATCAAAAATTAACACATCAGGCTGAAATCACGCGCGATCTGAAGATTGCTTCTGAAATGCAAAACCACCTTCTTCCAACCACGCACCCCTCCATCCGGGGAATACAAATTCTAACACACACCATTCCCGCCCAGGAAGTAGGAGGTGATTTTTACGATTTTATTGAAATTACCCGCAACAGGAATCAAATGGGAATTACCATTGGGGATGTCTCTGCCAAAAGCATCAGCGGAGCCATTGCAATGGTCGCGGCCAAAGAGATTATTCACTCTGAAGCCAGAGACCACCAATTCCCCTCAGACGTTCTGCGCGAAAGCAGTGAGCGTTTGTATGGATTGCTGGAAAAAAACGTTTTCGTCACCCTGTTTTACGGCCTTCTGGATATGAAGAAATTGTTACTCCGATACTCCTGCGCGGGACATCCCCTGCCATTCGTTGTCCGATCTGAAGAGAACACCGTTTTCCAGCTTGAACAAACCGAGATTCGCTATCCTTTGGGCCCCATTCAGCCCTACGAATACGATGAAAAAAGTCTACCCTTAAAACAAAATGACATTCTTTGTCTTTACACGGACGGATTAACCGAAGCCATGAACAAAGAAGGCGATCTTTTTGGAGAAGAAAGACTCCGCACCGTTTTGCTGAATTACGCCGGTAGTTCTTTGAAAGAGATGAAACTGAGTATTTTGAATGAAGTTACTTCTTTCCTAAATGGCAATTCACAGGGAGACGATATTACGCTGGTTCTTCTAAAAATCGTGGATGCCGAAGCTTCTCATTGAAACACAAGCCAATTCTTTACGTAGATTATTCGTAGGATTAAAGATAAAATCTTTGTTTTTTTTTGCAAAAGAATTAGCCACGAATGCACGAATTACATTTTTTATTCGAATAAAATTTGTGAATTCGTGGCGTTATTTTTTTCAATTACAGCTTGCAGCGCCGGGAATTTTCGATATAATGTTTTTCCCTAATTTGTGTCTTTGAGTTTTTGAGGCACACAATTTTTCACTTTAAACAAAACTGGTTAAAAATGCTCAAAAAATTAATTTACGTTTTTACTGCGGTGGCTGTTGTGGTTTTGATCTGGTATGTATTTCTTTACAATCCCAGATCGGTAACAACAAGTTCAAAAACAGCCTACCAGGAATTCCTTAAGGGACGGGATGCGGCTAACAAATTCTACAACAATGAAGCCGAAGCTCATTTTGAAAAAGCCATCGCTCTGGATTCAAACTTCGCAATGGCCTATTTACACCTTGGCGAACTCTGCCAATCTCAAATCCACCAGAAAAAGCAGGCCAAATTGTATCTTAAGAAGGCAAAAGAATTGGCTCCAACAGTTTCCGAAAGAGAACGATGGATTATTCTTCTGTATCTGGCATCTTCCGAGAAAAAGCGGGAAGCCTATCTGGACAGTCTTCTTCAAAAATACAGCAATACAGTTGAACCGCACCTCGCCAAAGCGGGGCTTGCCATGCAAAAAATGGATTACAAAACAGCGGAAAGGGAATACAAACGAATTTTGCAGATTAATCCCAATTACGCGATGGCGTATAATATGCTTGGTTACCTGTCCAGCCAACAGGGAAAAACAACCGATGCCATTAAATATTTCAAGAAATATATTTTCATTGCTCCCGATGAAGCAAATCCTCACGACAGTTTGGGGGAACTGCTTCTGCTAATTGGCCGATACGATGAAGCCATTGCCGAATTCAAAAAAGCCATTGCCATACGTCCCGAGCTGGCCACCGAACGATCACTTTTGGGCGATGCCATACGTTTTCACCTTGCAGAGGCCTATTTTTACAAGGGCGTTTTTCAGAAAAGTCTGAATTATTTGAATGCGGGTAAAAAAATAGCTTCGAGCAACGATTTTTCGCTCCAGGCGCAGGCTCTGCGAGCAATTATTTACTACCGGATAGGAAACTATCGAAAATCTCTCGATGTGATTAACCAGGTAAAACATGCCGTCCCAAATTTGATTCTTTTAAAGGGATTAAATGCTCTCCAGTTAGGAGATGACAAATTATTTAACCAGTGTCTTGCACGTAGCCGAACAGACACCTCCGGCGAAAAATGGAACATACGGGCTTATAAACTGGATTATAATTACCTGATGGGAAAAAAAGCAATCGAAACGGGCCACTACTCACAGGCAATTCCACTTCTTCAAGATTTCCAAAAAATTCCAACGGCGGCCATTTTTATTGTCAGGGATTTGGCTTGGGCTTACTACAAAAATGATGAGCCCGACTCTGCATTTGCAGTTATTAATCGTGCGTTGAAGATCAACCCAAACTCAACAGATGCCTATTTTAGTTTGGCCAAAATTTATTTTAATCAGGGGAAATATGCGCTGGCAAAACAGGCAGCGGAGCGGTACTTTGAAATTTATTCGGAAAGAGATCAAGAGACGCCAGACACGCAGGCGATGCAATCTTTGTTGAAACGGGCAAGGGAAAAAAGCAAAGACAATAAATAAAAAATTGACTAACAACACACTATTTTAAGGCAAGCCAATCATCGTTAGAAATTCCTATCTGTTTAATAATTTTCTTGACTAATTTTAGGTTCTTCGCGAAAATGCGACCATTTTATTCCTTTCTTTATTATAAGCAATTCTGATCCCAAACAAAATCAAATCCAAAAAATTAAAATCGCAATTTAAAATGTAAAAATACCGCCTAAAAAACAATTGCAAAAAACAGGCTCACGTTATTCCATGTAATCTGCGGTTGCCGTTTCTTGCTCAAGAAAAAAGAGTGTGGACACAATTTTTTAAAAAAGTTGGCAACAAATTTGAAAAAAACTATTTGCAATTTGCTCGTATTTTCCGGCAATTAATCGGCCATTACACCGATTAAAACCTATTTAAATTTTGAATTCATTTTACTTTTTTCATTTTGCTATTTTCATTCGTTTCCAATTGCTTCTTGGCTAAAGCAACAACTTAAGTACGGATTATTCGGATGAACCTTATTTATATTCCAATGCCGTCGGTTCAATTCTTTTAAGAATATCCCGGTCTTCATCCATGAGCTTGTGCAGCTCTTTGGCTTTTTT
>CAZIYL010000186.1:0-5000 GCA_964543425.1 uncultured Deferribacteres bacterium
GATATCTCCCACTAATTTCGCGAATTATCACGAATTAATTTTATTGAAGTTAATGAAATTTAGCCCCGTATAATTTGTATGATTAGTGGTTTTTAAAGTGCACTCAACAATTAAAATAGGATAACTATCTGATTCTCAGAACTATTTCCAAATTCCGTTATCAATTTCTGAAGCGAAAATCGCTTTTTTACTCAAATTATAGCCCATTTTTAAGGACTTTTTATAGCGAACTCATAAATGTTAAAGATTATTTATTTTATGACGATAAATTATTGAGAAAATTAGAATAAAAATTTATTATAAAAGGGCAAACTTTTTGGAAGGAATGATACGCAACCTTTCTGATCTATATATGTCATATAACAGATAAGATAGCGGGATTGCAAGATGAATTTATCTCACAAACCCGCTATAGATTCTTTAAAGCGGTTTTTTTATTGTTTGAAAGGAAAATCATAATACTGGTAATCGGTCTATACTTAGGATTATTAATATCTGAGCACACTTCTCACTTTCCTTGCAGTTAATTTTCTGCCTGATTTGACATCGCAGATTTGTAGCGCAAAAGATACTTTTCAAATAACCTGGCGCTGTTGAGGGCATGTACAATATTTCAATGAAAAATTTGGCAAAGGCTCAAAAAATCCGGGGCCAGAATTATATGCCACATCAATACTTTTAATGTTATGTCATTCTTCACTTGAAAAAGGAAAAAGTATTGTAAATTAAAGCAGTTTAAACCAAAAAGAGAAACCATAATTTATATCGTGCAATAATTCGTTCGAAAAAAATTAGATTGATATTAAAAAATTCATTAGCTTAGAGAAACAATAATTATTCTGATTTTTATCAGAATTCGCTTCACCTTACATTAGGAATTTATTTATTAGTTTTGTTAAAAAAATGACAAAAAGCCTGTTTATGAATTTACAATAAGGATATCAAAATTGAAAATAGGAGATTACTATGAAAAAGTCGCTTTTTATTATTGGATTGCTTTTTTTGGGTTTTGCAAATGGTATTTTGCAGGCACAAACGAATGTGGGTGGGGTTGTGTCAAGTAATACTATGTGGACGATTGCGGGCAGCCCCTATATTATTACCAGCAATACTTTAGTGGATAGCGGGTTCGTTCTTACGGTCGAGCCTGGGGTTATGGTTAAATTCAAAAGGGGTACATGTCTTCAAATTAATGGAACTCTTGTGGCAAGGGGCACTGCAGACAAAAAAATTATTTTTACTTCAGATGCGGTCGTTCCAACCCGAGGTGATTGGGGATATATCTATTTTAGCAATGCGAGCATGGATGCAGTGTATGATAGCAGCGGAAACTATATTAGTGGCTCAATTCTTGAATATGTCATAGTGGAGTATGGCGGTGGTGCTATGGTAGATAACAACGGCACAATAAGGCTTGAAGATGCACATCCCTTTATCAATCATTCAGAAATCATGAACAATGCAATGATAGGTATTACTGGATGGCTTCTGTCGGGTGACCTACGGATTACAAACAATATAATTTGTAATAATGGGACAACAACATATAATGCGGGTGGTATTTATGTAGATGATTGGTGGCAAGGTGCCTTTGTGAGTATAGAAAACAATACAATCAGAAATAATATTGGGGGGTTGAGCGGCGGAATATATGCATCTATTTTTAAGAATGCCATTATCCGAAGAAATATTATTGACAGCAATTCTTCTGAACAAGGAGGAGGTGGAATTTATTTTGATGGAAATGGAGTCATTGAAAACAATATAATAAACAATAATATTTCGGAAGCAGAAGGGGGTGGGATTTCTCTTTTAGGCACGTCATCGCCCACACAACCGAATCATGTAATCATCAAAAATAATTTAATTATGGGAAATAAGAGTCTTGGCATTAATGGAAGAGGAGCTGGAATTTTCATAGAACCGGCCAAACCCGGGACGATCGATATTTTGAATAATATTTTTGCAGGTAATGTTAGCAACGACAAGATATATGGAGGGGGCGGACTCTATATACTGCCGGGTTATGCTCTGGGTACTTCAATCGTCATAAAGGAAAATTCTTTTATTGGAAATATTGCCGCGGTGGCAGCGGCAGGGCAATTCAGTGCGACTGATAAAGAAATAATGTATAATACTTTTACCGAGAATATCTCGAATGATACTTCTGAGACCAATACAATAAAAATTAGCTACACACCCTTATTTAACTATAACAATATCTTTGCGAATAAGACCACATACATTCTCAAGAATGATAACCCGCAAGCCTCAAGCAATATAAATGGCAAATTTAACTGGTGGGGCAGTGCGGTTAAGAATGATATTGCGTCAATGATATATGATTGGTATGATGATGGCACATTGGGCATTGTCAATTATGATCCATTTCTCGCTGAGCCGGACACCACTGCACCCATTTCTCCGCCTATAAATGCCGAAAAAATAGACTTGGGTGAAGGAAATATAAAATTAATGTGGGACGCAAACCCTGAATCAGATTTAGCTGGATATAAAATTTATTATGGCTTGCCAACAGGCTTTTCATTTAGCAACGTTGTGGATGTGGGAAATGTGAATGCATATGTTCTTTCAGGTGTGTCTATTAGCGACACAATTGCCGTGACAGCCTATGATGCGCAAATGGATGGGGTTAATGATCAGTTTGAAGGACATGAAAGCTGGTTTACAAATGCAGTAGATACTTCAGCCATAAATTGCGTAATCCAAAATAATAATGAGATACCTAAAGGATATACCTTACAGCAAAATTATCCGAATCCATTTAACCCTATTACAAGGATTTCATTTACCATTCCTAAATATCTATTTGTTGAATTAAAAATTTACGATATGCTTGGAAATGTAGTTGCCGTATTGGTCAATGAAAATAAACAGGCAGGCAATTATAATGTAGAATTCAATGCAAGAAATTTTTCAAGTGGAACTTATTTTTGTAAAATAAAAGCTGGCTCTTTTAATCAGACGATAAAACTCATATTGCTAAAGTGAATACATAACAGAATAGGATATTAAGCGAGCAATGACAAACCTTTGAATGAAAAAGCGGAGAAAAAAATGAGCATCAGGAAAACGCGAATTTTTACCATTTTTCTTCCCGGATTTTATGAAAAAAAGGACAAAATATTTGGGCAGTTGCAGCCCTTATGCCCAAATACTGAATTTACAGGACACGTGGTTCTAAAAGGTATTCTGGACGAAAAAGGAAAAGAAACGGCCTATAAAACCGTAAAAGCGCATCTGGAAACCCTGGATGGGATTTTGGTCTTTGGTGGATTACTGGATAAGCGATTTACATCGTTATCTCTGCCGGTGATTATGGTGCAGGGCATTTGGATTCCTGGGGATTGGCAGAAAGGTATTAAAAGTTTTTATCGGGGTGACAAGATCGTTACAGCAGCTTTGTGCGATATCGATATTTCGGAAGAAATTTCCAATGCTCGATTTAAAGACCTTGCGAACAAGATTAAACTAATCGAAGTGCTTAGTCGGATTAAAGAGAAGAAACTTCTTTTGGTACAGGGAAAGGAAGTCCTTGGACAATACGATGTTTTTGGCATGGATTACCACGTTCCTTTACCGGATGATTATGTCAAACGCTATTCCGATCATTTAAAAGAACTGGGTCTGCGTATTGAGCATATCGATCTACAGAATGTGTTGGAACGAATCCCTGCTGTAGAGCAAAATGCGGTGCAGTCTATCGCTCGGCAGTGGATTCACGGTGCTTTGGATCTGAATCCAGATACCAATCAAGATGAAGTGTTTGAAGCGGCAAAACTATATTTGGCAATGAAATCGTTAGTGGAAGAAAGAAAAGCTGACGGTATTGCCATTCGCAGCCTGGTGCCCTGGTCAAAAGGAATTCTGCGTGTGACCACCTGTTTGCCAAATACGGAATTTAACAGACAACTGAAAGTTGGTGTGTGTGAGGGGCTGGTTAATGCGGCAATAACGGAGCTTTTTGGACTATTAATGTTTGGCCGCCCGAGTTTTATTGGCGATGTGATAGGCGTCGATCCTGTACAGGATCTGGTAACCATTGCGCATTGTCAAAGTCCGGTGAATCCCCACGGTGATGATGTTATTCCCTATGAGATACGGAGTCATGCGCTGCAAAAGGGCAATAAAATGTTCCCCAATGTTTTTCCCGAAATCGGAAAAAGTTTAAGCGCCGCGGTTAGGGTTGAACTGCCGACCAGTGAAAAAGTAACGCTGGTTAAAATGAGCGTTTATCACAAAAAAATTGCAATCAGTACTGGTAGGGTTGTTAATGGAGAAAACTATTACAAAGATTTTAAAAATCGCCTGTGTCGAACTAAGATTGCAGTTCAACTCGATACCAAAGGGTTTGAGAAGAATTATGATACAGTAACCTTTGGTGTTCACCGGAATGTTATTTACGGCGATTACAGACAAACATTCCAGGAATTAGCCAATTTACTGGGCTACGGAATTGTCGAAGAAGATAGGTGAGCGCTCGAGTAATTGGTGAGTTCGTATTAAAATTGTTATCCACAAATTTCAATTCTATTATTGAGTGCACTCTAAAAACCACTAATTACACAAATTACGCGGGATATAATTATTTTAACATCAATAAAGTCAATTTGTGATAATTCGTGAAATTCGTGGGAGGTATCCTTTTTAGACTGGACTCATTATTTAAAAGAAAAGCTCCCCTACCCGTGGAAATTCAGGAATAAAAACCAAACTGGATGCCTGCATAGTTTATTGCGTATAGGGTAGAAAATATCTGCAAATGCACCAATAGAAAAAGGGGAGCCGGTGCTCCGGGGAAAAGGGGAAAACCCCAGAGGACCGGCTTTTGACGGCCAGAGACAGGAAAAGAATGCACACGAATTTACACGAATTGACACGAAGGACATCCCCCTAAATCCCCCTTTTATTCCCCCCTTGAAGGGGGGATTTTGCCGGCAGGGCCGCATACCCGCCGCTGGCAAATGGAACATCTCCCC
>CAZIYL010000187.1:0-4941 GCA_964543425.1 uncultured Deferribacteres bacterium
TGGAATTTGTTCCTTTAAACAAACAGTCATTATCTAACGGGGTAAAGGATTTCGGGTTTCGTGCCTTGGATTTTAACTCATGTTCACCATTCCAATGGTTTAAAGTTATCACGTAAATTTGAAGTACATTCTAAATTTATAAAATATTGCACGACATTACAAGCAGTTTTAATCCAATAGGTGCTTTTAAAAATATTTCTCCAATAAAAAAAGCCACCTGCAAAAGGTGGCTTTAATTTAAACCAGTGAACTGCCTTAAAAATTGGCCATTTGAAAACCGGCCTCATCCTTTAGTTTTTTGATCAGGGTGTTGTAGGCGTTACTCTGTTTCTTTTGTTTAAGCTGAGCTTCAATCTGCCCGCGGACATCTTTCAACGGACGGGTTTCTTTCTTCCGATTAATGACCTTTAAAATGTGGTAGCCGTAGCGAGTTTCGATGATTCCGCTAATTTTGCCAATCGGCGTATTAAATGCGGCATCTTCAAATGGTTTCACCATCTTCCCGTGGCCGAAATTCTCGTATAATCCGCCTTTGTCTTTAGAACCGGGATCCTCCGAATATTCCTTGGCCAGTTTTGCAAAATCCTCTCCGCTTTTTGCGCGGGCCAAAATGCCTTCCATTTTCTTACGAATAGCCTTTTTGGCGGAATCACTCTTTCCCTGAGTCAGTAGAAGAATGTGACGTACGGTGGCAGTCTTGGGTTCGTTGTAAACAGCTTCGATTTCTTTTTCCGTTACCTTTATGGAATCGGCTAACTGTTTGTCCAGATATTTTTGAATTGTCAAAATATCACGGGTTTGGGTTTTTACGTAATCCGGGCTGATACCATTCTGAGTTAACCAGTTATTAAATTTTTGCTGTCCACCGGCGCGTTTGTATTGAAGATTTAAAACGCTGTCCAGTTCAACAGGCGTTGCGGTAATATTTGCTTTCCGCGCCGCCTTCAGAAGCAGCTTTTTTTCTGCCAGATTGGTGGCAGTTTGTTTGATGATCGTTTTCAGGCGATCCGCGCCCATTGCCTTCAATTGTTCCGTGCGCTTGCCGGAGCTTTCCATCAAATTCTGAAAAACTCCACCTGAGGTAATTTTGAAATCCTTCGTTGTTACAATAACATTGTTCTTATCCGGGTTCAGGTAAGGAACTTTTGCAGAAATGGCTGTTGCTAATTCATAGGCAGGCGTGCCTTTTTGCAAAACAACACCCTCTTGTTTTTTGCCGCATGAAGCCAACAAAAGAAGGGCCAAAACGGGAAAAATGACATACTTTTTCATTGTGGGAATTCTCCTTCTGAATAAATGATTATTTTGAAATTCCCTTGAATATAATAAATAAAAATCGAAAAAGCCACTGTAAAATGTGAATAATTTTACTAATTATGACAAATGCGTATTGGAGGGCTTTGTTGTGACAATTTATTTCAGCAAGAGCATTTTTTGGGTGGCTTGAAATCGACCCGCTGTTATTCGGCAGAAATACGTTCCGGCTGCCACATCGTGCCCTGTTTCATTCCGTCCATCCCATGTGACGCGGTAAACTCCCGGGGTTTTTTCTTCATTCAGCAAGGTGCGAATCCTTTCACCCCGAACGTTGTAGATGCGCAATCTAACCCAAATCATGGCTCTTGCCTCAGTAGGAAGTTCAAACCGAATGCTCGTGCTCGGATTAAAAGGATTCGGGTAATTTTGAAAAAGGCAAAAGGTGCCGGGCGCGTTTTCAGATTGCGCCTCTTTCACGTCGCTCACCCACTGTAAAGCATTAGAAAATTCTGAAGTGTTGCCATTGGCATCGGTAGCCGTGGCCGTATAGAAAAAACCCGGCAGCAACCCTTCGCCTGTCCAGCTAAATTGCCCAGCCGTATCGGCCGCAACTGTTCCCAGGTAAATGGCACCCTGACTTTGCTCATCGGTAAAAATTTCGATTGTGGCATTGGGCAATGCCGTGCCCGCCACCGAATTGGACGTGGCTGCTGTTAAAATGGGCGGTTCCAGTTCTTTATTCCCGCCGCTTTCATTTTTGATTCCAGCCCACAAGTTCAGAAAAATCGAATTGCGTACCATTTTATTGTGAAGCGCCTGGTCGCCGTAAACATTGATCCCGTACACGTGGTTGTGCGCAATCGTATTTTCAACAATTCGATTGCCCGAAGACTGCGAAATGCAAATACCGTGGCCACTGTTTCCCAGATTGCGATCGGGGTCGATTGCGTCACAGCCAATAGCATTTTGAGAAATCACATTTCCGCCGCCGCGAATAATGTTAATGCCGTTCGACGAATAATTGCCACCAATCACGTTACTCGTCACGGCATTGCTGTCTGCATCAACCATCATGATTCCTTCAAAACCATTTCCAAGGGTGTCTGTTTTTGTGCGATTCACACCAATCAGATTACCCGCAATCAGATTATGCGAGCCTCCCACAAGGTAAATGCCGTGCGAGCCGTTTCCCGAAATAATGTTGGGAATTGTATCGTAAGCGGTCATTTCGAAATGGCGCGTCCAGTTGAGAAAAACGCCATTTCCGCCGTTGGGAGCCGGCTCCAGGCCGTCGGAAGAAACTCCGATGTAGCACCCGGAAATTCTTCCCGTTTCGATGTTGGAAATTTGTACCCCGGATGCGGGAAAATGGCCAATGATCAGTCCCAGAATATGAACGCCTGGAGCGTGAATCGCCACTCCCGATTCATTCGCGTTTGAAAGCTTCCCTCCATCCAGTTCGATCTCCGGACCCTCGGGATTGACATCCTCCCCGATGAATTTGCTCTGAGAAAATCCGTCGATGACCAGATTGGAGTCGCTGATGACGGGTAAGGCGGATTCCGGGAAAATCATCCAGACGCCGGTCGACGTGTCAAACCGCGCGTCACTTTCCGGAATGTTGAAAACAATCGAATCGGGGCCCGGCGTGGAATTGGCCTGCTCAATAGCCCAGCGCAAGGAACCCTCTGCTGAATCATTTGTGTTGGTTACCACAATGGCGTTTCCGGCGTGGCTTGTGACCGATAGCGAAACCATGCAATAGGCGCCGTAACCAAAAGCGCCGTTACCCGTTGAAAAGTTCGCCTCCGCGGGGTACTCCACATCGTCACCCGACGCCCAAATTTTAAAGGACATGACTTCGCCGGCCACAAAACCGTCCGCAGCCGGGGTTTGGGGGTCGTCGGCCCATGCGGTGAGAGCCAGCGGGGTTGTCCCGTTCCAAACGGTCGCACCCACACAAAGCCCTGCCAGCGTAAAGACACCGATTTCGTCCCCGTTTTGCAAGGGATTGCCATTTAGTGTGGCAGCGTTTACCACAATGCTGTAGCTGTCGCCCGTGTTTGCAGTAAAGGTGAAATGCTGTGCCTGAGCCAGCACAGGAAAAATAAAGAGCAGGAAAATAAACACAATTCTTTTGTTCATGGGTCGGGTCTCCCTAATTTTTCGAAATGTTTGAATTTTGAGTCTATTTCTAATTTGGAGCGTATTTCAAATTTACGTGATGAGTCAAAACCACTGAAATTGTTTCTATCTTTTTAGCTTTGGAAGTCCACGACTTAAGTCGTGGGCTACCTGCAATAGGAAAATGAATCGAACCGCTTCAGCGGTTTCCAAAATCTCTTTGGAGAATGCGTCGTTTTACAGTTACAGGCTCCAAACAATAGGAAGTTAGAAAGTTGTTTTTTGCTCTCATCATCTTTCGGAAAATACGCCTTATTTGATCAATGTGGCCTTCTTTATTAAAACAGAAGACGTTGTCTTCAGACGATAGAGGTAAATTCCACTGGAAACGGCGCGTCCCTTCTCGTCCAGTCCATCCCACCGAAATTGGTGGCTTCCGGCGTGTAGAGTCAGATTTTGAACCAAAGTGCGGATTTCCACGCCTTCGAGATTAAAAATTTTCAACTCCACTTTTTCGTCCTGAGGCAAATCAAAAACAATGAGCGTTTCCGAATTGAAGGGATTGGGATAGTTTTGATAAAGCGCGAACGTGCCGGGCACTGATTCGGCGCTCAAATCAACCGAAGCGAAAGCGCCGGTTTCAAATTGGCCGTCGCCTTTGCTGAAACCGGGATGGAGAATCATCTCTTGCTGTTTTTTCGCATCCCAGAATTTGAAAATCATGGGTTCGCCGGAGCGGAAGCCGTCAATCCGGTCGGTACGAGGGTCATTCTTCCAGGCAGCTATTCCAAGCGAGCCGCGGCCGCTCCAGGACGCCGCTCCCACACAAAGCCCGGATTCGGTGAAAATGCCGATTTCATCTCCAATGTGAGGCTGCTCGCCTTCCAATTGAACAGACCGCACTACTACACTGTAGCTGTCGCCTGTTCTTGCACAGGAGACAAAATGCTTCGTCGCGCGATTTACGCCGGAAAACACAGGAGAGCCCGCTTTGAGCAAGCCTGACGACCTGGGGTAAACGAGGGTGTCCACAGTATTCAAATAAAGTTTGTACCCCTTGCCAGGTGACAAAGCAGGCAAATTGCTAATCACCCCGGGGATGAAAAAGGTGCCGTCGTCCGTTTTGACAATGGCAAGAGAACTGATGATCGATCCCAGCGCCTGTTCTGTTGGCATGGGTGCCGTTGGCAGATAGCTCACAAAATTCCACCCCAAGGTCAGGGGAATTGGTGTTTCCGGCTTAATCGGTTGACCGGTGGCGGAAAAGCTCTCCGCTAAATTCAGGTACACTTTGTAGCCTTCCAAAAGGTTCAATTGTCCGATATTGTCGATAACATTTGGAATATAAAACTGCCCCGCATTAGTCACCACAATAGCGAGACTTGTCACGCTTCCGAAAACAGCGCTGGCGCTTAGATCGGGAGGAGTGATCTGAAGAGAAATCCAGCTCCAGCCCTGTGTCAGTGCCAGCGTCTCGGTGACAGAAGAGAGAGCTGTGAGGGCCAAAATCTGGGCGTAGGCCCCGTTGGCAAATGTGCCGTTGCCTTGACTGTAGGTGGG
>CAZIYL010000188.1:0-4925 GCA_964543425.1 uncultured Deferribacteres bacterium
GCGGCCTTTCTTCCCCTGAAATTGTATCCGATCCGCCTGGGGGCGCCCGTCAGGCGCGTCATAATGGCGCTGCGGGGATTTCCAAACAAATCCAGAACCAAGTCATATTTTTCACTGCGAAGTCTCCAGAGAAAACGACTGTCAAAGAACCACCGCCTGTAAAACGGCCATTTTTCAAGCTGCTGTCGGGGATACACGATTACTTGATTCAAATCCGGGCGACTCCTTACAAGCGGTGCCGATGGTGATTCCGTCAGGAAGTCAATCGTCGCATCGGGAAAAGCCTTGCGCAAATTTTCAACAACCGGAGTTGCCAGGGCAACATCCCCAATGGCCCGTAGTTTAATAATCAAGATTTTCTGTAGTGGCGGTAACACATTAAAAGTATACAAAATTATGAGGATTTTCGCAAGGGGAAATTTTGGAGGCAAAGCCCCCGCTTTGGGGGCGTCTTTTTCTGAAAGGCCCAAAAAATATCGGGAAAAGTCATCGGTTACAAAAACATTCCCATGATCAACAGATACCAGTGCCACACGATTTTTACCGGCCAGTAAGCAATTTGAATAAACTGGGGTACCATAATAATAATCAATAATAGAATGAAACCATATGGTTGAAGGCGGGCCATAAATTCATGCCCACCAGGCGGCAGGATGTTTTCCAGAATGTGAGAGCCGTCCAGCGGTGGAATAGGGATCAGATTGAAAAACGCCAGTACCAAATTAATTAACATCCCCGAAGCCATGACACTAAAATAGCGCCGAATAAAAATTGGCGAAAAATGAAATTCCTGAAATAAGGCAATTGTTATAATTGTAAAAATGAGAAAAATTAACGACAGGGCAATGTTAGAAGCCGGACCGGCCGCTGACACAATCATTTCATCGCGTTTCCGGTTTCTGAAATAGGCAGGATTCACCGGCACTGGCTTTGCCCATCCGAACAGGATGTTTGTTGGCGTCAGCAAAAATAGCAACGGAACAATAATAGAACCCATGATGTCGATGTGAGGGATGGGATTCAGTGTAATGCGCCCCATCATTTTTGCTGTCGGATCCCCGGCACGGTAGGCGGCAACGCCATGTGCACATTCGTGAATAATAATTGAAAAAAGCAACACCGGAATAAACAGTATTTTATCGACCCAAGTTCCCATTTTTAGTTTGTAACCTTTCCATTGTTTAAATAATCAGTCATAATCGATAGCAATTCGGCACGCGACGAATATTTTTGTACTGTCAATAGCGGGTCTTTGTTTCCCGTAATCATTTTTGTCAAAAATATTCCCGATTGATACACACAAAGCACAGGCTTTTTCATTTCCAGGGCTTTGGCTATTTCGTACCCCACCCCAAGCGATGGGTTGGATACTTCTGCAATGACAATCTCCGATTCTGACAGCCATGTCAAATCACGGGAATAGACCTTTTCTGGAGAAATGTGCTTTTCTTCGTCAAAAACGGAGGGATACGCAATATGCTCCGTCAAAACCGTATGATCGTTTTTCTTCAGAAAATCAACTATAATTTGATAGATATTTTCAAATTTTCGTCCGCCACTGATGCTGGCTGCAAAATAGATTTTCATGTATTCCTCTGTAAAATAAAGATGTTGTCACCAAGACTCAAAGGTATTAAATATAATTGAGTGCACTCCAAAACCCACTAATCGTACAAATTATACGAGCCAAATTCTATTAACTTCAATAAAATCAATTCGTGATAATTCGTGAAATTCGCGGGAGATATCCTTTTTAGACTAAACTCATAATTAGAATTTCTCCTTTTTCCCCCTTAATTTAGAAGCAAAAACGTCAGCTACAAGATTGACCTGCCTCCGTCCACAGGAACTACAGCCCCTGTAATATAATCAGAACCGGTTAAAAGAAAGTAAACCGTTTCGGCCACATCTTTTGCGCGGCCCACGCGCTTGAGCAGCGTTCGCCCGGAAGAAGCCGCCTCATCCGCCTCTGTGTAATCATCAGGGAGAAGCACCGGACCCGGTGCAACGGCGTTCACACGAACCGCAGGGGCCAGCGCCTTCGCCAGGGATTGCGTCAGCATAATCACCCCTGCCTTTGAAACAGAGTAGGGAATAAAATCCCCCCAGGGGCGAATGCCTCCCACATCGGCAATATTTACGATGGCCCCACTCCCGTTTTTTAACATGACTTTCCCGGCTTCTCTTGAAAGCAAAAAGGGGGCGCGCAAATTGACCCGCATGAATTTTTCCCAATCGTGCACGGAAATCTCAGGAAACGGCGTTCGATAAAAAATGGCGGCGTTGTTGATCAAAACATCAACCGTACCAAACGCTTCAACTGTCTCCTTCACCAAACGGTCAATCTGGAATGGATCGGCCAAATCCGCCTGCAACGCTATTGCGCTAACCCCATTTTTAGCCAATTCGCGAACAAATTTTCGGGCCGAAACCTCTGACCGATTGTAATGAATCACCAAACGCGGGTTGTCTTTTGCCAGCCTGCCGGCAATTGTTTGGCCAACGCGCTGCGCTGCTCCCGTGATTAAAACAACTTTATTTTTCAAATCCATTTACATATTTTCCCTCGGGTGAAACGTACGGTGCACTTCTTTAAGATAATCCCGATCCAGATGCGTGTAAATCTGCGTGGTAGAAATATCGGCGTGCCCCAGTAAAACCTGCACCGCCCGCAAATCGGCTCCTCCTTCCAGCAAGTGCGTCGCAAACGAATGCCGCAAGGTATGCGGGCTTACATTTTTTTTAATTCCTGCCATTTGGGCGTACTTTTTTAGAATTATAAAATAGGCCATCCTTGTCAACTGGCGGCCGTTGCGGCTTAAAAATAGAACGTCCCCGGAAATCCCAGGTCGGTATAATTTGGGTCGAACCGACCGCCGGTACATTTGCACATATTTTTCCGCAATTCTTCCGAAGGGAATCACCCGCTCCTTGGAACCTTTTCCAAAAACGCGGACAAAATCCACATCAAAAAAAATGTCTTTTTGTTTGATTTGAATCAGCTCCGACACGCGTACTCCGGTAGCGTAGCCGAATTCAATCATCGCCCGGTCCCGAAGTCCAAGAGGCGCTTCCACATCAGGCTGATCTAATATGACGGACACTTCCTGCGGGCTGAGAACCACAGGAATTTTCCGGCGCAGTTTCGGTGAATCCAGATTTTCCGTCGGATCAATCTCCGTTCCTCCTTCATCCACTAAAAATTGGTGAAAAGACCGCAAAGAGGAAATCATTCGTCCTAAGCTGGCGGGTGCGTACCCCAAATCACTTAAATAAAATACAAATTTCAATAACGTTTGAATAGAAACATCTGAAAAATCAGCTATTTGTTGCGCTTCCAAAAACTCCAGATAGTGCATCAAATCAAAAGAATAGGCCTGAGCGGTATGGTCTGAAAGTCCCTTTTCAATTCGAATAAAATTAATAAACCGATCCACCCACTGAAAGAGAGCACTGCTAATAGCTGGCGTTTCCATTGACACGGTTACCACAATTTTACACTGCCGGGACATGCCTTTTGACACAGCCCACAAATCATGACACCCAATCCCTTTTTTCGGGAAAAAAAATCAAGCAGAGAAAAACACAAATCAAAATCAAAATCCTCGGGAGAATTCCCCAACGCATCCACGGGACACGCATCCACACACCGGCGGCAATTTCCACAACTAAAAGGAACCCGCTCTTTCTGTATGGGAAGCGGTAAATTCGTGAGCACGGTTGTCAATCGAACCTGCGCCCCGAATTCCGGTGTCACCAGCAGATTATTGCGTCCCAGCCAGCCAAGTCCGGCGGCTACCGCCACGTGCCGATGAGACACGTGAGCATTTTGCTCTTTCCAATCCAATATTTGCGATGCGGCGATAGGAAGCGCCCGATAGCCCATTTTCTGAATCTTGTTGGTTAAATTGAAGGCAATCCGATCCAATTGGGCATTTGCCTGTTTGTAATGCCATTTGTAAAGCATGGTGGGCTGATCATCGAGGCTGTCTAAAATCGCTCGGGAAAGGCGAATAGCGATTGAAATGGCGAACGGCCAGTCTTGAAGTTCACTTGGAGAAAGAGAAAAGGTTTTCTTGAGAGAATCATCGATGCGGGCCACGCCGACTTTGGCAGCTCCCTCGCGTTTCGTAAAGGTTTCAATCTCTTCAAAATTCTTCTGTTTCATCCGGAATCCAGTTAGTCGGACAAGACTTTCTCTGTGAGAGAAAGCGCCACCCCGGACAGAACCACTTCCGGGCCCAGCTTTGTAAAATCACCGGAAAGCACTTCTCTGTCCACATTTGCGTACAAGGAACACGAGGCGCCGCTTTCGACAATCAACCCGGAAATTTTATCTGATGATTCCGCAACAAACGTCACTTCACCCAACGATTCGCTGATGACGTAAGCCGTACAAAAATGTAATTGAAGATGAGAATCTTGTGTGTAAACGGAGATTAAATTTCCATTTCGGGAACCAATGGGAATATGGGAATAAATCTCCACCGAAAGTTTTCGATGCTCTTCCGGATCGGCAACAATCAGTCGCCAAATATTTCCCGCTTTATGGGCTGTTGTTTTCAGAGCAGAGGCTATTTTTTGGACGTCAGACTCTTTAAAAGTAAACTCCATCGGACTCTCCCGAGTTTTTTCAGGCACATACCACCCTATGCGCCATCCTCAAATTTTTACTCTAAAATATGCGTTTTTTCGACCAAAAATTCAAGAGTTATTTTCAAAAAAAAACCCCGATTGAAAAATCGGGGTTGGTGCTAAATGTGTAGGTTCGTGATCAGGGACTGATCCCCCCCTTTATACTTTAACCACCCGAGACGCCTGAAGTCCTTTTTCGCCCTGTACGGCTTCAAATTCTACCTCATCACCTTCCGCCAACGAACGATAGCCATCGCCTTCAATTGATGTGTAATGCACGAAGACATCTG
>CAZIYL010000189.1:0-4923 GCA_964543425.1 uncultured Deferribacteres bacterium
CGCAGGGAACGATTCACATTTTTTGTCAGAAGAAGAGAAATTCTCAAACCACTCTTCGATTTTTCCAATCCCAGGGCTTTGTAATCGGACACGGAAATATTTTTCTCTTCCAAACGATCCATGAGAACTTTTACGTAGGGAGATACTCTTGGATTATTGGATAGCGTACCGCCAAAAAGTGTTGTAAAACCAAAAAGCAAAAAAATGCCAAGCACTGCAAATCTTTTTAGATTCACCATAATTTCCTTTATCTTATTTTGTGGGTTTCGCTTTTGGGGCTAGCTGCAAATAACGTATTTCCGTAAGTGAGGCAATTTTTTTTAGTTTTGATTTCGGAATATCGGCGGTGAAAAATTTTCCGCTAATGGTACCCACTCGCGCACCGGCTTTCTCCAGGACGGTCCGTAATGAATCGCCAATTTCCGCAGAACACGTTCCTATTATCGGAATGGGCTTTTCACCGATCGATTCAATTTGAGCCGATTCCAGAAAATGCCTTAAAGCCGGATCAAATTTATTTGTCATTTGGGATTCCTTTTTGCAAGAAAGTGAAAGAAGAACGCCCATTGCCATCACGGCCAGAATTAGTTTTTTATTCATCATGTATTCCTTTTTCGTCTAAAAAACGGCTTTTCTTGAACAAAAATCCGCAGGCATAAAACCTGCGGTTCCATCACTGATGCACAGACCCGTAGCCGCACCCTTAACGGGTGCGCTTGAATAAAAATACGCAGGCCTAAAGCCTGCGGCTATACAACTCGTTCGGGGGCACCGAGCATCCTTGACGACTTCAAGAAATTTCGCTCACCGGGATATCCTGTTACACCATTTGCCATTTTTGAATCTTTGCCTCATATTCCGCAAGGAGTTCATCGACCCGGTCACGGTTTTGGGCCTCCGCCGTGATGTGAAACTGAGGTGTTTCCTGATCCGGAACAACTAAAACCCAGGCATCATCGCAAATAATTTTCACCCCGTCCACCAGTTCTCTTTTCTGATCTTTTGTGTACTCAATCAGCCGCCTCATTACACGACCTTTTTGCTCCCAGGGACAGGTGACTTCCTTGCGCCCCATAATTGGAACCGGGATTGTTTTTGCCAGATCACCCAGGCGAATTTTATTCAGCGCCATCAATTCCAGAATTTTCGCCATCGAAAACATAGCGTCCGCAGCAAAATGAAAATCCGAAAAAACAAATCCCCCGCGCGTTCCACCCACAAATTCCGCCTTCTCTTTTAGACTCGCCTCAATCATGGACCGATGATCGGCACGTATTTTTATTAATTCGGTTCCGAATTCCTTTGCCATCTGATCAACGGCAGCGGGAGCATTCACCGGAATCGCAATTTTTCCGGGATGGTAGGTTTGCAAAAACAATTTCGTTACCAAAAGCAACAAATATTCATTACTGAAATACTTTCCGTTTTCATCCACAACTGTCAGACTTTCGGCATCTGCATCTATCAGGAAACCGATATCGCCTTTTAAAGACGTTACAATATTGGAAAGCTGAAGCATCCCGTAACGAAAATCTTCCCACCGGCGGTATACCCGATGGGCATCGAGATAGGCATTCACCGAAATCACTTCGCAATCCATCGATCCCAGAATCGACGGCAGAACCAGCCCCGATGCCCCGTAAGAATAATCGATGATAATTTTGAAGCGTGCCTGCTCAATGGCGTCCGTGTTAATGTGATTTAGGTAATCCTCTGTGTAAGATTCCATCACCCGAACGGGAAAATCCAACTTCCCAATTTCCCGGAATGAAGCTCGGGGGAAATCCTCCTGCATAAACAGCCGTTCCACGGACTTTGTTCTATTCACCGGCAAATCTTTTCCGTCAAAATCAAAAAAGATAATGTCCACTTTTCGCTCGTCTCTCGGAGATTGCCGAACGTGGATTCCGCCGCTTTCTTTTCCAAGATGCAATTGATAGCGTACTATCGGAATCGGGGCAATGCGAAGGTCATCTACATGGACACCCGAGGACATGAATCCACAAATAAGCGACCGGTTAATCATTCGGGCAGCCTCCGAAGAGTCGCGGCTGGAGAGCACGTGCTTTCCCTTGCCCAGGTATGCCGCATACGCCGCCCCCAATTTTGCACCAAACTCCGGAGACATTTCCAGATTAATGATTCCGGTCACACGAGAATTGGCAAAAAGCCCCTTAAGCCAACGATCGCCCCAAATGAAGCTGGAGGTTAAAACGGCCCCTTCTTCAACCTCCTTATTTGGCCAAATTTTTATATTTGCTTTAAGTAACGAACGGGCACCGATTTTGACATGATCGCTTACAAACACATTTTCTTCGAGGATGGCCTCATTTTCAATGATCGAATGATCCGCCACCACATCTGCGAGAAGCGACGAGTGCGGGCCGACGGCCACATTTTCCCAGAGCACAGAATCGCGAACCTGAGCCCCGTCGCCAACGAAACTACCATCGCCAATAATCGAACGAGAAACAAATGCGCCGTTCCTGATTTCGCAATTATTTCCGATAATAGCACCTTTTTCAATAACAGCTTTTTCGCCGATTTTGCAATTTTCGCCAAACCAGTTTTCGCCCGTTTTTTTGCCGTTAATGGCCACAATCACCTTTTCCTGCAAAACATCCAACTGGGCCATTTGGTATTGCTTCAAATCTCCTACATCCTGCCAGTAGCCTTTGGCAATGTAGCCAAAGACAGGTTTTTTCTCTGATAGCAGAAGCGGAAAGAGATCCTTGCTAAAATCAAAATCCGTTTTTTCGGGGATGTAATCCAGCACCTCCCGTTCCAGAATGTAAATACCCGTGTTTACCGTGTCGCTGAACACCTGCCCCCACGTGGGTTTTTCCAAAAATCGTTCCACTCGTCCGGCTTCATCGGTAATCACAACACCAAAAGGAAGTGGATTGGCTACCCGGGTGAGTACCAAAGTAGCAAAACTGCCCTTTTCTTTATGAAATTGAACGGCCTTGGTCAAATCGAAATCCGTCAGCACATCCCCGGAAATTACGAGAAATCGCTCATCGAGAAATCGTTCTGCATTTTTAACACTACCCGCCGTGCCATAATCATCATCCGAAAGATTGTAGTCCATCTGAACGCCGAAAGCGGAACCGTCCTTGAAATAGCCTCGTATTTTATCGGGTTGGTAAAAAAGGAGAGAAACAATTTTTTGAATGCCGTGTTTCTTCAGCAGTTCAACAATGTGCTGCATCATCGGTTTGTTGGCAACGGGAACCATGGGCTTTGGAAGATTGTTTGTAAGGGGCTTTAGCCGCGTCCCAAATCCACCTGCCATGATGATTGCCTTCATAAAGACCTCCCGGGGTTAGTTGATCCTATTGAAAAAATTTTTGGGCTATTCTCTTTCCACTATTTGCAGTTTTTTTCTTGTGCTCAGGATCTTTCTTTGTTGGTTTCACACCATTCCTTAAAAATTTCACAATTAATTAGGAAGGGTTAAAATGCTCTCGGAATTTTTCTACGTCCGTAGGGTTGCCGCAATCCGCTTCGGATATAATAATAAATCCAGACCATCCTCAAAGCGGGAAACGACAATATCCGCATTCAGCAGCGTTAGAGGGTGCGCACCCTCCGGCCCAAGCACGGCAATTCCCAGAACAGCTTCCTTCAGCATCAAATGATCATTAAACCCATTTCCAATGGCTGCGGTTTGATTTCTGCCCAACTTCCGGATAAAAGCCAGTTTATCCAGATAACCGTCCTGTCCCACTTTTACAAACTTTAGAGGCAAATCCGATGCCTCACGCTTAGCCGTTCCAAATGTGTCGGCGGTTAGCAGGTAGATTTTAAACGCGGGGGCAAGAGCCGTCAGTCGACCGCGAACAGATTGAGGAATATTTCCATCCAGCGAAAGGGTCCCATTCATATCCAGAACCAGGTGGGTTAATTCAAGCGTTGGTTTTCCGGGAATTTCGATTTTCATGTACGTCCTCTTAGGATATAGATTTCTGTTTTTAAATTAATAAAATTCAGGAAAAATGCAAGTAATTTTTGGGATGGTCCAAGGGATACAAGGGCAAGAATTGTGAGCAATAATTTTTAATCCGAAACCAAGGGGAAAATTCACCGCCAGGACGCGGAGACGCAAGGGGAAATTTTTGGCATAATCAGTTGCGCATTAGCAGCAATAATAAATTTTGTATTCATCCAAATACGGCCTGTTTTCGCCAGCTACCAATCGGCTTTTCTCTGTGGCTCTTTTTTTCTTTCTCTGTGGTTCTCTGTGTTATTTTTTTTAGGGTTACACAGAGTTCCACCGAGAAGCTCAGAGTACCACAGAGTTCATTTGAGAAAAAAATGGTGAAATGAAGTCACCCGGTCGCGCATTAGCAGCAATAATAAATTTTGTATTCATCCAAATACGGCCTGTTTTCGCCAGCTACCAATCGGCTTTTCTCTGTGGCTCTTTTTTTCTTTCTCTGTGGTTCTCTGTGTTATTTTTTTTAGGGTTACACAGAGTTCCACCGAGAAGCTCAGAGTACCACAGAGTTCATTTGAGAAAAAAATAGCAAAATGAAGTCACCCGATCGCGCATTGGCGGCCATTAAACAGGTCCCCGACAGCCTGTCTCTAAATTTAGTGCAGGCCCAACCCAAAACGCAAAAGGGAGCTCCGTTTCCGGAACTCCCTATCGACTGAATCACCCCTTCTTGTTCAGGGCCTTTCGTTCTAACCGCTGACTGACAAAAACGAATGCTGCAATTTATGCCACTTTGGGCATTTGCGCTTGCATTTGTTTTCTCTTCTTCACCGGTTCAATGTAATCCTTTTCCCAAATGGGTCGGGTAAGTTCATCTACCTTCTTGCCGTATTCAATTAAGCCCTTGCGATAGCCTTCATCTTTCAGCGCTTCAGCGGCATTGGGATCCAGAGGCTTGGCACCGGTTTTGGTAATGGCTGTAT
>CAZIYL010000190.1:0-4821 GCA_964543425.1 uncultured Deferribacteres bacterium
AAAGCGAATCGAGGTTTTAAGAGGCTTCTTCTCTACCATTCATAGCGAACCGTGTAAGTTACTTTCGCCACATTGTGCGCACCAACCTTGATGTGAAAAACAATGGTTCGTGCATCTTTTTTCTCAAATTTCATGCTTGATTTTAGAATCGTCCACTGGCTTTTTGGCGCCAGGTAATTCAAATGTTCCACCGCTTCAACGGTTACCGGCTGGTCTTTAAAATTACGAATATCAAGAAGATAGCTTTCTTCCCCTTTTCGTTTTGCGACCTTTTTCACACCCGTCTGAATACGCTTGCCGCGAACATCAAAGGCATTCCCCACTTCCAGCGTCACTGTTTCATCTTTGGGCGTGTGGCTAATTTGATCCTCCCCCAGAAAGATGGAGCTCTGTGGCCCATCCTTCTGATAAATGCGAAATTTACCCGCCGGCAGCGGCTGGCCAATTCCCTCGCCTTTAGTGTTATGAAAGCGCAAAAAAACTTTGACCACTTTCCCCCAGCGCTTGCCGTCAAATTTGTAAATCTTCTGAAATTTTACCCGTTTTGAGCCGAAAAGGGGAATTTGTTTCGTCTCGTTTTGTTTAAGGCTTGTCTTCCCCTTCAGGTTGTACAGATGATATTCAAACGCCGCGCGTTCCGAGAATCGCGGTACTGCTGCCTGCACCGTTGCTTTTGCCAGCCGATTTTCATAAGCGAATGGCATCCTTTGCGATACCCGATGCGGCTGTCCGGCTACCAATTTTAATGCCGCTCGGTTAAATGTGGCCCCGGACTGATTTTCAAGGCTCACCCAGCCCGACACGTCCAATCGATCTTCTTTCTGCGAAAGCACACCGACGTACTCCGCATGCCAGTTCATCCCCGACGTCAGATACTCCACCTGCATCCACTGTTTTTTCGCAACCGGTTTTTGAAGCGTCCAGATTAGTGTGGGACGGGTGATGAGCCCCTCGGGAAGTTCGCGAAATTCGTACTGAACAATTTCGTCATTCCGAACCGAAACAATCGATTTGTCCGGAGTTTCCAGCACAATCGATTCCCCCGCGCTCAACAGTCTACCCGAAAGCGCCGATTGGTCCTTCAATTTCAATTGAACGGTTTGATCGATGTATTTGCGGAATAATTTTTGAACATTCACCAAATCGTATTCATAATTCTGTTCCAGGATGGCATTTCGATAACCGCCAAGCCAGTGCAAATGCACCGACGTGGGATCGATTTGCGTGGGAACATTTTCCCATCGAACAAGCGCATCGCTGCCCGTGGGCAGCACCGGTCGCGTCTCTTCTACCAGCGCCAAATTCGTGTTGTAAACCGTGACCGAGACGCTTTTCTCATCCGCACCGGCCAAACCCGCCACGGATGCCATTAAAAAAAGAGAAACAATACTAACGGCTATTTTTTTCATGATTTTAAACCCCTCTTTCCAAATATCTGCGAAAATGCGTAAAAGATATTCGTATCAATTAAACGGCACCAAATCCGCCCACTGGCGGATCAACCCTCTAAACCGGCCAAGTTTTTTTGCAGCTTTTCCAGATCGCTTTCGTACGCCTGTTTTTTCGCCCGTTCTTTTCGAACAATTTCTTCGGGGGCGCGCTTTACAAAATTTTCGTTAGCCAGTTTTCTGTTAACCTGTTGAATTAGATTCTGCAGGCGCGTGATTTCCTTTGTGAGACGCTCCCGTTCCTTTTCAAGATCGATGAGGCCGCCCAGCGGAATATAAATCTCCGCACCCTGCACAACGGCCGAAGCCGCTTGCCTGGGCTTTTCCTGCATGTTCTGGTGAATAGTGGTGCTTTCTACGCCCGCCAAAGAAATCAGGTACGCCTGATTCCTTTCCAGTGCGCCCTTTTGAGAATGGTCGAGGCCAGTAAGGATAACGTCCGCTTTTCGGTTGGGCGGCACGTTCATCTCACTCCGAACATTCCGCACGGCGCCAATAAGTTCCTGAAGAAACAGCATTTCCGATTCTGCCTCGGAAGATTGAAAAGACTCACGTGTTTTCGGCCACGGAGCGATTGCAATGCCTTCGGCATCATTTTCGGTACGCACCGCCTGCCAGATTTCCTCCGAAATAAACGGCATTACCGGATGCAGCAGTTTCATTGAATTTTTTAAAAGCCACAAACTGAGATTGAGCGTCCATTTTCTGGCGTCGATATTCTTTTTTTGATAGAGGCGCGGTTTAATTAATTCCAGATACCAGTCACAGAAGTCGTGCCAGAAAAAATTGTAGAAAGTTGTCAGTGCTTCGTTAAACCGGTAGGCTTCAAGAGACTTTGTAACGGAATCCACCGCTCGCTGCATCCGGCTGATGATCCAGCGATCGCTAAGTTCAGCCGCCCGGAAATCCCAATTTTTAGCCGGATCAAAATCCGGATCGATGAGATTTTTGTCCGTATTCATCATGATAAAGCGGAAGGCGTTCCAGATTTTATTGGAGAAATTCCGCCCCATCTCAAATTTGCTTTCCGAAAGATTAATGTCCTGCCCCTCGGACGTCAGCATGATCAGTGAAAATCGGACGGCATCGGCACTGTACCTGTCCACCATTTTGAGCGGATCAATTCCATTGCCCAACGATTTGCTCATTTTGCGGCCTTTTTCATCCCGAATCACTCCGTGAATGTAGACATCGCTGAACGGTTTTTCGCCCATAAATTCCAGACCCGCCATAATCATGCGAGCCACCCAGAAAAAGATGATGTCCTGCGCCGTTACAAGCGCATTGGTCGGATAAAAATAGGCTAAATCTTCGGTCTTTTCCGGCCACCCCAAGGTTGCAAATGGCCAGAGCCAGGATGAAAACCAGGTGTCCAGCACATCTTCGTCCTGCCGAATATGCGTGCCGCCGCATTTTTCGCAGGTTTCCGGCTTCTCCCGTTTCACCATCATGTGGCCACAGTCTTCGCAGTAGAAAACCGGGATACGATGTCCCCACCAGAGCTGCCGCGAGATACACCAATCGCGGATATTGGTCATCCAATTCTCGTAAACTTTGGTCCATTTTTCGGGCACAAAGCGGATGTCTCCCTCCTGCACGGCGGCAAGGGCTTTCTCAGCGAGAGGTTTTATTCTCACAAACCACTGTTCCGAAAAATACGGTTCAACCACGGTATCGCAGCGCTGGCAATGCCCGACGGCATGCCGGTGAGGTTCCACCTTTTCCAGCAATCCCTGTTTTTCCAGCTCCTGAACAAGCGCTTTACGGCATTCAAATCGATCCATCCCCTGATAGGGACCGGCGTTTTCATTCATTTTGCCTTCCGTGTCCATGATCACAATGGAAGCTAATTTATGGCGGACGCCAATCTCAAAATCATTGGGATCGTGAGCCGGGGTTACTTTTACGGCGCCGGTGCCAAATTCCGGATCAACTTGTTCATCTGCAATTATCGGAATTTCCCGATTCAAAATGGGCAGAAGAACCGTTTTCCCGATGAATTCTTTGTAGCGCGGGTCTGTCGGATGCACGGCAACTGCCGTGTCTCCCAGCATGGTTTCCGGCCGAGTGGTTGCCACGGTCACGAATCGATCCGAATTCTTTACGGGATATTTGATATACCAAAGATGCCCCTGTTCATCCTTGTGAACGACTTCTTCATCGGACAACGCCGTGTGACACCGCGGACACCAGTTAATAATGTATTTTCCGCGATAGATGAGTCCCTTTTCGTACAACCGGACAAACACCTCCTGAACGGCCCGGGAGTACGGTTCATCCATTGTAAAACGGGTACGCGACCAGTCACAGGAGGCGCCCAGTTTTTTCAATTGATTAATAATCAGACCGCCGTATTTTTCGCGCCACTGCCACACCCGTTTCACAAACTCTTCGCGACCCAAATCGTGGCGTGTGAGTCCCTCTTCTTTCAAAAGCCGCTTTTCCACCACGTTTTGCGTGGCAATTCCGGCATGATCAGTTCCCGGCAGCCAGAGGGTTTCAAATCCCTTCATTCGGTGAAAGCGGATCAGAATGTCCTGCAAAGTGTTATTGTAGGCATGCCCCATGTGCAGAATATCCGTCACATTCGGCGGAGGAATCACAATGGTGTAGGGAGTTTTTTCTGAATTCGGTTCTGCGTGGAAAAAGCCTTTTTTCTGCCAAAAGTCGTACAGGCGATCTTCAACTGTCTTCGGATTGTAAATCTTTGGAATCTCAGGCTGCATTCAGTTTCCTTAATTTCAAAATGTGAATCACCGGTGTAACTAAAACTGCCGAAACGGTACCAAAACACAAATGGAAAATTGGCTTGCAAAACTATTTTCCAAGGCCTTGCCTGATCTCAATAAAATGCTTTTTCGTGCCTTTGAGTTTTGGCGGCAAATGATTTTTGTTAAAAAATCAAACTAAATATAAAAAAAAACCTCTTAAGAATCAACCAATTATTTGCCGTTCGGGATTTCTCAGGATTGCTCTGATTTCATTCAAAAGCTCAATGAGATGGTCAACCAAGGGATCGAGTTCGCCGCTCAAATCCGGCGAAACGGCGCCGTAGCGCTTTAATTTGTCCGCTTTTTTATCGGCCACAATTGACCAGAAATAGCTGGCGCTGCCACTCAGAATTTGCGATAGCTTTTCTTTTTCACCGGATAGATTGAATGTCTCTTTAAATGTTGTAATCAAATCTTCAATTTTCCGAAAAACGGTCTGCAATTGGGATATTTGGAAATCGCTGAGATCGCTTTCAAAACGATACAAAATTCCGTCGTGTCCCTTTTGAGAGAGAAGTACTTCAATCCAGAAAAGGCGCTCCTCCAGCAGGCGTAAGGCGATGCGAATGCTGTTCTGTTGTGCGGGATTCAATAACGTATCA
>CAZIYL010000191.1:0-4819 GCA_964543425.1 uncultured Deferribacteres bacterium
AAATGGACACCGCAATGGCCTACGCGGATACTTTCCATTACAAGGATATTTTTGCCCGATTGGCGAATTGTTATGTTAAGGAAAATAAACCGGATAGCGCCCAACTTGCCTACACAATGGGGTTGAAATATTTCCCGAATGATGTGTATTTGCATGAAAGTTTAGGCTATGTTCTGCACGGTAAAGGTCAATTGGAAAAGGCAGCCGAGCAATATGAAAAAGCCGTTAAACTCGATCCAAAGAAGGTAGAAGACTGGAAAATTCTCGGTGAGATTTACGTCAAACTGAATGATACGGACAACGCTATTCGTGCGTATGAAAAATATACGGCCATGAAGCCAAATGATCGAAAAACCCTGGAAACTTTATCTATTTTGTACAAAGAAAGCGGGCGTGAGGAAGAGGCCATTGCAAAAAAGGAAGAGATTCTTAAAAATAGTCCCAATGATGTGAATCTGATGCTGCAATTGGGAAAGGCTTATACCGGTCGCGGTGATCTGGAAAAGGCGCGCGATATGTATTTAAGGGTGTTGGCCATCGATCCGGAAAATAGGATTGCTCTTTCGCTATTGGGCTATGTGTACATGAATTTGGAGAATTACTCGGGGGCCATTAAGACCTACAAAAAATTACAAAAAATAGA
This sequence comes from uncultured Deferribacteres bacterium, assembly GCA_964543425.1. Taxonomy (GTDB): domain Bacteria; phylum Zhuqueibacterota; class JdFR-76; order JdFR-76; family BMS3Abin05; genus BMS3Abin05. The sequence continues at coordinate 644 of CAZIYL010000191.1, forward strand.
ACCCAAAAATCCGGAGATTCTTTGCAATATTGCGTCTGCTTATCGAATGAAAAAACAATTCAAAATTGCCAAGAATTATTTTCGGAAAGCGACTTCAATCGATCCGAAATTTGGGCTGGATTATGTTACAATGGCTCAAATCTACGAAACCTCTGCCGGAGACTGCATTAGTAAAAAGGGTGGAAAAGTGAATTTTGACGACAAACTGGTGTACGAAAAGGCTTACAATGAATACAAAAAGGCTTTGCGCGATCCCCAATATGCGGATTTGGCTCAGCGGCGAATGGATGCGATTCGCTCCATGCTTCCGACAAAAGAAGATCGATTCTTTAATAAAGGTAAAAAAGAACCGACCGGCTCTTGCTACAAATGGATTTACTAATGGCTGATCTTACCATCGCTATCGGTTCTGACCATGCAGGGTTCGAGCTAAAACAAGTGGTTTGTAAGTATCTGGAATCTCAGGAAATTACGTTTAAAGATTTTGGCACATTTTCAACAGATTCCGTTGATTATCCCGACTACGCATTTGCCGTGGCATCTGCCGTTGCAAAGGGGGAGTGTGATCGGGGTATTTTAATTTGTGGCACGGGGCTCGGAATGTCAATTGTAGCCAATAAGGTCAAGGGAATCCGAGCCGCTGAATGCACAACACCCTATTTGGCTGAAATGAGCCGCCGTCACAACAATGCCAATGTGCTGACGATGGGCGGAAGAGTTCTCTCCGCTGAAGAAGCGCGGGACATTGTTCGTGTATGGCTGGAAACTCGCTTTGAAGGAGGGCGTCATCAGCGACGGGTGGACAAAATCCATCAATTAACAGGAATGTAACCAAACGAGGGAATTCCGTGCAGCTTTTAAAACAAGTTGATCCGAAAATTTACAAAGCGATTTTAAATGAAACACATCGCCAGAATGACAAGCTGGAACTTATCGCGTCGGAAAATTTTGCGAGTCCGGCTGTTCTGCGTGCAATGGGCAGTGTGATGACGAATAAATACGCCGAGGGCTACCCGGGCAAGCGTTATTACGGCGGATGTGAGTTTGTGGATGTGGCTGAGAATTTGGCGCGTGAACGGGCCAAACAGCTTTTCGGGGCAGTTCACGCCAATGTGCAGCCTCACTCGGGCACGCAGGCAAATATGGCGGTCTATTTTTCTCTTCTGCAACCCGGAGAAACCATGATGGGAATGAACCTGGCCCATGGCGGACACCTTTCCCACGGAAGCCCCGTTAATTTTTCGGGACGCTTCTACCGTGTGGTTGCCTACGGTGTGGATGCATCCGGTTTCATTGATATGAATCAGGTGGAGGACGTTGCAAAAAAAGAGAAGCCCAAACTGATTATGACCGGTGCCAGTGCCTATTCCCGCGAAATTGATTTTAAAGCCTTTCGCGAAATTGCCGATCGTGTGGGCGCAAAATTGGTTGCTGATATTGCTCATCCGGCAGGACTTGTGGCGGTCGGACTGGTGCAAAGTCCGATTCCCTATGCGCACGTAGTAACCACCACAACTCACAAAACCTTGCGTGGTCCCAGGGGCGGCATGATTTTGCTGGGGGTGGACAGCGAAAACGATCTGGGAATTGCCACTCTCAAAGGACGGGTCAAGCTCTGGTCAGAAGTGATTGACAGCAATGTGTTTCCGGGAAGCCAGGGTGGCCCCCTGATGCACGTGATTGCTGCGAAAGCCGTTGCATTTAAAGAAGATTTACAGCCGTCATTTAAAGAGTATGCCCGACAGATTATCGCTAACGCAAAAGCAATGGCCAACGAATTTATGAAGCAAGGCTACATGGTTGTTTCGGGTGGCACGGACACCCATCTGATGCTTTTGGATTTGTCCAATCGCTCCATTACCGGAAAAGAAGCAGAGAAGGCTCTGGAGCAATCCGGAATCACCGTCAATAAAAATATGGTGCCATTCGACAAACAAAGTCCCTTTGTAACCTCAGGTATTCGCGTAGGTACACCGGCGCTGACGACCCGGGGCATGAAGGAATCTGAAATGCAGTACATTGCCGGGCTGATTGACAGAGTTCTTCAGAATCTGGGCAACGAAGCGGTTTACCGGGAGGTTTTCGGAGCAGTCCGGGAGCTTTGCAAGAAGTTTCCACTTTACGAGTTGCCGGATTAAATTTAGTTGCCAAACAAGACCTTAAAGAAAAGGTTTCCATGAGATGTCCCTTTTGTGGTGAGGATAATGATCGCGTGTTGGATTCACGCAGTAGTGTAGATGGACGGGTCGTGCGACGACGGCGACAATGTCAGAGTTGCGGGCGAAAATTTACTACCAAGGAATATATTATTGACATTCCCATTATGGTGATCAAATCGGATGGCCGTCGGGAATCCTTCAATCGGGAAAAGCTGTTAAGGGGAATTGAAATTGCGTGCAGCAAGCGCCCTATCCCCCGGCAGCAAATAGAAGAGGTTGTCGAAAAAGTACAAGGGCAAATTCAGGACCTGCATCAAAAAGAAGTTTCTTCAAAGCAAATTGGTGAATTTGTAAGCCAGCATTTACGAGAGTTAGACGAAGTGGCCTACGTTCGGTTTGCGTCCGTTTATCGCAAATTTCAGGACACGGGAGAGTTCCTGAAAGAGCTTAAGAGTCTGATTCGAAAAGGAAAGAAGTGATTGTTTGGATTAGTGCGGCGGCAGCGGAGGAAAAAGGTTTTTTGAGAAGTAAGGCACAGCGTGTGCTGTTAAGGTATTTTCAAGCCAATTTGTCCCACCCAAAAGCTGCAAGGCCACACAATTATCCCAATTGATTGTAAAATGGGAGGTAGGTTTGTTTTGTGCAAAAATAGCGAACGGGTTTTCCTTTAAGAGCGTTTCTTTGAACTGTTAAAGCGGTTTTTGTATTTTTTTCGAAAATCACAACAAAAGTTGTGGGTTGTAAAATGGTTTAAAAACACTTAAAACCATTTTAATGGTTTTTTTGAGTTTTTGCAATCACAGATGCCGGACATTGATTTTAATACAGCGGCAAACAAGGTAAATTGATGCATCACACGACAGCCGATTGACGACACACGGACGCATGCGGGTTTCAGACTGATGTGAGGAGATTTTTTTATGTTTGGATTTAAGAAGCGAACGTTTCACGGAGGGGCGCATCCTCCTGAAGGCAAGGAATATACAGAGAAAAAACCGATTGAAAAAATGCCTGCCCCCGAACAGGTGGTGATTCCCCTGCAGCAGCATATCGGTGCCCCGGCAGAACCTTTGGTCAAAGCCGGCGATCTGGTCAAAATCGGTGATCGCTTGAGTGAACCCAAGGGATTTGTTTCAGTGCCGGTGCACGCCTCCGTTTCCGGAAAGGTTGTAAAAGTAACTGAAATGCCGCACCCTCTTGGGAAAAAAGTTCTTTCCGTAATAATTCAAAATGATGGGGAAGATGCCCTTTCGGATACGATTCAGCCGAATGAAATGTACATGAATCTTTCGCCGGATGAAATGAAGAAAAAAATTCAGATGGCTGGCATCGCCGGCATGGGGGGAGCCACATTTCCTACACATGTGAAACTTTCGCCCCCGGCTGAAAAGCCCATTGACACCCTCATCATTAATGGCGCCGAATGTGAACCTTATCTGACGGCAGACCATCGAACGATGCTTGAATTCCCCGAGGATATTCTATTAGGTGTCAAAATTCTTCAGAAAATATTGGGCGTCAAGAAAACCTACCTCGCAATTGAAAAAAACAAACCCGATGCCATCAAAAAAATGCGTGAAGTCACCCGAGATGATTCTACCATCGACGTGGTTGCTCTTAAAGTTAAATATCCGCAAGGCGCTGAAAAACAATTAATTAAGGCGATAACAGATCGTGAAGTTCCCACAGGAGGGCTGCCGATGGATGTGGGGTGTTTGGTCCAAAATGTGGGGACAACCCGTGCGATTTACGAGGCTCTGGCCAAAGGGAAGCCTCTCTACGAGCGCGTAACCACCGTGACCGGCCCGGGAATCAACGAACCCAAGAATCTAATTGTTCGAATCGGAACACGATTTAAAGATGTTATTGAGTACTGTGGCGGCTACAAGGAAGATGTATCCAAGCTAATTATGGGCGGCCCCATGATGGGATTGGCGCAGTACACGGACGAAGTCCCGGTAATCAAAGGTACATCCGGTATTTTGCTTCTGACTGAAAAATATGTGCGTGTTGCCGA
>CAZIYL010000192.1:0-4805 GCA_964543425.1 uncultured Deferribacteres bacterium
TTTATTGAAGTTAATGAAATTTAGCCCCGTATAATTTGTATGATTAGTGGTTTTTTAGAGTGCACTCAGCCATTATTCTGCACAATAAAACAGATTACAAAACCGCATCACCTGTACAAAAAAACGGCATTACAGTTTCGTTTTTTGAACCAAAAACCCGGATTAATCGATCACAAAAATGTTTCAGTCAGCTACAAAATTTATTGCTAAAAAAACGATTAGAGACTACAACCAGCTTTACCGCGATGATGTTCGCAGCCGGTACGGCTTTTTGGAAGCATGGACAAGCATCTGGCTGAACTTTATTATCTTTATCGTCAAGGCGGTTTTTGGATTTATGACGCACAGCATTGCCTTGATTGCCGATGCTTTTCACACTTTGTCGGACATCAGCACTTCCATCATTGTACTTATTGGTTTTCGCATTTCCCGCAAACCGCCCGACGAGGAACATCCCTTTGGGCACGGGCGAATGGAAGCAATTTCCACACTGATCATCGCCACTTTGCTTCTCGTAACCGGAATCGAAGTTGGAAAATCTGCTTTTATGCGCATTCTCCATCCCCGTCCAATCGAAGCCAGTTGGGTAGTGATCGGACTCATTTTCGTAACGGTTATCCTGAAGGAAATGCTGGCACAGTTTTCCAGAGAACTGGGTAAAATCATTCAATCAACTGCCTTAGAAGCGGATTACTGGCATCATCACACCGATGCAATCGCTGCCATTCTGGTGATTATCGCTATGATTTTAGGCAAATATAATTTCCCCTATCTCGACGGCTACGCAGGCGTACTGGTATCCTTCATCATTATTTTTATGGGATTTAAAATCGCCAAACGGTCGTCCGATCGCCTATTAGGCACATCTCCCGATCCGGAACTGATTTCAAAAATCAAAAATATCGTACAGTCGTTCAATGAGGTTCTGAACGTCTACGACATTGTGGTTCACCAATATGGACGAACAAAAATAGCGACCCTTCACATTGAAATCTCCGATGCACATTCTCTTCAGCAGGCACATGAACTTGTTGAAAGAATTGAAGATAACGTGATGCAGCAATTAAATATTCCGCTTTCGATCCACACAGACCCCGTTAATTTCAGGGATAAACAAATCCAGGCCCTACGAAGATTTTTGGATACCTACATCAAAAAAAATAATTTTATTCTTTCCTACAACGACATCTGGATCAAGAAAACCAACAATGAAAAGCATCTGGTTTTTGATATTGTTCTGCAAACGCCTCTCAAACCCGAACAAATTGACGCATTGGAATCTGAATTAAAAAAAACAATCCTGGAAAAATTCCCTTCCATCACAAGCATCACAATCAATATTGATCCGACCTACATGTTTCGCTAAATCCAGATTCGGAATATTGCTAAAATTTTCATGTCATTGCGAGGAGTTCCCACTTTTTCGGTATTTTTTTTGAAAAAGTGGGAACGACAAATCAATCTTTGTCTATTTTCGCGATGAGATTGATTCGCTCTCCGCCAGTTGGCGGATCGCTCACAATGACAACCTATCCTTGCGCGATTTTTTTAAGTTTTCCGAATCTGGGTTAAATAATTTTATCCCAATTTTCTCAAATGCATTTTTTACGGATTCAAATATCGATTAAACCATTTCAGGGCACGTCGGTAAACATCCACACGGTGATTGGGTTCGCGGGAAATCCCATGGCCTTCCCGTGGATAAACCACAAATTCCACAGGACGCTTCAGAACACGAAGCGCCTGGTACATCTCTTTGGAATTGCTGATAAACGTCATCTGGTCATTTTTACCGTGTAAAATAAGTACCGGTGTATGAATATTCGTGACATAAAACGCAGGGGAATGCTTCAAATAAACCTGGAGATCTTCCCAGTAATATTTGCCAAAATACATCTTTTCCCAACTGGGCTGCACCGAATTGCTCCAATCCGTCAGAAGACTGAAAATTCCAAACATGGAAACGGCCGCTTTAAAACGCTGCGTTTGGGAAATAATCCAATTGGTCATGTAACCGCCGTAGCTGCCCCCAATCACGCCCATCCGAGTGCTATCGGCTACACCCATTTGAATAACGTAATTCACGCCGCGCATGATGTCACGGTAATCACCACCACCCAGATCGTAACGATTGGCCTGACCGAATTTGTCTCCGTATCCCTCGCTTCCCCTGGGATTGGGCGCCAAAACCGCGTAGCCATGGTTTGCCCAGAGCTGAAACTGATAATACTGGCGGAATCGATTTTGAAACTGTCCGTACGGCCCGCCGTGAACCGTTACAATAAGCGGAACGGGATTTCCGGGCTGATAATTAACCGGCGTTACCAGAATTCCTCTGATTGTCCATTTGTCGCTTTTCCACTGAATAACCCTCTGATCACCGAGGGAGAAGGGCTTCAATTGATCTGAAAAATCGGATAGTCGGAATGCTTTCCTTCCATTGGAATAGGTAATTTCGGGCAAACTACGGCTGTCCTCCCTAAGATATGCCCAATATTTGCCATTTGCCGATATTTGAAAATCTGAAAAACAATCGGTTCCTGTCAGTATGCCCACTATTTCTCCTGATGCAATTTCCACAGAAAAAATATTCGAAGTCGTTCGCACCGCACCTTCAAAATAAATTTTTTTTCCACGTGGATCCCATTTAAAATCGTTCACGGCATAATTAAAATTCGCCGTAAGATTTTTTGCTGCGCCACCTTTTACAGAAATAAGAGAAACATCTGTCTGAGCAAATTCAATATCGGGTACGGTTTGACTGATGTAGGCAACAAATTTCCCATCAGGAGAAAAGGCCGGACTCGTTTCGGGACCAGGAAATCCTGTTAGGGGGCTCACATTTCCTGATCGGATATTCAGGAGAAAAATATCGTACTTTTGGGCATCATTTTCAGAGCCCGTATAATTGGTTGTAAATGCCAGTGTTTTCCCATCCGGTGAAAAGGTGAGATAATTCAGACCAGGATCGACTATTGCCAATTTTTGCGTGGTTTGGTCCGAGAGAAAAACACGCCAAATTTCCTTCGGGCGTCCCAATTTGCCAACCACTTCCGCATCAAACCTGCGGGAGCGCTGCTCCTTTCGAAGCTGACGTACGCTGTCCGGCAATGCCTTTTTTACAATGAAGGCAATGGATTTTCCATCCGGTGCCCATCGGAAAAATTGTACATTTTCGGAAACATCCGTCAATCGCCAGGGATCGCCGCGTTGAGGCAAAATCCAGATTTGCGTACGATTGGAGATGCGCAGGCTATCCCTAACATAGCTTCGATCGGAAAGAAAGGCAATCATTTTTCCATCCGGAGAAAATCGGGGTGATCGATTCTGATCTGTGCCAAACGTGAGTTTTTCAATATGTCCCTGTCGGGTAGAAACGCGCCAAATATTCCGAAAATAGCGGCTTTTCCGGAAATCGGCCTCGCGAATCGTAAACGCCGCAAACCATCCGTTCGGAGAAAGAACCAGTTCCGAAGGGTATTTCAATCCGATCAGATCCTGGATGCTGGGTGCAGCCGGAATGGCCGGTGAGACACCGGCAATTAAAAGGACAAACACTAAAAGGAGTCGCACGTGTTTCATCCGAAGCCTCATTAAGTTAGGGATTGTGCAATGGTGTACATTCGATTTGTACTTTTTTTACCGTGTGGCCCTTCATTCTTAAAACTAACTTTCATTCTCTTAAACACGAAAACGAAAATTCAGTTACGGTAGATTTAATCCAAATGATGTCAGCTTTAGCGGAATATTTTTGTGCAAAAAGCATCGCCAAAGCAATCATTCGAAAAGGCTGTTACTACGGGTTCCCTCACTCACTACACATACCCATTTTCCACAAACCAGTCAATCGTATCCCCAATAGCAACGGAAATGGGGCCGGGAGAAAAATTCAGTTCTTTTCGGGCTTTTTCCGAATTCAAATGCACACCGTATTTGATGAGATCAAGACTGACCAGCGGGAGAGCAGGCGCCTTCCGGCCAAAAATGAATTTATCCATTACTTCCGAAAGATAAGCCGCCGGATAGGTTAGAGAAAACGGAATTTTGATTTTTGGCCGCGGCACCCGGGCAATCTGCGCCACGATGTCCAGAAAATCCCGCGTAGTCGTGTTCCAATTTCCCAGCACAAAACGCCCCCCAGAATTGGCTTTTTCGGCCGCGGAAATTTCTGTTCTTGCCACATCCCGCGCATCCACCCAACTCATTTTTCCGTCCACGTAGGCCGGCATTTTTTTGTGCAGCATTTCCAAAACCACACGGCCGGTGGTTGGTTTGACGTCGTACGGACCAATCATTCCCCCGGGAATGACGATCACTACCTCGCCGTTTTTTTTCGCCCAATCTTCGATTTTTTGTTCCATCAACACCTTGATCCGATGGTAGGTGCTTTTGGTTTGATCAAGAGGCAGGCGATCACCTTCTGTGGAAGCTTCATTCTGATTTTTGCGCGGAGCAATCGTGCCAACGCTGGATGTGTAAATCAGGCGCTGAACGCCCGCGTCTTCCACAGCAGCCAACACATTATCCGTTTGCAAAAGTGCCTTCTGAACCTGCTTTTTTCTGCCAAGAGAAAAAATGGGGTAATATCCGGCCGTATGAAAGACCACGTCGCAGCCGGCCATCGCCGGCACCAAAGATGCCCGGTCATTGAGATTTCCAGTACTGATTTCAATTTTGTTTTCAGGAAGAAACCGAAGGGGGGTTTTGGGGCGCTTTAGAATGCGAACATCCCACTGCTGCTCCAATAATGCAAAAACCAGGTGGTGTCCCAAAAATCCGGTCGCACCCAAAACAAGAGCTTTCAT
>CAZIYL010000193.1:0-4801 GCA_964543425.1 uncultured Deferribacteres bacterium
AGCAGTACACTTTCCCGAACGCCATGGCCGCTGCTTCCATGTAAAGCTGGCCGCTCTGCGTGAGATACGCCTTGTCACCAAAATAACCCGTTTCAAACAGTGTTGTTGTTCCCTCGCAAGCAGCCGGCGTAAAAATAGGGGCATCCACCAGGGTGAATTTTTTGGAATCAAAATAATCCCGAATGGCCTTAATAATTTCGTGCCGTATTTTCAAGATGGCATTTTGCCGGCGGGAACGAATCCACAGGTGCCGGTGTTCCATCAAAAAAGCGGTGCCGTGTTCTTTGGGTGTGATCGGATAGTCCTGTGCAATTTGAACCACCCTAACATTTTTGATCCACAGTTCATAACCGCCCGGTGCACGTTTGTCGGCATGAACCTGTCCCGTAACACTAATGGATGATTCCTGTGTCAGGCCCTCGTACAAATCAAATACCTCGGGAGAAACTTCTTTTTTCGACACCACCCCCTGGATGATTCCCGTTCCATCCCGCAAAATCAAAAACCAGATTTTTCCACTGGAACGCTTGTTGTACAACCAGCCGTGCAATGTGACTTCCTGGCCATCGTGCCTGCCCACATCTTCAATAAATACCCGATCAATTGCCATAAACTACCTTTCCCATTTGAATTTCTTTCCTAAAAGTTTGCAGAAACTCTGTGGTTTAAAAAAAACACAAAAATCACAAAGAAGGCTCAAGGATCACAAAGAAAAAATGCGCTTTTACTCGGGCACTATTTAACCAAAATAACCGGTATTTGCGCATTGCGCATCACCTGTTCCGTGGTGCTTCCCAAAATAGCTTCTTTTATTCTGGCATGGCCATATGCGCCCATGATGATTAAATCGAACTTGCCTTCGCTTCCAAAGCGAACAATTTCATCATCCGGATTTCCTTTTCGCGTTTCAATTTCCACCGAAACATCGTAAGCCGAGAAATATTCTTTTCCCTCTTTTGCGATGGATTCCGACAACTCAGGGTCGTTGTCTACCGTAAAAATAGTGATAGACGCGCCCAATTTGGTGCCGAAGAAACCGGCCATGGGCAATGCCTTGTTTGAATTTCGACTTCCGTCATAAGGCGCCAGAATTTTTTTAATCTCTTTAACTTTCTTTGTTGCAATAAAGAGCGGCTTTTCGCATTGCCGTGAAATTGCCTCTGTGGTTGCACCCATCATTTTTGTCCCCCATCGGGCAAATTCGCCATGCGCGCCCAACACCACCATATCCGTGACATTCGCTTTGTCGCAGATGATATCCACTGGTGCCCCTTCAACTTTCTCCGTTGTGTAGGAAACACCCGCCTGATCCAAAATGCTCCGGCATTTTTTAAGCACGGAATCGGCCTTCTGATTCAGCAGTTTTCGGGATTCATCCAGATAAACCGATGACGGGAAAACCGGCGCAAAGCCGTCCACACCCATGTAGACCGACCACTCAAAAATGCGGACATCGATAATGGTAATCACGCGCAGTTTTGCATCAAATGCCCGCGCCATATTTATACCGTAATTAAGAACCGAATCAGTGTACTCTGATCCATCAACACCCACTAAAATGGATTTAATCATGAAATGTCTCCTTTTGCTGAACGGTTTTGGTCATTATCTGAATCACTCTGAATAAGATACGGAATTGCCACTTACCCCCAGGTTTCGATTTTTGCGCCTCTTCCCATTAATTCGGTTACCGCTTCCTTTGGGGACTTGTCTTCAAATAAAACTTTGTGCACCTGTTCCGTGATAGGCAATTCAACATTGTATTTTTTAGCCAGATCGTGAGCCGATTTTGTGGTGCGAACGCCCTCAGCCACCATCACCATTTCATCCAAAACCTGTTGAAGCGTTTTTCCCTTACCGATTTGCTCGCCCAGGTATCTGTTTCGGCTGTGGCGGCTCATGCACGTGACGATTAAATCTCCCATTCCCGAAAGCCCTGCAAACGTCATCGGATCGGCTCCCATTGCCGTTCCGAGTCGGGTGATTTCCACCAGGCCACGCGTTATCAGGGCTGCTTTTGTGTTGTCTCCGTAGCCCACACCGTCGCTGATGCCCGCGCCGATAGCAATAATATTTTTTAGCGATCCTCCTAACTCAACGCCAATTAAATCAGAACTGGCGTACACACGAAAGTTGGGCGTCATAAAAATGCGCTGCACGTCCTGAGCCGTTTTCAAATTTTTCGAAGCCGCCACGATTGCCGTCGGGATTTTCCGGCTTACTTCCTCCGCATGACTCGGCCCGGATAACGTGGCCATTTGGTCTTCTGATAATCCCGGAATGGAATCGTGAATGACTTCCGACATTCGCATGAGCGTGCTGTTTTCGATTCCTTTGGCCACATTTACAAGGATTGCATTACCAAAATCCGCTTTACTCAAACGTATGGCAACTTCACGCATAATGTGCGACGGCACTGACAAAATCAGTACATCCCGATGTGAGACGGATTTCTCAAAGTCAGAAATAATTTTTACCTTTTGCGGCACGCGAACGCCGGGAAGCATGAGCCTGTTTTCTCGTGTTTCCACCAATTCTTTTGCCACATCCGGCCGAAATTCCCACAAAATGACATCGTCGTACTTAGACGATAATAACATCGCGATGGCTGTTCCCCAACTCCCGGCACCCAAAACACTTACGCGAACGGACATATCTCATTGCTCCTTATTAGTCGTTCCTCCACCTCTTCTAATAAAAATAGGGGATTCAATCCTTATTTTCAATAAGAAATTTCGTTAGGAAAGCGTCTCAATCGCTTTCCTGTCAGGCAATCACTATTCAATCCTGCCAATCACATTTGCCATTTCTCCGGCGTTTTCAATGGCCAATCGTAAGGAATCGGCCTTTTCAGGAGCCACAACCAAAATCATTCCAATACCCAGATTGAAGGCACGCCGCATGTCGTCTTCCGGCACATCGCCCAATTTTTGAATCAAGCGGAAAATTACAGGCGTCAGCCAGCTTTTCCAGTCAATCTTTATTTTTAAACTCGCCGGAATGATGCGCGAGAGATTTCCGACAATTCCCCCACCTGTGATGTGCGCAATTCCTTTGATTTCAAAACGGTCAATCAGAGGCGAAACAAGATTCAGATAGCATTTGTGAACGGCCAGCAACGCCTCACCGATGGTTTGATTAAGCTCTCCGATAAAGGAATCCGCTTTCAGACCCGCATGATCGAAAAGCACTCTTCGGGCAAGCGTGTACCCGTTTGTATGCAGGCCATTTGACGCCAAACCGATTAAGACATCTCCTTTGCGGATGTCCTTGCCCGAAATAATTTTATCTTCGTCCACAATTCCGACAATGGTTCCTGCCAGGTCGTATTCCCCCGGGCGGTAGAGATCGGACATTTCGGCTGTTTCGCCGCCGATAAGCGAACAATTGGAATGTTTGCATCCCCGCGCAAAGCCTGAAACAATTTTTGTAACCATATCGGGATCAACTTTTCCAAGAGAAATGTAATCCAGAAAAAACAAGGGTTTTGCGCCGGATGTGAGGATGTCATTCACACAATGATTCACCAGATCCTCACCAATGGTATCGTGCCGATTCATTGCAAAGGCAACTTTCAATTTCGTTCCGACGCCATCAACGGAAGAAACCAGCACAGGCTTGCGATAGTCTTTAAAATCTGCCCGAAAGAGCCCCCCAAAAAGCCCGATGTCCGTTAAAACCTCCGGCCGAAATGTTTGCTTCACGAGCGATTTAATTCGCCGAACACTCTCTTCACCCGCCTGAATATCCACACCCGACTCTTTGTAGGTTATTCCACTCATTTCCCAAAATCCCCTTTTTCTAATTGATGATTGTAAATATTGCGAATCTCCCGGAAAAATTTTGTTGCGACGGCATCTTTGTAATCGGGATACGTCCATTCCAAAAAGGTGTATTTCCCCGAGCGGAAACGATATTGGAGATCTCCGTAAATCCCTTCACCGAGATAAATGCGATGGCTGAAATTTTTAGTCGATGCCAGAATCATTTTCGCCAGTTCGATGTACCCGGGATCGAGATTCACGCACCGCCGATTCCCACGATAGAATGCTTCTTCTATTTTACCCGATCGAATCTTAGCAGAGGCCAATTCATCCGGCATGCGAAGTCGTTCAAACGATACAAATTGTTTTCCAAGCGATTCTCCCATTCCCCCGGCGTAGTAATTTGTGTAGATAAAATCAAAAACAGGTGATTCAAGGTCAATCGAGCCGAATTCTTTTTTCAGCGCACCGTGAATTTCATTCAGGCTGATTCCAGACGCAAAAAGAATGGCCGAGAAATATTTTACCGGAACAGGAACTTTCGCGCGTCCCACAACCACACCCTCATTTCGAATTGAATAATCAGTTTTGATTTTTAAAGAAAAACAACTATTTCGTGTCTGAACGAAAATGTGTCACACGCCTCTGGCCTGTGAAATTTGATTTGGCTAATTCTTTGTTTCTACTATCAAACCAACGCAAACAAGATGCTTACGCTACATTTTACAGGTGTTTTCGTTCAGACACTATTTATGAAATTCTCTCTTGACAATTGAGAAAAAATTAATTAAATTAATTTCACCTTTGCCGAGGTGGTGAAACTGGTAGACGCAGTGGACTCAAAATCCACCGTCCTTTGGACATGCGGGTTCGAGTCCCGCCCTCGGCACACAAAATGGAGCCGATTTTAAAAATCGGCTCTTTTATTTTAATAAAACTCGTCCAAAATAGCAAGAAAAGAATTTTTAATCTCTACCGTTGCGAGTTTTGCAAAAGTGATTGAGAAATATTTAGTGAAGATACGTTAACCCGTTGCA
>CAZIYL010000194.1:0-4775 GCA_964543425.1 uncultured Deferribacteres bacterium
TAAAAAGTGTCAGCCAGTCCTCCGCCCACAAAAAAGCCAGTAGATCCAGATTTTTAATATGAAAAATTCATTAGTCACTAAGCGCAAAGGCATAGTAAACAGGAAGATATATAAACAGAAATTCGGAAAACTTAAAAAACCGCAAAAAAATGGGTCGTCATTGTGAACGATCCGCCCACTCGCGGATCACTCGACGACCGGGAACATCCCCCTAAATCCCTTTTCAATGGGGGACTTTTGAATGGTAAATCGTTAATTGCCAATTGCCAATGGTCAATTCGAACGAATGAACCAATGAACGAGCGAACGAGAAAACCGGCCAGCCGGGTCATGCGGTTTACTTCAACCCGTACTTTTCTATTTTGTACCGCAGATTGCGTTCGGTAATACCCAAAAACCGGGCGGCCTGGCTCTGATTGCCGTTTGCCTCTTTAAGAGCCCTTTGTATCCAGGTCATTTCCAGTTCGGTCACTTTTTCGGGCAGGGTCTTCCCGTTTTCCAGCCTGCAATCATCCGTGTCTTCCGTGATCTGCGTCAGATGGAGGGGCAAATCCTCAGAGAGCAGGATGTCGTCACGGGCAAGGACAACGGCCTGGTGAATCATATTTTCCAGCTCGCGGATATTTCCCGGGTAGGCGTACTTCATCAAAATATCCATTGCCTCTTTGCTGATGCCTGTGATCCGTTTCCCGTTGCTTTCCGCATATTTTCGAATGAAGTGGTCTACCAACAGGGGAATATCTTCTCTGCGTTCGCGCAAGGGGGGCAGAACAAGTGTTACCACATTTAATCGGTAGAAGAGATCCTCGCGAAACGCACCATTCCGAATCATTTCCTCAAGATCCCGATTGGTTGCTGCAATGATCCGAACGTCGACCGAGAATGTGGCGGAACCACCCAGCCGCTCGAATTGCTGTTCCTGTAAAAAGCGCAGCAGCTTTACCTGCACCGTCAATGGAATATCTCCCACTTCGTCAATAAAAAGTGTTCCGCCGTCAGCCAGCTCAATCCGGCCTTTCCGCTGTGAATGGGCTCCGGTAAACGCCCCCTTTTCGTGCCCAAAAAGCTCGCTTTCAATAAGCGATTCCGGCAAAGCGGCGATGTTCACCGGAACAAAGGGCTTTTCCGCCCGATCGCTGGAAAAATGAATGGCGCGGGCCACCAGTTCTTTTCCCGTGCCGCTTTCCCCGCGTATCAGAACAGATGCCCTGCTTTTCGCTACGCGTCCGGCCACATTTAAAACAGATTCCATTTTCGGACTGGCGCTGACAATTTCCTTGAATTGGTATTTCTCACGGAGCTCCTCTTTGAGAATTCTGTTTTCTGCGATCAGGTGTTTTTGCTGAAGATTGCGCTGGATCAGGATCTCCACTTCATCCAGATCCACCGGCTTCTGCAAATAATCAGAAGCACCCTGCTTCATCGCTTCAATGGCACTTTCCACACTCCCAAAAGCTGTCATCAGAATGACCGCAATTTCCGGATTGATCTCCTTAATCCGTTTTAAAAACGTCAGGCCGTCCATCTCCGGCATTTTAAAATCCGTCAGAACCAAATCAATGGGTTTTTCCCGAATGATTTGCAGCGCCTTCGCCGGAGACGTACTCGTAGCAACTTCAAAACGGCGCTTCTTCAAGTAGCCGCCCAAGGCCTCGAGCTGGACTTCTTCGTCATCCACGATTAAAATATTTCCGGTTGCCATTTACATGTCCTCCGACAAAAAAAACGGGTTGGGTTCTTCAAAAAAAGTGAGCGGCTCGCCATTCAATTTCCGGCCGTTAACAAGCTCATTTTTTTACCCTCTACCGTTGCGAGTTTTGCTTATTTAATTGATATTAAAATGGTTACATTATACAAAAAAATTTTGCTACCCGGTCGCCGAGTGGTTCGCCAGCTGGCGAAACGTATCGAGGCGATTCATAGCAAATATGGTCGTTT
The DNA here is from genome assembly GCA_964543425.1 of uncultured Deferribacteres bacterium. Classification (GTDB taxonomy): domain Bacteria; phylum Zhuqueibacterota; class JdFR-76; order JdFR-76; family BMS3Abin05; genus BMS3Abin05. Next base: position 1,939 of record CAZIYL010000194.1, read on the forward strand.
CGATACGAACCGCTGGTGCCTGAGCACTGTCGAAGGCCGGCTGGCGGTTCACTCAACGACCATAAAGGAAATGCCATTCGCACCAAACTCGCAACGGTAGAGCTCTATTCGGGAAGGAAGATTTCAAAAACCGTTCCTTTTCCTTCCTCACTTTGTACCTCAATGTGTCCCTCATGGGCCGAAATGATCTGGTGCACCATGCTCAGTCCCAAACCGGTACCCCCCTGTTTGGTGGTAAAATAGAGATTAAAAATCTTGGAAAGCTTGTCCTCCGGAATGCCCATCCCGGTGTCGCCGACGATTATTTTGACCCGGTCTGCCATTTTTTCCGAAGCGACCCAAATTTTCCCTCCGGAGGGTGTCGCTTCCAGTGCATTCTGCAGGAGATTTAACACCGCCTGTTTTACCTGATTTTTATCGATTAAAATCGTTGCACCGGCCAAAAGCTTGCTTTCCAGCCGAACACCCTTGGTTCGGGCCGGCTCACGCATGACGTCCAGTGATTCCTGAAGCAGAGTGTCAATCGAGGCCGGCTGACGGTTCAGTTCCGGCGGACGGGCAAACTGCAAAAACTGTTGAATAATTTGATTGACCCGCCGAATTTCGGAAATAATAACCTGCGTTAGTCTCCGATAGTCGTCAACATCATTTTTGGGTTCAAACTCCCGGGCAAACCGCTGGGCGATCATTCCAATAGCATTCAGGGGATTCCTGATTTCATGGGCAACTCCTGCCGCCAGCTCGCCCATTGCCGAAAGCTTCTCCTGTCGCTTTAACCGTTCCTCCACAAGCCGCTGGCGACTCACATCCCGAAAAATGGAAATAACCGTTTGCGCACCATCTTCTTCATTTACCAGTCGATTCAGACGGGCCGAAAGAATCTTGGCTTCTCCATTAAGCCGGCAGGTAATTTCCCTGTCTTCGTAGGACAAATCGGAATGAATGAAGGTTTTTACGTTATCCAGGCATGGAAAGGGAAGCTGGCTGATGGATTTCCCAAGCACGGATTTATCGGAAAGGCCGAACAATTTTTCCGCCGCGCGGTTGAAAAGTGTCACGTCGCCGGAATTGGTGGTTACCAGAACGGCATCGGCCATATTTTCCAGGATGTTTCCGGTGTATGATTTAATCTCTCTAAAGGAGCGATTCAGAACAGCGTAGTTTTGGCTGACAATGAGAAAGTTGAAGAGGATAATCCCCAGAATAAACAGAGCCAGCGAAAGCAGCAAAAACCGGCGGCGCAGGCGCTGAGTGGCCGCAACGATGTGATTCATTTTCAATCCCACGCGAAACAGGCCGAATAACTCCCCATCCACAACGAATGGCTTAACCACTTCCAGAACCTGCGTTCCGTTAAATCGGGTCACCCGGGTATCAAAACGATTGTGATGCAGGGTGGCTTTTAAAAAGGGATCGCTGTCGATTCGGGAAATTTCCGTGATATTTTTCGAAGCGGCCAGAATTCCGATGGAATCCTGCAAAACGATGTAGACAATTCCAGGCGCGCGGGCGACCTCCTGAAGCACTTGACCAATGCCAAGCTGTTTTCGCAAAGCCAGCATTTCCCCGGCGTCAATTGTGACAACGACGGCACCGCCAGCCGGTCGATGGACAGCAACAGCGTAGCGGTTTCCAAGGCCCGCCGGGCTTTGCCGGAAACCAATGATCTGCTGCTGAACCTGACCGGAGAAAACCGGCCGCAGGAGGGCGGCATTACCGACCGACCCAAATTGAGATGCCGCCCCTCTCTTGTAGGAAAATAGGCGCCTCCCATTGCGATCCATGATATGGACATTGTACACATCCGAATGTCGAATGAGTGAATCCACCTCTGGGCCTGAAAAAGAACCCGCCGCGTCGAGATCCCGAATGTGGCGAGCCACAGCCAGTAATCGCTCCGATTGGAGTCTTTCAATCTGTGAATAGGCAATCAGTGAATTTCTTCCACCCGTTTCCAGCGAAGCAATCAACGTGGAAGCTTCCTCCTTCATGACGTGGAAAATCTCCTGGCGGGTGCTTCGCAGCTCAAGGTAAGCCGACGCAAAAAGCACCAAAAACAGCACCGCCGCCACAAGAATCATGTAAACAGGACGAAGGGTTCTTCCTGATTTGAAAATGTTTTTGGAGATGTTCATTCTTTACCAAAATTCTATTCAGAAGTGTCTGATTAAAAAAAATATAGGGATTTTCGTGTGAAGAAACAAATAATTTTGCAGACACATTCATTTTCCACTTGCATTTTAAAAAGAGTTTTTGTTTATTGTTAATAGCAGTAGAAAGGCAGCGGATGGCTGCCCTGTGCAGCACATAGATGGTTGGGACATCATCCTTCTGCCACCACAGCCCAATTCGGGGGGCTCCATTTTGCAACCCAATCAAAAAAACTATAATCAGCTTACCAAACCCAGGCTGTTGGATCAGGTGCGGCAGGTCTTGCGGGCAAAGCACTATAGCCTGCGAATTTGGCAAGCCTACGTCCATTGGATCAGGCAATTCATACTTTATCATAATAAACGCCATCCAAATGAGATGGCGGAAAATGAAATAGAGAGGAAAAAGTGTGGGAGCTTCCCTTTGCTCATGCCGAGGCATTGGGCTTAACGGATAGGATTGTGACTGATGCTTAAGAATAGAAATCTCATATACATAAGAGAACTGACAAATATTTTTCTAATATTAGAAAATTGAATTTTTCTAATATTGGAAAGTTTTTTCTAAATATAGACATTCTTTTCTAATATTAGAAAAGAAATAGCTCATTAGATGGGCAATTAATCATTAAGTTATGTGCAAAATTGATATAGCCATGCACAATAAACACGTTAGTGGAGTAAGAT
>CAZIYL010000195.1:0-4710 GCA_964543425.1 uncultured Deferribacteres bacterium
GTGCTCCCGGCCGCAGCTTCCGCTACGGTCTGGTGTGGGATTTCTGGAATTGACTGAATTTTGTTGAAAAATTAAATTGAATGGCCCTCACGACTGTTTTAGAAGAGCCTTTTGACCAGGAAATACAAAAAGAATAAAAGATCACAAAAAAAATAAAAAACGACACACCCCTAAATTCCCTCTTGATAGAGGGGACTTCGGTTGGGTGGTTCTGGGCGAGAGGCGGGGAAAATGCGGGTTGTGTTTTTTGCGGGGTGAAATTTTAGGGGTTTGGAAATGGCAAAAAATCTCTTCTTGAGAGGCGGGATTTACCTGATGAGTGAATTGGGTTGTTCTTCACAAACGCGCGTGAAATCAGCTCATTTTTCGGGCACGACCGCTCATCGAAACAAACCGCACGGGCAGGAGATTTTGTTTTTCAAAGCCTTCCTTTGTTTTTCTCAATAGCACCAGTTGTTGAAAATCCACGCCTACCGGCGCAATCAGCCGGCCTCCTAATTTTAGTTGATCAGGCAGAGGCTGGGGAATGGCAGGCGGAGCCGCGGTTAGAATAATGGCGTCAAAAGGTGATTCCTCCGGCCATCCCAAATAACCGTCACCCATTTTGAGGTGGATTTTGGAATACCCAAGTGAATCCAAAAGTTCCCGTGCGCGTCGGGCCAATTCGGGAAGAATTTCAATGGAATATACTTCGTTTGCCACTTCCGCCAGAATGGCCGTTTGGTAACCGGAGCCTGTTCCGATTTCCAGAATCCGGTCAGTGGGATGGAGTTTGAGCGCTTCGGTCATATAGGCTACGATGTAAGGCTGGGAAATGGTTTTCCCTTCGCCAATGGGAAGCGGCATATCGTCGTAAGCCATGTTTCGATAATTTTCAGGAAGAAAGAGGTGTCGGGGAACTTTGCGCATGGCCTGGAGTACGGCGTGATTCTGGATGCCGCGGGCTTCAATTTGCTTCCGCACCATATTTTCGCGCTCTTCTGTGAAAGGATCTGTTACTTCCGGAGAGGACATTTTTCTCTTTCATGTGTGTTAAAATAGATTCCCGCAAAATTCCGGGGATTTTTTGGAGTCTATTCCAAAAACATATTGCCCATGAATTTCACGAATGGATTTTATGGAAGTCGATGGAATTAAAATTCATGTAAATTCGCGGGCGACTTCATTAATTCCTGCACGTGCATGGCCGCCGAATCTCGCAGGGCCGTCAGGTTGTAACCCCCTTCCAGGAGGGAAATGATGCGTCCGTTTGCAAAGCGATCGGCGATGTTTCGAACGATGGCTGTAAGCCTGGCAAATCCCTCTTTCGTTACCATCATATCAGCCAAAGGGTCGTCTCTGTGGGGATCAAACCCCGCCGAGATGAGAACAAACTCCGGCTGAAACTTTTCTGCAATTGGAATAAGAATTTCTTCAAAAGCGCGGATGTACACTTTATTTCCGGAACCGGCCGGAAGCGGAATATTCCGCGTAAAACCTTCCCCTGGTCCTGAGCCCCTTTCTGATTCGGCACCGGTTCCCGGGTAATGAGGAAATTGGTGCGTTGAAAAGTAAAAGACCGTGTTGTCATTGTAAAAAGCGTGCTGCGTTCCATTGCCGTGGTGAACGTCCCAATCCACAATCAGAATCTTTACAATGCTGTGTTTCTTTTGAAGATACCGCGCAAGAATGGCAATATTGTTGAAGAGACAAAATCCCATAGCCCGGGATTTTTCTGCATGATGCCCCGGGGGGCGAACCGGACAAAAGGCACGCTGAACGGTCTCTTGGGCAATCAAATCTGCTGCCAGGAGACCCGCACCCACGGCCAAACGTGCCGCCCGAAACGAATCGCCTGAAATGGGTGTGGCGGAAGAGTCAATTGTGGTGTGATCGTTCTGGCACATTCGCTTTACGTGCTCCACGTATTCGGGATCGTGAATGGCCTCAATCCATTTTCGATCGGCGGGCTCGGGAGTATTTTCCAGAAGTTGTGCGGACAAACCGGCTTCTTTCAAGCCGTTTAGAATCGCTGTCAATCGATCCGGACGCTCGGGGTGCCCCGGTCCCGTGTCATGCTTGAGCATGTCGGGGTGCGTAATGAGGGCCACATTCTTTTTAATCATTTTTATCCCTCGCCGAAATAGGATTTTCGAAACTGATTCACCAGAAAATGAGCGCGGCGTGTGGGTTCCGGAAGCCGGTACTTGGTAACCATTTTCAAGGTAATTTCAACGGCCGTGCTCAAATCCACTTTGTGTCCCACCGACACAAAAATGGGTTTAACGGATTCACGTGTTCGCAAAACAACTCCGATAGTTTCTTCCTCGTCTTTCAATTCCGACAGGGAGCCCTTCTCGTTCGGGACGGTGTCGTACGTACCAATAAATCGGGATTTTGCGCAGCCAATGGAGGGGGCATCCAGAAGTAATCCCATGTGCGCCGCCAGGCCCATCCGCCTGGGGTGGGCAATTCCCTGTCCGTCAAACAAGATCACATCCGGCTGAATGTGAATTTTCTTAAACGCTTCCAGCAGAACAGGTGCTTCCCGAAATGTAAGCAGCCCGGGGATGTAGGGAAAGGTGGTCTCCAGCACGGCTTCGCCGCGATCCACTTCTTCAAAACCCGGAAAACTAAGAACGGTTACCACACCAAACAGCGTTGGATCCCTTCGATTAAAAGATACATCGGCTCCGGCCACAAATTCTAATTTTTTTACATGATTTGTGAAAATAATCTTTTTCCGCAAATCGTTCTGAATGGCCACCGCTGTGTGGTAGTCTACATTCCAGGGGTGCAGTGTGCGTATTTTCATTATTTCCTCACTGCTTTTAGAAGAAGAATGGCGCTGGAAATTAAATTAACCTCAAAAATCAAATAGCTGGTTCCGGCGACCGTGTCGTAGCGCTGCGCCCGGTTGTAGTATTTTTTAATCTTGTTCGGGAAAGCTGTTTTCAGATAGTCATTATACGTAGTATTTGCTTTTTTCTTCAAAAAATAGGCGGCCACTCCTGAGGCCAGAGCTGCGCCGCTGGCGCAGGCGGCTCCCCACAAAAAGCGTTTTTTTTGAAGCCTCTTTTTTCTCTGAAGCCAATTAAACTTCTGCCAATACTGCGGGTTCTTTTTCAATCGAATCATCAGCTTTTCTTGATTAAAACTCTGAAGGCTGAACTGCTTTGCAAAATAGCCCTTATTTTCAATTCGAATCAATTTGTTTTTAAAGATTTCCCAGTTTACCAGAAGCGGCGTCCGCCCGAGCAGGGAATCGCCAGTCCAGACAAATGACCTCGCAGGCTGCGAAAACAGACTGAAATATCTCGGGAAGATGACGGCAACAAAGGTGGTATCCAGTGCCCTGACCCGAATGGATTTCTGAAAATCACGCAGCAGCCAATCCGCTCGAAATGAAGCAGTGGCACGGATGCGGTGTTCCCCGGGTGAAATTGCAATGAGCGTGTCCCGAGCGAGCGGGATTTTAACAGAATCAATTGTGATTGTTGCAGGCGATTGATTGGCTGTTAAATGAAGATAACCGGTCTGCTGGCCGCGGGCATCCGGGAGCAAAATGCAAATTGTTAGAAAAAGAAATAGCGAGAGCCGTTTCATTGGGCGGGTTCCTTTTTAAAAATGTACAGCCAACGCTCTTCCGAACCCGCAATCACGTATTTTTGGGTAATGATTGGCAGCGTGCGGACGCGTCCCTTTAATTTAATTTCCCGGACAATTTTACCGGAAGATCGATCAGTAAGCAGAAGGCGATGTTCCAATGTTCCCAGAAGAATCCAATTTCCGTAAACAAGTGGAGGGGTTCCGGCCACTCCGTTCAGGGAGCGTTTCCAGAGAAGGCGGCCGGTTTCCGGGGAAAGTTTGTACAAAAATCCGTCGTTTGCCACGAAAAAGACACCGTCCGCTGTAACCGCTGCTTCGTGGAAAATTCGAGCCTGTACGGAAAATTTCCACAAAATCTGTCCCGTTTTCACGTCGACGGCGAAAAAATTGCCTGCCGTAGTTCCAATGTACACCCGCCCGTTGTTTCCGACAGGCATCGCGCGAATAATGCTGCCCAGGGGAGTCGCCCAGAGAGAATCGCCGGTGGCCGGTTTCACCGCCCGCAAATCCCCACGATCGTCTCCAAAAACCAATCGATTTTGAAGGAGATTGGCCGAACTGTGGCTTTGGGCAGGTAAATGGTTTTCCCAAAGGATTTTCCCTGTGGAATCATCGATGGCAACAATTCCTTTGTACAGAGTGGTTACAAAAATTCGAGGCCGAGTAACAAGGGGTTCCGTTTCAATGGAACCCAATTCCGCTACCCACAATTTTTTATTGGTCAGGGGATTGAGTCGAAAGAGGCTCTTTTTACTGAATTGAAGTGCGACGATCAGATCGTTTTGAATCAAAGCAGCGGTTCCAGGCAATTTTTGCGGCAACTTTACCCGCCCGATTTTTTTAAAGGTTCGTAGAGAAAACGTTGTGAGCTTTCCGTCCAAAGTTGGGACAAACAGAACATCTCCGGAAACCAAAAGTGTTTTCCCCGGCGAAGAGAAAAGTTTGATTTTCTTGATTAGTTTTAGGTCCGAAAGTTTTTCCTGTGTTGAAATGTAAAAATTTTGGCGGGCATTTCCACCCCACTGAGACCATTCCAGCGGCGCTCGCGGAAGGGGTTGCTTAATCAACCGGTGCTGGCAGCCGGAGAGAAAAAGGAAAAAGCTCAGGGCTAAAATGGGTTTA
>CAZIYL010000196.1:0-4692 GCA_964543425.1 uncultured Deferribacteres bacterium
AGCGCCACATCCCGCAAAAGGGCAAAAAATTCTTTTCCGCGATTTTTGCCTAATTTGAGTGTTTGAAAAAAGCAAACCAGCGCCTGGCGGCTTTCGCGGTCCAAATCGGGCAGAAATTCGAACAAATCAAATGTGAGGGCATCTTGCGCAATGGCGCGCTGGACGTCGGGTTCATATTCGGGAATGGGCAGGAGCCAGTCCAGCCACTTGCGGTTTTGCCCGATTTGAAGGGCGGGAAACCAATCCCTGACAATTTTGCCTTCCGGCACCTGAAATTGATTTTTGACTTTGTGCACCACAAATGCCCTTTCCACCCAATTGAAAGGGCGGAGTGCCAGATTTTCAAACAGGGTTCGCCGAAACCACGTAAAACGTTGTTCAGGTGTTCCAGAAATCAGCCCTGCCTCAAGTTCGCGCCAGCCAATCCGGCGCGCAGCCTCCAACCGGCGAAAACCGGAAATAAGGCGCAGGCGTCCGTCTTCCAGCGCTTCCACCCAAAGAGGCTGTACCTGTCCCACAGCTTGCAGGGAATTCTGCAAGGCGGAAAAATCGGAAAAATAGCTCGTGCGGTAAAAATCGTCGCTGATATCAATGGAATCGATCGGAATTTTCATGAAAGCCTTTCTGATGAAAATTAATGCCTTTATAATTTAGCCGCAAAATACCCTTAGATGATTTATTGCTCAGCGGCCTTCGCGGTTAAATACATTCTCGCTTTAAGATAAACAATTTCGGATCAAAAATCACGGAATTTTAAAGCAAAAAAATGTCCCTGTGAGTAAGGACTGCCTTCACAGGGACATGTGGTTTTCGTGTGATGTGTGTGGGCTTAACGAAGCAGCGTGCATTTTCCGGAAAGAATCCGGTGTCCCGCGTGAAGCCGGTAGATGTAAAGACCGGAAGCCACATTTTGCAAACGGGCATCTTTTCCGTCCCAGACCACGCGATGCGAACCGGGGCTAAGCGTGGTGCCGGCAATCAAAACCCGAATCAAGCGCGCATTGGAGTCATAAATGGTTAACCGTACGGATTCCCGCCGGGGCAGTTCGAACAAGATCTGCGTTTCGGGATTAAAGGGATTGGGGTAATTGGACAGCGAAAAATCGTCCGGGAATCCGGTAGGCCCCTGCTGAGCAACAGCGGACGCCCCCTCGTAGGTGTAGAGAGTCCGGCTCAGGTTTTCCCATTGACCACTTTCCCATTTTTGTGTGGTTGCTTTGGCCAGATTCCCATTGCCATCGTATTCATAGGCGTCCCATTGCTGATTCTCCCAGGTGCTGCCATTCCACGCATAATGGGTTTCACTCTTTATCTTTCCGCTGCCAAAATACTCGGTCACACACCGGCTTTCCTTCGCCCAGGCATTGTTCTGCCAGACGTAGGAAATCTTCTCAATCTCCTGATCGGAGGCGTTGTATTCCCGGGTATCCTTGCTGTCATTTTCCCAGACATTGGCTTCCCAGTTTTCCACAATTTTTTGGGTTTCATTCCCTTTTGCGTCGTAGCTGTAGGTTGTACGCTTGGTGTTTGTCCAGTTTGTGACCATCCACATTTGTTCCAACCGTTCTTTTACCAATTTTTGCGCGTTGTACTGAAAAGTGGAACGAAACATATCGGTCCAGGCATTCGCCATCCAGATTTGCTGTAGGCTTTCTGAGACCAAACCATTGGCGTCGTAGGTTTGAATCGCTTTCATTGTCTTTTGCAATACCCCATTCTGCGCCATATAAAATACCTCATCCTTAACTTGGCCATCGGAGGTGTACGTAACTTCCACTTTCATCATGGCCTTCCATTGGCTATTCTCCCAACTGTAGCTGGTCATTTTTGTCAGATTGCGATTGGCGTCGAAAATGTACGTGGTTTTTGTTTGATTGACCCAGCCTCCGTTATCGTGGTGTAGGGTGATATCGTAGGTGGCCACACCCTGCGCGTTGTAATAATGGGTTGTTTTCAGATAGTCTGCCCAGGTGTTGTTCAGCCAGGTTTGTTGAAGGGCATCCAGCACCCTTGAGCCTGGGGTTATTAGAAAAAACGGAAAATCCGGATTTTCGAACCGGGATTGGAATGCCCGCATTTGGGGCGACAATCCGTCAACACGTGCCAACCCCTGGCCGCTCCAGAATCCCATCAAAATAATTGTCAGCAAAATCCCTGCAAATTTCATTCGGTTCATTTGATTTTCTCCTTTGATTAATGGGCAATGAGTTCCTTAACTTCTTTTTTCAGATGTTCCATCTTCACGGGCTTTTCCAGAATCAGATCAATGCCTGCCAATTGTAATTCCTCAAGAATACCTGTGTTAAAAAAGGCGCTGAAAGCCACAACTCTTACCTGCGGGAAATCTCTTTTCAGTTCCCGAAGCATTTGAATGCCGTCCACAGCGGGAAAATTGATCTCGGAAATTACCACCGTTTGCCGCGATGTGTGAATGTGATTTTGCATATTAATTGGGGTTTGAAAAACGGAAATTCGATCAAACATGGGCCGAAGAAAGAGCGCAAGCCCGTTCGCCAGTGAGCGATCGTTATCCAAAATAATGAGATGTGTCTGCATGAAAAGCTCCCGTTGCGGAGTGAGCGCGCCTCCTAATTCCAGCTCCCGGATTCTACGAGCTGACCATTTTCGTACCGCTTCCAGGTCCCTGTTCCTTCTTTGGTCCACTCCGATTCATAATCCGGTACAAATTCCCCGTTTAACGTGATTTTGTTGATCAGGGAACCGGAAAGATCGGGATTCTGTGTTACTTTTAGCTGATTGCTGTTTCCATTTTCCTCGTTTTCCAGGTAAATAACGGTGTAGGCGTTGTTGGCCTCTTTTCCCCAGGACCACTGGTTTTCAATGTCTATCGTCACCGGCTTGTAAATCGTCATCGTGCCGGATTTTCCGTCTTTGGATTCCTCGATTTTCATAAAGAGCCAGTTGGTGTAGGTGAAATTCTCATTCTTTCCATCCAATCGTGTTTTCCAGACGTACTGTTCGCCTCGGTCGTACACGCTCAGCGTCATGGTAAGACCGTCGTACGTCCATGTGCGCCTCCAGGTTGGATCGTCCAGCGAGGTAGCGGCTTTGGCCAGTCCGCTGGGCGGAGTGAAGGCGTAGCTAAAGGCAGAAAATCCGTTGGCCATACGCATAAAATTGGCTGCGATTTGCGCATTTCCGTCGGAAGATTGCTGTAAATGTTGGGGGATGGTAAAGGTCTGAATGCTGACAGACGGCATCTCCTTTTCCTGATTTGGCCCGGCCGGACTGCTTTTTTTGGAGCAATTCATCCAAACCAGAACCAATAAAATACTGAATAATGCGATCATGTGTTTTCGTTTCATGGGGGTCCTCCTTCTTGTTTATCCAGTTCTGTTTACGGAATAGATTGGGCAAATTGGAGACCAAACTCTCGATATGCACTTAACTTATTGGTATTATTGCGATTGGACTTCTTTGGTTTTGAGGCGAATAGTCAAGGTGTAAACGAAGGTTAGCACATTGCTTCCAGATTTGCGAAAATGTGTTTATTTGGAATTTCAGTGTAAAGGGAAGTTAACAACCAAAGGGGGTGGTTTACAAACCTCTGAAAATCGTTTAGTCGTGTACTTCTCAAAAGTTTCCCTTTGGGGTAGAAAATGTGGCGAAAATTCCAAATCCAAAATTAATTCCGGCAGCGGGACCGATTCACCGCAAAGATGACACGGCGCATTGCAAAGGGGGGGCATTTGCACTTTCGCTGCTTTTGTCTGCGTTTTCTGCAGATCAAATGGCTATCCGTACTTCTTTCAAGGGAGGATTTAAGACTTTCGCTACCCAATCAAAGATTCTGAATGCTTTTCCCCGAGGTCAGGGGATTGTTTTCCGCACGGACCCGGTCTTGTGTTCTCTCGTTAAAATTTTAATTCCGTACAATTTTATTTTCTTGTGCAGCGCCACACGGGACAGCCCGATCCGTTCAGCCGTTCTGGACACGTTCCCTCTGTTTTCGTTCAAATGGAACGCAATAAATTCCCGCTCGAAATCGGCGATTACCTGCCGGAGATTGTGTTTGTAGTCCGGGCCTTCCCATTTCCATGGGGATTTGCCCTGCCTGTCCGGAGGCACTCTTTCCCGAAAGCGGTCTGGGAGCGCTTCCGGCTGAATCGTCGCCTTACCGGCGTTGGAAATGAGAGCCACACGGATGGTGTTCTCCAATTGCCTCACATTTCCGGGCCAATGGTACTTGGAAAGCAGGCGAATCGCCTCTTTCGAAAATGCCTTCGGAGGGGCGTCTTTTTTCCGGTACTTTTCTGCAAAATGGTGAATCAGAAGGGGAATGTCTTCCCGCCTTTCCCGCAAAGGAGGCAGGGTCATTTCCATGACGTTCAGGCGATAAAACAGGTCTTCGCGAAAGCGTCCCGCGGCCATTTCCTCTCGCAGATTTTTGTTGGAAGCGCCGATCACCCGCACCCGAACCGGAATTTCTGCGGTTCCGCCCACCGGTTTCACCCGTTCCTCCTGCAGGGCACGCAACAGCTTGGCCTGCATTGGCGGACTCATTTCGCTCACCTCGTCCAGAAAAAGGGTGCCGTTTTGGGCGGCTTGAAAGAGCCCCTGCTTGTCCCGAATGGCACCGGTAAAGGCGCCGCGCTTGTGGCCAAAAAGCTCGCTCTCAATCAGGTTCTCGGGAATAGCGCTGCAATTGACCGCCACAAAAGGCGCCCGCGA
>CAZIYL010000197.1:0-4685 GCA_964543425.1 uncultured Deferribacteres bacterium
GTCCCGTTGGCAAAGCAGGTTTGATGAAAGAAGATCACCTTTTAAAAATGGATGGCAAAAAGATTAAAAATAGGGCATATTTTACGAAGATATTGAATTCCAAAAAGCCCGGCAATTCCCTTAAATTTCTTGTTGAAAGAGGCGGGAAAAAACTGACTCTCTTGGTTCCCGTTCAATCCCGAGAAAAAGTCACCTGTGCGATTGAAAAATTCGCCTCCCCAACGCCTGAACAATTAATGATGCGAAAGGCCTGGCTGCACGGCTCAACGGATTGACGGGAAGAGTCAAGGGACATGATGATTGGGCAGAGAGAAAAATAATTTTTTGCGGAAGGAATACGCCAAGGCGGCGCTTTTTTTAAAATATGATCGAAGGGTCTGGTATCTGTTTCTGACCCGAATCTTCATTTCCATGGGATTCGGCATCGTCATTCCCTTCCTGAGTATTTACCTTTACAACGAATTAGGGGTGTGGGAACCGTCTTTTTATTGGCTGCGGCCACACGAGCCGTCATGCAGCTTTTTGGAGGGGAACTATCCGACCGATTTGGCCGGCGAAAAATTATGCTTTGGGCAATGGGCGGGCGAGCGGTTACCTTTTTTCTATTATCGCTCGCTATTCTTCACGCCCAATATTTAATTCTCATTTTACTGGCAGTGGTCATCTCTTACGGATTTGGCGCGATGTTTATGCCGTCTGCCGATGCCATGATTGCCGATTTGGTAACGGATCACGACCGAATAGAAGCCTACGGAATCCAACGGATTGGTTTGAATGCCGGGTGGGCAATCGGCCCGGCAATTGGCGGGTTTTTGGCGTCTATCTTTTATTTCTGGCTTTTTTTCCTAACGGCACTTTTGTTTGTAGTGGGTTATTTCATCACCTATTTTTTTATCTGGGAATCGAATTTCGCCCCAAAAATCGAGACGTCACGCGTTCGGCTGCAAGGTCTGTTTTCCATTCGAAAAAATAAGGAATTCCTGGCATTCAGTTTTTATGCACTGCTGGTTTTTTCAATTATGACTCAGATTGTTTCAACGCTTTCCGTTTATGCCGTTAGCGAAATCGGAATCAATAAGGTACATCTGGGATTTTTGTATTCAATTAACAGAATTGTGATTATTTTTCTTCAATTTCCCGGAATTGCCTTAATACGAAAAATGAAATTGACTTCAGCTTTAGCATTGGGAGCCGTTTTAGTGTCCCTGGGCTATGTTATCATTATGTTTGCGCAGAATTTTGCTTGCTTGGCTTTTGCCATTTTGATTTTTACCTTTGGCGAAATATTCATTACACCGACCGGAAGCACACTCACGTCGAATTGGGCACCACTAAAAGAAAGGGGGCGCTATATGGGAGTTTACGGAATTTTCCAATCATTTGGGCGTTCCTTTGGGCCTTTTTATGGCGGCTTTCTGTTAGATGCGTTTATTCATGAGCCACTTGTTCTGTGGGGAATCATTGCCGCAATTGGGTTGATTAGCGCCGTCGGTTTTTATTCTCTCCGGTGGCGAATTGGAACAGAAATCAACCTTTCTCTGGCACGGGTGTAAGGAGACATCGCCAATGGCATTCAAGATTCGTATTTTATCGCCGGGGAAAACAAAACACACTTATTTGCAGGAAGGGATTTCCGACTATCTCAAACGGCTTTCCCATTACGTTTCGATTGAGATGATCAGCGTGCCGATAAAATTTCAAAAGCAAAAATTGTTCCGGAATCTCGTCCTGAAAAAAGAAGCCGAACTTCTCAAGAAACAAATGAAACCAAATGCGTATCTTATTGTGTTAGAAGCAAATGGACGGCTTCTTTCATCTGAAGAATTAGCAGAATTTTTGCAGACAAAGAAAAACAGCGGAATTTCCACAATCGATTTTTTAATCGGCGGAGAATGGGGAATTTCAGAGGATATTAAACGGCAGGCGGACCTTGTGCTGTCCCTGTCACGGATGACGTTTACGCACGATATGACACGACTCGTTTTACTGGAACAGATTTACCGCGCATTTACAATTTTGAAGGGTGAAAGCTATCACAAATAGACGAAATTTTGGGAAAGGCAAATCAAATGTCCTTAAAAAGTTTAATGGTTATGGAACTTCTTAAAAATCGATGGAGTCCGAATCGCTTTTTAGACAAACCAATCGATCAGGAAACACTTCGAATGATTTTTGAAGCGGCCCAGTGGGCTCCTTCAAGCTACAATGAACAACCCTGGTTTTTCATTGTCGCCACAAAAGATGAACCGGTGGAATTTGAGAAACTCCTATCGATCCTGGTTCCGGGAAATGCAAAATGGGCAAAAACAGCGGGAGCACTGCTGCTTTCGGTGGCGAAATTATATTTCAACCACAACGGAAAACCTAACCGACATGCCTACCACGATGTGGGCATGGCCGTCGAAAATTTAATTTTGCTGGCACTTGGTGCCAATATTTACACACATCAAATGGGAGGATTTTCAATCCCCAAAGCGAGAGAGGTTTTTCATCTTCCAGAATCAGTGGATCCCGTTGCTGTGATTGCGATGGGCTACATTAAGGATCAGGGAAAACCCTCCGATCGCACGCGAAAGCCATTAGAAGATTTTGTTTTTAAAACGGACTGGGGGATACCGAAATTCCAAAAAGAGGTGTTGAAATGAAGATTACCGTTCAGAATAAAGTAGTGGTTGTGACCGGTGCATCCAGTGGGATCGGTGCCGCTCTCTCTGTGAAATTAGCCAAAAGCGGGGCAAAAGTTGCTCTGATCGGCAGAAATCTGGAAAGACTGGATGCCACAAAAAATAAAATCGTTCCGTTTACAAAAGATGTTTCCACGCATGTTTGTGATGTGACCAACCGGGAGCAAGTGAAAGGGACGGTTGCCATTATTGCTCAAAAATATGGCCGAATTGACGGGCTGGTTTATTCGTCCGGAATCGGTTTGCCCACGTTCTATTACAATTTTGAGGCTTCCCACATTGAAAGGATTCACAGAACCAATTTCCTGGGAATGCTCTATTGGATCGAGCAGGTTTTTCCAATTATGAAGGAACAAAAATCAGGTTTCATTGTGGGACTCTCCAGTCTTGCGGCTCATTTGAGCAGTAAACGCACCGCAGGGTACACCTCCAGCAAAGCCGCTGTCAGTAATTTTATGGCGGGCGCCAGAAGGGGATTTCGAAAATACGGCATTCACGTACTGACGATTGAGGCGGGATACGTCAAAACCCCAATGACGGCAGACAACGAAAAAATGATTTTCCCGATGGAGGTGGACAAAGCAGCCAGCCTGATTTTAAAAGCAATCAAAAAGGGGAAAGCCGTTTATCGATTTCCGAAAATTTTGGCCTTTTTTATCAGGACTTATGAATGCCTGCCTACATTTATTAAAACTCTTTAATTGGCCAGAACAAATGAGAATTTTAGTTATTGAAGATGAGAAAACACTTGCCGGACGCATTCGTGAGGTTCTGGAAAACAACGGCTACACGGTCGATGTGGCGTTTGACGGTCAAAGCGGACTCGAACAAGCGCTGATGCAAGAGCACGATCTGGCGGTTCTCGATATTCTTCTCCCTTGCTTAAACGGGCTGGATCTGCTTCGGGAAATTCGTGCTGCCGGACTTTCCCTGCCGGTGCTGCTTCTGACGGCCAAAAATGCCATGGAAGACAAGGTGGCGGGCCTGGATGCAGGTGCCGACGACTATCTCACCAAACCGTTTGCCGTTCCCGAACTTCTGGCGCGCGTCCGTTCGCTTCTGCGCCGGGTCAGTCCGGAAAAGCAGGCTTTGCTGCAGGCAGGCGATCTCACGGTGGACACAGCCACGCACGAAGTCCGGCGCGCCGGCCAACTTCTTGACCTGACCGCCCGGGAGTACGCCATTCTGGAATTTTTGCTTTACAATAAGAACCGCGTGGTGTCCCGTTTGTCCATTGCCGAACACGTGTGGGGTGACCATTTTGACCTTTTCAGCATGACCAATTTTGTAGATGTCCACATTAAGAATTTGCGCAAGAAAATCGGGGACGTTCCCAATCATCGAATCATTCAAACGGTTCGGGGAATTGGCTACAGGCTCAAGGAAAACAACGAATGAAAATTGGCTTTCGTTTTGCCGCATTGTATTTTGTGGTTACATTGCTCATTCTGATTATTTTCAGCCTCAGTGTGTACTGGGGCATGCAGCGCATTTTGCTGACTACACTGGATGAAAATTTGCGGTTTGTGGTAACTTCCATTGAGGCTAATTACGATCCTGCAAATGCTGAATTCGAATATATGGAAAAAGAGCCGAAAAAGGCCGATCCTTTTTTGGAATATTATCTGGTCATCTACGATGTCACGGGGAAACCGATTTACAAATCGGCCATTGCTCAGAAACTCCACCTTGCCATTCCTTTAAGTAACAGACGGGCGGCCAAAGGATTTACAACCCGGATTACTGTAAAAGAAGCCGTTCAATGGGTTCATCCCGATCGTGGTGGAGAGATTACGTTCAGGGCATTCAATCGCAAAATTTATTACAACAATCGACAAATTGGGTGGGTAACCATTGCACGCCCCATTGAAGAGGTGGACGAATCCCTCAACAAATTGGCCTTTGTTTTTTCGATTGCCATTTTGGGAACGGTGCTTCTTATTGCCCTCGGTTCCTATTTCATCACCCGACGCGTGCTTTCTCCAATCAACCTCATTACAC
>CAZIYL010000198.1:0-4661 GCA_964543425.1 uncultured Deferribacteres bacterium
TTGTAAAATCGGCCTTTAATGTGGCTGCATCTCTTTTGTTGTGAATATACAGCGGCACGGGATAGGCCGTTCGATACCATCCATCTACTTTGTAGAAGTTGGCTTTTGACTCATCCACACCGGAAGCGGGATCCACGGTTTCTTTGAAGAATACGCGATGATTGGGATCACCAAAATGTCCGGGCTGATAGCCATCCATTGTGCTTGGATCCAGATAGCGATCGTAACCGGTAACATTGCCGTTGGCATCTTTCAAAGTATCCACTTTTATTACGCCGCCAACATATTTCTGGTATTCTTTCATATTGGCAAATTTAATAAAGTCGCCTGTTTCATCGATGGAACTATAGCCATCACCATTGTCATCGGGATAACCTGTCCAATCCTGACGGCTATTGTAACTCACCTGTACCGTGTAAAAGCTCTTTTTGCTGAGGGAATGCGTCCATTTTGCATACGTTAAACCACTCAAATCTTTGTATCTGGGAGCGCCCTGCATGTAATAGGTCCATTTCGGGTTATATTTCCAGTTAACCCACTTGAACAGTTTACCACCATCCACTAATTGTCCGTAAACCAACAACTTTTTATCAGAAGAAAAATTGTAATTCATTTTTAGCCCGATATTTAGATGCTGACTTACTTCAAACGGTAGGGGTGTCGGACGCATATGGGAAAATCGCGCTGTCAGAAAAAAACCGCCCTTTTTGCCCAAAAATGGAACGGGACCGCTCAGATTTCCTTCTAATTCAACAGACCGTCCCAGGCCGGTGGAATCTGTAGGATCATAATAGTACTTATCCTTTGCAAGAGCATCTGTCCACGTATAAAGAGAGCCTGCTCGCTTTCCGTAAGAAGTTCCATCATTCAGATAGCGTTCCTTTTCGTTAAAATAACCATCCGGTTGTCCTGCACCACCGCGCATCCAGTAGACATTGCTTCCAAAATGGCGCATTGTATTCAGCGGCGTTCCTCTCATGAAAAGTTTTCCATGATAATGATCGCCACCCATTTTGGTTACAATATTTACAATACCGGCTGACGCCGTAGGATATTCTGCCGTAAATGTACCGGCGTAAACAACCATTTCCTGAATAGCGCTGGACGGAACATTAATCGTTGAGCTTTGATTATCATTCGACTCACGATAACCCTGGTAGGGATGGCCGACATCGCCGCTACCAAAAGCACCGGTGCCACCTGTGTAATAATTATCCGTCACATCCACACCATCAACAATAATTTTGGTTTCATACTTTCGACCACCACGAACGTAGCCATGGAAAGTGGACGCTGCCGTTTCAACAATACCATTAACAGAACCAACAGGCATGCTATTGTCTAATTCTGCCGTACCGATTGTGACCTTCGATTGGGTAAGCGTTTTTTCAATCAGGGGCCTTTCGGCTACAACCGTTACAGCCTTTCCTGCAATTGCTCGTGCAGAAAGTTTGAAGTTTAACTCTGTTGTAGCATCAATTGTCACCATTACATTTGTTTGACGAACACTTTGGTAGCCGATAAATTTGGCAACCACAGTGTATTTTCCTGGGGGGACGTTGATAATGAAATATCGACCCTGGCTATCCGCACTTGCTCCCATCTGGGTACCTTCAATCATAACATTTGCACCCGGAAGCGGGTCTCCAGTTGCGTTATCCTTAACGACGCCGGCTATTTTTCCGGTTTGCCCGGCTAACAACGAACCGACGACAAAAAATATCAGGATAAGAACTGAAACGAACCCCACAAGACTTCTGCTTAAAGATTTTGACATGTTCAATCCTCCTTAAGATTGAGAAGTCTCCAACTCATTTTTTTTACCATTTTGTCAGATCCATCTACTGCAACAGACGGTCACCACCTCCTTTCTTATGGTTTTCTTACCAAGACCACATGAGTAAATTACGTTGCTCCTTACCACCTCCTTTCAATAAACCGTTAAAATCATAAAAAACAGTTTTTATCCAGCTTTCGCATTGGACAATGGTGAATTAATGAGAAATAGTAAAAAAGTTTTCTTTTCAGAACAACCCAATTAACCTGAAAATGAAAGAAAATACAAAGCCCCTTTTAACAAATAATAAGATTCTTTCCGCACTTTACCTGACACATCCCCAAAAATGAGATTAGCGGACTATTTGCTTAGAAGCTAATACATTCAAACAAAACTTTTTGCACAAATAAACTTTCTGATGCTGTTACCGGAAATGAGAAATTTGAACGGACATGTTTCTCAAAAATCAGATTTAAGAATGAATTTGTAAGATACTGTATTATACACAAATCCATTGTTAAAGTCAAGAAATAATTACAAAAAATTAACTTTTTTCACCTATTCTGCTGTTTTTTGAACACGCCTTCATTTCTCACTCGGATTTAATTTCTATTTTTTGATCCGGACGGTATCGCGCCAATAACGCACTTTCCCAACCCCGGCCGTATCGGGACTTCCATCAAACGCCAGGCCAAACTGATTGGGAGACTGAGCAAACAATACCTGATTTCCCCAAACCGCCTTTGTCAGATTAACCACGGTAAAAGCCAGATTTTTGCCGCTTTGTGTAGCAAAAAAGAAATCGCCGTTGGTTTCAAATTTACCATAGCGGATTTTGCCCGAGTTGTACGTATATTTAGGCCGCCGCCAATCGCGCACCATTTCTTTTCGCAAATTCTTTTTGGCACCGACCCAGATTTTGCGCGGTCCATCCTGAATGCTCACACAAAGTCCGTCATGAGCAGGCGCGCTTTCGACAAAATGAATTTTCTTGATCCACTTCTCGGGGCGTTCCTTTTTAGAGTGAGGAACCAAAACCGTTACAAATTCAATAGTCTGTCCCAATTCAAAATGCTGGGCACCCACTTCGCTGATCACAAATTCTTTCTGCCAATAGCGTCTCTCTGGCTCCACACTTTCCAACCTGAAATGCGGCTTCGGAAAATAGATTAGTAGATGCTCATTGGTTGGAACGGCGATATTTCGTAACGAATCGTAAACCGTATCGTACCAATGGGTACCCTTTGTCAAAATTTTTCGCGTATGCCAGAGATTGGCGGCCGTAAAATATTCCTCCGTGTGAGCCTTAAAAACATCAAACACGACAAATACTTCGGGATTTTTCACGTAAGCAATTACCCGATCCCATTTGTATCCCAGTTTGTTGTCAATGACACGGGTCCGGCTGTAATCAAAATCAGGAAAGGTCAGGAAATCGTATTTTTCTGTGCGAACCTGCCGATGAGCACCGGAATTGTGCAGAAATCCCAAAACCGACTGACCCGGAATTTCTGCGTGATTTTTATTGCTAAACCGGTATTCGCCTTTTTTCTGTCCCATAAAAATTTTTTCCTGCCGCACACACAGACGATTGTGAAAATAGTCTGCCCTGAAGGCACCGTAAGGGCCGCTGGGCATGTAATCGCGGTAGCCGCCGTCGTGCAGCAAAACACTTCCGTTTTTCATGAGCAGGGGAATGCTATTCTCATCGGAATGACCATGAGTGGCTTTTTCTTCTTCAATGGGAATCGTATCTCGCAGATAATCTCGGAAAATCAGGCCGCCGCCCCACACATCCCTGTAATCTAAAAGCATGTAGGTCGATTTTGGCGACCATCCGTTACGGAACACAATCTTTTTCCCCACAACATCTTCCATCACTTCTTCACTCAACACCTTCGGGGGTACAGCTTTCAGATTGTCCGTTCCCCATCGGTAGCAATCCAGAAAAATATACGCCAGCCCGATATTTGAAATCTTTTTAAAATCCACAAAGCGACTGGCAATGGTTGCGGCAGCCCACTTTAGCTGCGGATTTTTGTAAGCCTTTGCCGCCGCTTCAAAATAGACCAGGTAGCGGGGCCAATCGGAATGCCAATAGGCATCGCCAAAATCCGGAATCATTCCATCGGGACACATCAAATTAAGATAGTAATTGGCGTAAAGATACATTTCCGGAAGTTTGAACAGTTCATCCATTTTATTCTGAGCGTCGGCATATCCCAGCAGACTGTACAACCAGATAGCATTGTAATGGGTGGCGTCTTCAATTTCCCAGTTTCCCCAATTATCAAACCCGATGGCCTGCTTAATCATTTTCCAGTATTTAATACGGGGACTGTTGGGAACCGCCCGAATGGCCCAGGCCAACCCTTCGGCCCGCAGCATCCCCCGATTCATCGCGCCCCATTCCTGTGTACGAAGAATGTAATCCACACTCCCGGAAATAATCTTATCAATCTTTTTGCGTTCCGATCGCGACAAATAATGCGTGCGACGCAGTGAATCGTAAGCCCGAATGTAACGCATGGTTGTAAAAAAATCAGGCAGAGCCGGAACACCCTTTTCATAATCCGGCCGTTTTTTTCGAGCAACCTCCGGATAAATGCTGCGAAAATCTCCGTAGGTCAGAAGGACCTTTTTCGCTCGCTTGGCGTAGGTTTTGTTCCCCTCCTTTGCGTACAAAAAGGCATCGATTGTGGCCATTTCCAACAGCCGGGGCGGAGGACGATACCCAAAAACATTATATGGGTCGAATTTCTGCCGCCAAACCGTTACCAATGAATCGTAGTGACCCCATGTCCAATCCGCCGATGCCTGGGCAAATTCCAGATATTTTTGAAGGGGGACCGAGGGTGTTGCCTGAACGGAAAAGGTGCTGCCA
>CAZIYL010000199.1:0-4574 GCA_964543425.1 uncultured Deferribacteres bacterium
AAAAACACATTGATTTTTTATTTGAGATTATTTTTAAAGGCATTGAGAAAAACACCGGGTAAAAAACTAACGTTGAAATTTCTGCAAAACAAAATAAGAAAAAAGTTCTTTAGTTACGCGGTATTTTTGCAGGCATTTGTTAAATAGTGTCTGAATGAAAACGTGCCACAAGTCTCTGGCTTGTGAAATTTGATTTATCTAATTCTTTGTTCTATTATCAAACTAACGCAAGCAAGATGCTTACGCTACATTTTTAAGGTGTTTTCGTTCAGACACTAAATAATTCTTAAATTCATGGCAGTCTTTTAAATTAATACAATTAGGAGAAATTATGAATCGGGTTAAGGAAGTTATTGCCGGAGCATTTTTAGTTCTGCTCTTTTCAGGGTACACACTGGCGGGAGAAACCATTGGTCTTGCTCCCCTGTTTGGCCTGTCGAAATCCTTATCGGGTGCGTACCATACGGGCCAAAAATCTGCCGATATTCTGCAGCCTGGGGCTCTTTACGGGCTCTCTTTTTCCAGAACTATTTCGCCCAATTACTGGATCGAAGTCCAGGGGATTTACACCGCTCTTTATTTCAAAAAAGAGGCGCGCCCCAATCTTCAGCGAAAACAGGTTTTTGTCGTCCCTTCCCTGATTTTCTCCAATAACGTGCAGTGGAATTGGGGTCGCTTGGGTATCTATTTGCCGCTGGGTGTGGGAATTTATTTCTGGAAATATTCTATTGACGGGCCCAACAGTGATGCGGTTCAATACGAGGGAGAAAAACTCAGAAAAATGAGCCCGGGATTCAGCACCGGATTGGGATTTTCAGTCAAATTAAACAAGCGTTTCTCCGTATTTGCGGACGGGCGCTACCACTTCATTCTTTGTAAAGACAAATTTTTCTTCGGTGAGAAATTCACCGAACAGGGACTATTTTTCGGGACAACAGGCGTCCGATTTTTATTTTAACAACGCACGGATTAATCAGGAGGCATCTTTATGCGACATCCATTCATAAAGTTATTTTTAATTGGAATTTTAGTCACCGGCCTGACGATGAGCGGTTGGGCTCAGAACAAAATTCAGTTGAATTTGAAATCCAGTTTGCAGATTGCCTTTCAGAAAAACCCACAGCTAAAAATAGCCCGGGCGAAATTGGATCAGGCAGAGGCGCAATTAGGACAGGCTCGCACCGGGTTTTTCCCAAAAATAACCAGTCAGGCTAATTACACACGATTGGATTACGCGCCGTTTATTCCGTTAAAATCATTTGGCAGCATCTTCCCGGGGGGCGGCATGTTTGGCGGGATTCCCGGGGGTGCCACTCCCAAAAAGATCACCATCGGCAGAGCTGAAAATTACGGGATTTCCATTTCGCTTCAACAACCTATTTTTACGGGATTTAAGATTTCAAATAGCTATTCGATTGCAAAACACAGCAAGAAAGCTACTGAACAGAATTACAAAAAGGCCAGGGAGGATCTAATTTTTTCGGTGGAACAGGCGTACTGGAATCTTGTGAAAGCACATAAATTTGACGAAATCGCGCGCGAATCGATTAAGCAAATGCAAGCCCACATGCGGGATCTTCAAAATATGTACAACGTTGGGATGTTAACCCAAAATGAGGTACTTAAAGCACAAGTACAGCTTTCAAACGTCCGGCTCATGAAAATCAAGGCAAAAAACGCCGTCAAATTGGCGCAAACCGCTTTTTGCAACATTGTCAGCCTACCGCTGGATACGGAAATCCTGCCAGATGAGCCTCTGAAAATTATCCCGCTCCCCATTGAAAATGTGAAACAAGCCATTCAACTGGCCAAAGCGAATCGCCCCGATTTGAAGATGATTCGGGAAAATGTTATCATTGGTAAAAAAATGGTGAATATAAACAAGGCTTCATATTTGCCGACGGTGGCATTTGTGGCGAATTACGGTTACAAATATCCTGATCGTGAATACAATCCCGATTTTTACGCCACATGGACGGTCTCGATGGTGGCTCAAATGAATCTTTTTAACTGGGGGGAAACTTACTACAAACAAGCACAGGCGGAGTACCAATTGGCTCAAATCAAAAACACACAAAAAATGATTCAGGATGGTGTGACATTGGATGTAACTCAGAGCTTTTTGCAAGTCAACGAAGCAAAGGAGAAAATCCAGGTATCTGAAAAAACAGTGGCACAGGCCAAAGAGAATTTCCGCGTTACCGAAGACAAATTTAAAGAAGGAATGGCCACCAACACCGATTTTCTCGATGCAAACGCTTTATTGACGCAAGCAAAAAACAATTATGTTTCCGCTTTAGCCGACTATCGCGTTTCGGTGGTAAAACTTTTAAAGGCGGTTGGAACCATTGAATCCGAAACAGCAGGTTTGTCAGAAACATCGTCTAAAACGAATCCAAGCGATTATTAACGAATGGAGGCATACATGAAACGAATCATTTCAGTTTTCCTGACAATTGGAATTTTATCATTCGGGCTTTTTACCGGCTGCAGCAAAAAAGCAAAGACTCAGAAAGGAGCCGAAAAATCGCTTCTTTCCGTAGAAACCACGGCCGTGACCCGAAAATCGATGAAGGAATACCATGAATTTACCGGAAATATTCAGCCAAACAGAAAGCTGAAGGTTATGCCGAACATTTCCGGAAAGATTGCCAGAATTTTTGTAAAAGAGGGTCAATTTGTCAAAGCGGGAACGGTAATCGCTGTGCTGGATACGGAATTGTTCTCCTACCAGCTCGAGCAGGCCGAAGCGGGGGTGGCAGTGGCCAAGGCTAATTTGCATGACACCGAACTCAACTGGAAGCGGATGCAAGAGCTAAAGAAGAAAGGGAGCGTTTCGGATCAACAGTTTGAGAAAATGCGTGTGGGTTACGAGGCGGCCAAGGCACAGATGCAGCAGGCAACTGCCGCTCTGGACATGGCGCAATACCAGATGCGCTCAGCCAAAATGAAAGCCCCTTTCTCCGGATTTGTGGGAATTAAATATCTGGATGAAGGTGACATTGTCAACCCAATGATGCCGGGAGGACCAGGATTGTTCACGCTGGTGGACATTTCTTCCGTAAAAATTACGACCAACGTCTCCGAAGTAAATCTTACAAAACCGAAAAGCGGACAAACCGTTGACATCGCTGTTGACACTTATCCCCGCCGTGTGTTTAAAGGCACAATTGCATCGGTGGTGCCGGTAGGCGATCCGGTCAGCAGAAGCTTTCAAGTCAATATACGAACAAAAAATCCAGGCTATTTGCTTAAGTCGGGCATGTTTGCGCGCCTGCGCGTTCTTACAGCCGTTCACGAAAACACCCTCGCCATCCCTACAGATGCCCTGCACCTGGAGGGCCAGCAGGCCTTTGTCTTCACAGTTGACACCAACCATGTGGCCCACAAAATTCCGATTAAAACCGGGATCACGGAACCGCACTGGGTTGAGGTATTAAGCGGGGTAACAGACGGTGAAAAAATTGTCACCATTGGGAAAGACGCTCTGGTTGAAGGCCAAAAGGTTCACATAGCCAATTCGAATCGGTAATTTGTCAGGGATTCAATTTGTGCTTTTTGAACCGATTTTTGATTTCAAAATATTCAACCGGGTTCGCCGGGTAGAAAGGGCATTGGCTTTACGGTTCAGAAATGTATTTCCCGCTCTAACAACCGACGGATTAAAACTCAGGAAATTGAATTTTGATTCTTGAAAAAACATACCTAATTTTTATTGCATCCGGCATTTATAATGCCGAGAAACTATGGAGGAAATTCGATGAAATTACCAGAATTAGGCGTTAAGCGCCCGGTAACATCGATTGTCGTTTTTGTGGCAATTTTGGTAATTGGAATTTACAGTCTTGCCAATCTTGCTCTGGACTTAATGCCAGACATCAGTTTTCCAAGCATGAGCATTGTGACCACCTACCCTGGTGCATCGGCTGAGGATGTAGAAAGCCGAGTCACAAAAGTTATTGAAAACAGCGTGGCGACTGTCCCCAATATTGATGAGGTATCGTCTGTCTCGAAGGAAAATGTTTCGGCCATCACATTAAAATTTAATTGGGGAACCAGTTTAGCTGAGGCCGCCAACGATGTCCGTGACAATCTGGACATGATTACGCCTTATCTTCCGGAGGATGCCAACAAGCCCATGATTTTCAAATTCAGCATGAGCATGATTCCGGTCATGTTTTTGGGAGTGCAGGCAGACCAAAGCTACGACAATCTCTGGGACATCGTGGACAAACAAATCGTCGATCCCCTAAAGCGTGTGCCGGGCGTTGGAACCGCTTTCGCCTTTGGGGGAAAGCAGCGTCAGATCAATGTTATTCTTGATCGAACAAAACTGAAAGCATACAATATTTCCCTGGATCAGATCAGCAATCTTTTAAAAGCAAACAACCTGAACATGCCCGGGGGCCCCATCGGCATTGGCCGGAAGGAATACCAACTGCGTGTGCCGGGTGAGTTCAAGAATCTGTACCAAATCCGGAATTTGGTAATAGGTTCTACGAAATACGGCGTTCCTATTTATTTAAAGGATATCGCAAACGTAGAAAACGGATTCAAGGAAGAAACCTGGAATG
>CAZIYL010000200.1:0-4550 GCA_964543425.1 uncultured Deferribacteres bacterium
AACAGATCTTTATGAAAAAATTTAATCTATTTATTTTATTATTTTTTTTATTTGCTCAACTTGCTTTTGCACAGAAAGGCGTAAAAGGTACAGTTGAAGGTACCGTTACGGATGCCAAATCCGGCACGCCCTTGCCGGGTGTAAATGTAATTGTGAAAGGAACGTACAAGGGTGCTGCCACGGATGCAAAGGGACATTACAAAATTTTGGGTCTTTCGCCCGGTGATTACGACATTCAGGCGCAGATGATTGGGTACACCATTCAGCTAAAAACCGGAATCCGGGTGCTTCCCGGCAAAACCGTTCGTGTCGATTTCAAGCTGGAGCCGACCGTACTGGCTTTTGGACAGAAAATTGAAGTGATTGGCGACCGTCCGCTCATTGAGGTGGATGTAACGGCTTCTCAACGAAAGCTTCTGGCTTCCGATATCAAGCAGAGAATCGTTCAAAATGTAACGGATTTAGTGTCACAGCAAATGGGGGTCGTCAAAGACAATAATGAAATCCACATTCGTGGAGGCCGTGCCGACGAAGCCATGTACATTGTGGACGGGCAGTCGGTGAAAGATCCGCTTTCGGGTTATACGAACACCCTGTACATTAATGCAGGCGCGATTAAACAACTCAAAATTATTACGGGTGGATTTAATGCCGAGTACGGCCAGGCGATGTCCGGTATTGTGGATGTGGAAACCAAAGAAGGGTCGTCCAAATTTGAGGGTGATTTGTCCCTGGAAAGCGACCACATTTTCCCGAAATCTTTTTTTCAGGGATTCCACACGGATATTTCGGAATTCAATTTTGGGGGGCCGGAGCCGGTCACATCCTATCTGCTGCCGCAGCTCGGAGTAAAAATTCCCGGTAATGTTACCTATTTTTTAAGCGGCTACGTTCATCTGACAGATACGTATTTGCCTCATGCGACGCGGCTTTATCCGTCAAAATCGTATTACAAAAAAATGGCTCCGCGTGAAGAAAACAACTGGCATCTTTTGGGAAAAGTAACCTGGAAAATCAAACCCGGGCAAAAACTGTCGGTTTCGTACAACCGTTCTTTGAATATTAATCAGGGATTTTTTCTCCCCCGAATTGAATCAGGTGCCTATTTCCCGTATCGCTACAGCAAGATGCTGGATCGCTACAACACCGTAACCAAAGAAGCCGTTCTTTTCAATATTGGATGGGTACATACCCTGAATTCAAAAACATTTTATGAATTGAATCTGGGACGATTCTTTACAAGCCTGCATAGCGCTGTTCAGAACAAATACTGGACAGAGTACCAGGAAACGCTGGACACCCAGCCGGTGAAATACCTGGCGGATTCTCACGGGAATATTCAAACCCGTTTCGGAGATGGTTTTTACGATACCGGCGATGCCAATCGTTGGTACGATTATTATTCCGACAATTGGTCTGTTAACGGGGCCATTACCAG
Source organism: uncultured Deferribacteres bacterium (assembly GCA_964543425.1). Taxonomy (GTDB): domain Bacteria; phylum Zhuqueibacterota; class JdFR-76; order JdFR-76; family BMS3Abin05; genus BMS3Abin05. The sequence goes on from CAZIYL010000200.1 coordinate 1,439, forward strand.
TGATGTGCACACGAAACATCAGGTAAAAGCGGGATTTGAAATGCGGTACACGGAGATGCAGGTAATTGATATTGTTGATCCGTGGATTGGCGAGAGCGGGTTGGGACGAAATCATGATTTCTATCGCGTCTACCCGAATGATGGCTCTGCCTATGTGCAGGATCGCATCACGTACAGTGGAATGATTGTGAATATCGGAATGCGGTACGATTACTGGTTTCCCGGGAAATATGTGGAAGATGCCATTAACGACCCGGAAACGGTCACCATTACAGATGAGGCCAGAAAGCTTTTTAAAAAGGAAACCTTTAAATTTTTGGGACACAGAGGCAAAGGGCATCTGAGTCCGCGACTGGGCATTTCCCACCCGATTACGGACAATGATGTGCTTTACATGCATTACGGACATTTTTCCCAGCGCCCCATTGGGCAGTACGTATACGCTAAATTGAAATCTCACTCAGAGGCAACCTACCAGCTTTTCGGGAATCCTAATTTGAACCCAACCACCACTGTGGCGTACGAATTGGGGATTAAGCATCGTTTTAATCGGAATCAGAGCATTGAAATCAAAGCCTACTACAAAGATATGTTCGATTACCCGACGGCGGTAAGAATCCAGAAATTCAGTCCCCGTTTGGGAAGCATTAGCTATTACATGTACGTTAATATGGACTACGCCCGCGCCAGAGGCGTTGAAATGCGGTTTCGGCGCCGGTATTCCAAATATCTTTCCGGCAATGTGGATTTTAGCTATGGCCTGGCTACGGGGAAAAGTTCCACGCCAAACACCAATCTTTTGGTGGCGGCGGGGCGTGTTCCCGAAAAACCGTTGTACGAAAGTTATCTGCGATGGGATAAGCCCTATCGTTTTTCAACGGACATATTCTTTCGAGTTCCCAAAGGAGCCAACAAACATTTTTGGAGGTTTAAGCTTCCCGAACAGTGGGGATTCAATCTTCGCTGGGAATATGAATCGGGAAAGCGGTTTCGGCGTTTGATCGATGTGGAGCGGGAAATCTACGAAAAAGAAGAATATGGAAGCATTTCTCAGCCGTGGATGCGCACGGATGCGAGAATTTACAAAGACGTTTCCTTGCTGGGATTGGACTGGTCGATTTATCTGGAAGGTGAAAATATTTTCAATGCCAGGATTCCCCGAATTATTAATCCGGTTACGGGCCGGCCCTATCGCCCGGGAGATATTATTCCGAGAACCTGGCATGATGATCCGCGAGATCTGCCGCCGAATAATCCGGGTCGCTTTAATTGGCCTCGCCGGCTGATGGCAGGAATTAGGTTGACGTACTAAGTTCTTCGTGAAGTTTTACAAATTGTTTATGGAAATATGAATACACGAAAAATTACAATTTTATTTTTTCTGTTTGCGCTGCTGCCTTCGTGGGTTTGTGCCCAAAGCCTTTTCCCGCGGTTGGGTGAACAGCGTGTGGGAACGGCGGCAATGACCTTTCTGAAGATCGGCGTCGGTGCACGGGCTGCCAGCATGGGCGGCGCATTTGTCTCAATGGCGAACGATGCCAGCTCCCTTTATTGGAATCCCGCGGGCCTGGTGCAAATTCAATCAAATGAAGGTCTGGCTTCCCACATTCAGTGGCCGGTCGGCATTCAATACGAATTTGTGGGATTTGTTTTCCGGTTTTCTCCGACTCTTGCGTTGGGAACCAGTGCCGGATTTTTGTATTCTGACGATATGGAAGTGACGGACGAATACCACCCTGCCGGAACGGGACAATATTTCAGCTACAGTGATTTTGTGGGAAGCCTGAGTCTCTCATTTCGAATGACGGATCGCTTCTCATTCGGCGCTACGGCGAAGTTTGCCCGGGAAAATCTGGCGGATCTCGAAATGCACGCAGTTCTGTTTGATTTGGGAACGTTTTATTGGACAGGCTATAAATCGCTTCGGTTTGCGGCTTCCATGCGGAATTTTGGTCCCAATGTCCGACCCCCCGGTACCTTTTCGAAACGAACGGCGTCGGGGTCAACGGTTCAACGAAAATACACGGAATTTTCACCGCCCACGGAATTCAGCCTTGGCGCAGCCATGGAGATTTACCAGACATCCGCTCATCAGGTTACGGCTTCGCTTCAAATGAACCATCCGATGGATAATGCGGAAAATGCCGTTTTGGGTGGAGAATACATCTTCCAAAAATTATTTTCGCTGCGAGGCGGTTACAGATTCAATTACGGTAATGCACACCTGACTTTTGGTGCAGGCGCCATCATTCCTTTGGGGAAAGTCAAATTGGCGATTGATTACGCGTATGCCGATTTTGGGCGGTTGAGCCTGGCGCAGCAATTTTCGGTATCGTTTAAATTTTGAGGATTTTTGTGAAGAATTTTAGATTGCTCGGTTTGTTATTTCTGCTTCTTGCCGTCATCTATTCCGGATGTGATTTTCGGAAATTACCTCTGCCCGTGGAAAAATCGGGCGTGATGGCCTTTGGTGCGAATGATACATCTTACATCGAAATGAAACCGGTGTGGAATGGTTCGTACCTCGGGCGGAATCTCAATCGCCCAACGGACATCATTGTTGGCCCGGACGGCTACCTTTGGGTGGCTAATTCAGGTAATAATGAGATTCTTTCACTGACCAAAGCCGGGGAAATTATCTCGTCAAATGGCTTTAACCATGTGAGGCCTCTCTCTCATCCAACGGCCATTGGGCTGGATAGCAAACTCAACCTTCTCTCGGTAAATGGCTCGGATACAATTTTTGTCTGGAATGAATATTTCAATTTAATTGGAATCGACAGCGTCGCTTCACGAATGGTATTCAAGCGGTCTTCGGGAGATACGGTTCATTATTCAGTAGAAGAAGGGGCGGTATTTTTAAAATTGGGGGTGGATTCCCTCCATTTTGAACGATATTTATTTCAGAAAAATGAAAGCGACATTCAACGCGTTCGCTCTGTTCATCCCTTTTACATTTCGCCTGAACCTGCCCTTAAATATGTGGGTATTGCAGCCGGGAAATTTGCTTCGGAAGAAGTGTACGTATCAGAAACCTTTAGGAGTCGAATTGCCCGATTCAAATTGATTCCCGAGTTTCGCGTCCGATTAAAAAATGGCGTGGAGGTGTTCA
>CAZIYL010000201.1:0-4478 GCA_964543425.1 uncultured Deferribacteres bacterium
TGCCGGAATTGTCTGTAGATCTCTCGAAAGTCCGCCCGTTTTTTCCTTCCGATATTCAGGAAAGCCTTCAATTTGCAGATTGGAACGGTTCGGTGAAAGTTCAGGCGGAGGCACAGGCGGCGTTGAACCCGGAAACCGATTCGTTACTGCTAACGACAAAGGGGCGTACGACCGTTATGATTCCGTATTTTCTTGATTCGGAGATGCTGCTTAATGTTAATGAGCTTGGGCTAAAGGCCGATTTTGACGGAACCCCCGAAAATCTAAATGCTCGATTTCAGGGGAAGGTTCGATCTGCTTTTTTAAAAGATGTGCTCGCTGCTCCGATCAAAGGTACTCATTTTGAGGGTCAGGTAACGGTCAGGGATTTTGATCGGATTCGCCTCAAAGATTTTTCCCTTGTGCAACCGGATTTGCACGCTGATGTTCGTGCAAGCGGTACGGTCACGCATCTGAGCGAATCGTTTCCACAACTAAATGTGGCAGGCGATTTTCAGATTCATTCTTCGCACTATTTTCCAACTCTCGTAGGAATTGCCGTATCGGGAAATCTAAAGGGTGATTTTCACGCAAAAAGCGATTCTCTTAATCCCAAAAACATATTTGCACAAGGCAAGGTTAATCTCAGAGGATTCAACGTAAACGTAGAAAATACAGCAAATATGAGAGGCATTCGCGGGGAAATTCCTTTTGGAATGGGAGTGGATATTGAAAGAAGTCTTTTGATTTCAAACGGTCGGACTGCTCCGATTTCGCTGCCGCTGTATTCCGTTTTTCAGCCGTACTATTTTCACTCGGATTCCCTTTTTCAAACCATTGGCGTGGACACCATTTCCGTTTTAAATTACATACTTACAAATTTGCGGAGCGACATCCGTGTTGAGAATGGCCGTGTTTTACTGCCAAATACCCGAATAAATTTATACGGTGGAAACCTTGTTTCGCAAATGTGGTTAAACCTGAGTACGGGACAGTTGAAGGACATTTCCTATGAAATCCGGGCTCAGGTCGCGCGGGTAAATTCAGCCAAATTTCCGGGTTCGCGGAATCGGAAAAAGAAACAGTCGCAAATTGCTGTCTCTGTGCATTTTGAAGGCAAAGGTCTGGATATTACAAAGGGGTTGGATGTGCAGGGTAGTGTGGAGGTAACCGAAATTGGCCCGGCAACCACGGATAATTTATTAAGGAGCCTGGATCCAAAGGGCCTGGATAAAAGCATTCAACAGGTGCGCCAGTTGATTCGATTCGGCGCAAAACCCAAGCTGATTTCCTTCAGCATTCGGCACGGCAACCTGTACCCGACCATCCTTCTGTCGCAGCCCTGGTATTATCCATTTAAAATCTCGGGCGGAAAGGTGTCACTGGTGCGGATTCCGCTGTCGTTTGCCATTAATATGGCTTTGCAAACATCAGAGGTGATTCAGTAAACTGTTTTTTGAACTCTTGGGACGAAATGATGGAAAAGGCTCTGATTTTCTTTTCGCCTTTGGAAAACGTATTAATTGATCCCAGAACATTTCAATGGGAAGATGCCAGGGAACTCCTTGACTGGGCCTACCTTAAGGGAATACCCTGGGTGGTGTGGTCGCGCTGGCCGGTTCAGGAGGTGATCTATTTTCGGGGACAATTGGGGCTTACCGACCCCTTTATAGCCGGAAGCGCAGGGGCGCTTTACATTCCCTTCGGCTATTTTGATGTCGGGGTTGGTGCTGTTGAGAAAGAAGGGTACGAGGTTATTGAAAATGGTTTAAACGCCGACTATTTAAGGAAATTTTTTGAAACGTTTCGCCGCACAAACCACCTGCCCGTTCAATTTGCAGATGAACTTTCTTTGCAGGAGTTTGCGGGAGCTGCGGGAATTCCCTCACACCTTGCGGGTTTTTATCAAAATGCCCGATATTTGTTTGCTTTTTATGTGAATCCCTACGAAGCAGGCGAATGGGTGGAGAAATTGAAGACCCGCGCCCTAAATAGCGGAATCCTGATCAGAAAGGAGGGTTCCATTTACATTGCGACAGGCAGGAATGATGAGCGTGCTCTTGTTGCCAAATTAAAAAATTTGCTTAAGAAAAATCATTCCGCTTCGCCCCAAATAATAGCCATCGGTGCCGATCCTTCGGATAAGCCCTATCTGGAAGATGCCGAGCGGGTCTTTGTGTTTAGAAACAGAGGGGTTTTTGCGGAAAATCTGGCGCCCGAAAACAGTGCGCCAACCGTGATTGATTCGGTCAATCCGGAAAGGTGGAAAGTGATTGTGAGGATGCTTGAAACAGAGAATAAGGATGGGAAAGATGGTTCATAGATTGCGAGAAATATGGGTGTGGGGTGTGGTTCTTCTGTTGGTCGGCGCTTTTTTGGGAGCTGGGTGCGGGAAACAATCTCCTCGTGAAATGACGGTTTTCGTTCAAGGTTCCGATGCCTACGAAAAATGGTTGCAGGAAAAATTATCTGATTTTGGAAAGTCATTTGGCTGGAAGATTTCAGTTTCCACCTATTTTCAGGACGAAGACATCCTCGATATGCTCACCCTGGAAAAAAATGACCGTTCCAACAAAATGGGTGTAATTGAGGTGCCGTTGGAATTGTCGAACTACCTGCGCGAGAAAAAAATGATTATTCCTTTGAGGCAAGCCGTGTCTGAGGAGCAATTGGGTCAGGATCTCCGAACGTACGATTCCCGGCTTTTCCCGATGGCAAAGGATCCCCGGAAGGCGACTCTCATCCCGGAACGGGAAAACATTTTCCTGATGGCCTATTTTAAGCCTGCCGTTAATGAAGTGCTTCGGGATTGGAAATTGTATGAACGGGAGTTTTCATTTGTTATGCAAAAATACAATCACTGGGGACTTCCGGCAGGGTACGTCATGGAAGACAACCCCGAAAAATGGGATTTTTACGATCTGGCTTTTATGGCGTACTACTGGGCGGCTAAGCCCTATCAGGGGCTCTTAATTCCCCGGCTGGCGCACTGGGGTGCTCCCACAATCGGAACATTGAATGACCTGTCGCTGCGTGCCTATGAATTAGGGGCCTCAAGCAAAGACCTGTTCGAGCCGCTCAATGCACACATGGTGGACATGTTTCAATGGGAAAGTCTTTTTATCAAAGAGGGTTTTTACAATCCGGGGATGTGGGAAAGTGATTGGTCAGGAACGAAGTTGGTCTCTGAATTTTTAGCAGAACACCTTTTTTTGGTGTTTCTGAATCAATCCCAGATGTTTGATCTTTTTGGAAGTCTTGCTTCAGACACACTTCAGGTTTCGCTTAAATTGAATGAGGTAGGTATGTCTTCCCTCCCAAAAGGCTGCTCACTGCCGCTGGGGCACACTCTTTTACCCGAACGTGAGGGCAAACCAATATCGGGTTCCTATTCGTGGTCACTTGCTATTCCATCCAGATTTCGAAATCCCAAACTGGCTTACAAAGTGATTCGTTTTATCACCAGCGAGAACCTACAGCGGCAGGCAATGAACAAATTCGGTTTTTTGCCATCCCGCAAGAACATTCTTGCCGAGTCAGATTCTATTTTGGACAATTCATGGAAAAAGAGGGTTTTTCAGGTGGTCAAAAACCAGTTGGCGGTCGGGATGCAGCCCTTTCCATCCGATTCAAGGTGGAATAGAATCGGTGCCCTGTATTTGGCAGCGTGGGAGAACATTTGTGTTGAAAAACAGATTACGCGATGGAACGGGGTGGAGAATGCTTTGAAGCCTGTTGCTGCCGATGCAAAAGAAATCGAGAAAATAAGTCGGGAACAGTGATTTTTAAAAATATTGCGGAGGTGAAAAATGAAAAAATTTTTATGGTCTGGAATTTTAGCGGCATTTGTTTTTGCCTTGAATGGCTGCAGCATCAAGGCCCCCGAGGTTACTGTGACGGGTGAAAAAACAACGCTTGAGAAACAAGTTGAAGGAACGTACCAGGAAATCGAAAATGACGCCGACATGGTTGCCTCAACACGGGCTGTCGAAGGCAAACGGAAGCCGGTTATGTCTATTGAGAAACGTCTGGTTTTGAAGGCAATTCAAAATCGCAAATTCAATCAGGATGATGTGGAAGAATTTAAGCGCCTTAGAATCCTGGGTGAAAACAATCAAGGGCTGTTGGAAATTCGGGAAAAGGCCAAATTGAAAAAAGACCCGGAGCTTAGGAAACGCGTGCTGGCGATTCTGAATGAGGAAAATCACGACCGGAAAATCATTATGAATCGTATTATTCAGGTGAATGAAAATTTGAAAAATGCCTCTCCCGGAGAAGTTCAATCGGTTTTTGCAAAGATGAATCGTGAAGATTCAAAACCAGGCACTTGGATTCAGCTTTCGAACGGCAAATGGGTGAAGAAAAAATAGGATTCTTTGCATTTTTATTGGTTCTTCGCGGAAATGCGTACATTTTAATCCATTTTTAAAACTGATTTTAATCACGAATAAAATTTGTAATTCGTGAATTCGTGGCCAAAGCATTTTTGAAATGGATTT
>CAZIYL010000202.1:0-4476 GCA_964543425.1 uncultured Deferribacteres bacterium
CCTACATTTTTCAGGATTTGAACAACAATTTCCGACTCTCCGTGACATTTGATTTAAAATAGCGCGGGCAAAAACCTATGTCTGCCGATTGCGCGTATATTTTAAAAGAAGAATGTAAGTGATGGCAAGCGTGCAGGCGCAAGCCTCATCTTGCTGAATCAGTGAGGATTCGCAATAATTCAAACACAATTTACAATAGATCGTAAAAACCCCCAAAAGATATTCAATCTTGTGATTTTCTATACCCCCCACTCAATCAAATTTAAATTATTTAGATAGAAATAGCGCTTTACATTTTTTAAATAAATTTTTATATTAGAATGTGATGAAATTAGTTTTGCGGATATTATTGGATTCTCTATCGTTGTGGGCTTGGTAGCGTAGGGAAATGTTCTTTCCGGTCGTTGAGTGATCTGCCGGCTGGCGGATCGTAACGATTGTAAAATCAAGTGAATACATGGTGCTGCAAGTTGCAATTAAAAAATATTAGCACCACGAATTCATGAATTTTATTCGAATAAAAAATGCAATTCGCGCATTCGCGGCCTGTTATTTTGTAAAAATAACAAAGATATCAATGAGTGCACTCTAAAAGCCACTAATTTCACAAATTATACGGGATATAATTCTTTTAACATCAATAAAATCAATTCGGGATAATTCGTGAAATTTGTGGGAGATATCCTTTTTAGACTGGACTCATCAATGGTAATATTATAAAACTCGCAAGGATAGAGATTTAATCAGTCGCAAAAGAATTTTTCCATAAAAAATCAGTGGAGGAATAAGCGTATGAAAAAGGTTTTGGTTTTGGGTGCAGCCGGACAAATCGGATCGGAATTGACATTTGCCTTAAGAGAAAAATATGGGAATGAAAATGTTATCGCCACAGACATAAAGGTCTTTTCTGATGAAAAAATGGCCCAGGCGGGGCCTTTTTACAAAGTAAATTGTCTGGAAAAAGAGGCCGTAACCGAGATTGTTAATCGGAGCAAACCGGACACGATTTACCATCTTGCTGCCATCCTTTCTGCCGTTGCGGAGGAAAATCCTCAAAAGGCTTGGCACGTAAATATGACCTGTCTTCAAAATGTTTTGGAAGTGGCTCGTGTCTCCGGAGCACAGGTTTTTTTCCCCAGTTCGATCGCCGCCTTTGGTCCGTCAACACCGACTGATTTTACACCGCAGGATACTATTCAGCGGCCAACCACAATTTATGGGATCACAAAAGTAGCGGGTGAATTGCTCTGCGATTACTATTTCCAAAAATTCGGTGTGGACACCCGGGGACTCCGTTTTCCGGGCCTGATCAGTTACCGGACTCTTCCCGGAGGTGGTACAACCGATTTTGCCGTGGATATTTACTACAAGGCTGTCAAGGGCGAAAAATATGTATGCTATTTGGAACACGACACCCGATTGCCCATGATGTACATGCCGGACGCGGTTCGTGCCATGATTGAACTCGTGGAGGCAGATCCGGCAAAATTAAAACACCGAAATGCCTTTAATATTCACGCTATTTCTGCCTCGCCGGAAGACTTCGCCGAATCGATTCGCAAAATAATTCCGGATTTTGAAATCGATTATCAGATAGACCCGGTGCTGCAGAGCATTGCCGAATCGTGGCCGCGTAGTTTGGATGATTCGGCTGCTCGGGAAGAATGGGGATGGAAACCTAGATATGAACTTGATGCCATGAGTGAGAATATGATAGAAAATCTTTCTGCAAAGATGAAGGCATTATAGATTTTTTAAAATAGATATTGTTTAAAATGAAAGGCACGGCTATGAATGAAAAGATGTATGTCTCTCATCGAATTCGGCAGATACCCAAATCTGCCATACACGAAATGACGCGTCTGTCAAAAGAGATTAAAGATGTTGCTTTTTTATCATGGGCAAAACCAACTTCGGGTGCTCCGGAATACATACGCGAAGCAGCGGCGAGAGCAATTAATTCGGGACTTACGGATGGCTATTCGGAAAGTATGGGTTTGTTAAAACTTAGAGAAGAAATAACCAAGAAGCTTGAGCGTGACAATCATATAAAGGCTGATGTTTCCCAGATCATCGTGACAGTGGGAGCCATTGAAGGATTGGCAGCGGCACTTATGGCCATTGTCGATCCGGGTGACGAAGTAATATTGCCTTCTCCGACCTATGCAACGCATATTAATCAGGTTCTAATGGCATCGGCCAAACCTGTTTTTGTACCAACTATTGAAGAGGAAGGTTTTACCCTAAACATTGATGCGATCAAAAAAGCTATCACTCCTCGCACAAAAGCTATTATGTACTGTTCGCCGAGCAATCCGTCGGGAACAGTTTTTAGTGAATTCCACTTGCGACAATTGGCGGAAATTGTGTTAGACCATAATTTGATTGTTATTACTGATGAAGCTTACGAATACTTTGTTTTTGATGGCCACAAGCATTTTAGCATTGCTTCTATTCCGGAAATGGAAAAAAATGTCGTAAGCTGTTTTACTTTTACAAAATCATATGCTATGACGGGATGGCGGATTGGCTATTTGCACGCGCACGAGAATCTGATTCCAGAAATTAACAAGGCACATATTTCATTTGCCATATGTGCACCGGTTGCATCTCAGTATGCAGCTCTTGCTGCCTTGCAAGGACCACAGGATATTATTATTGAGTTTAGAAATAAATACAAATCAGCCCGGGATCTGATGTGTAGTAGATTGGACAAATTAAAGGATGTTTTCGAATACAAAAAGCCAGGCGGTTCATATTTAATGTTTCCTAAAATATTGCTCAGCGAAGGGAAAGATTCAAAGACATTTTGCCAAAGGTTGCTGCGCGAAACTCACGTTTCCACTACACCTGGCGTTGATTTTGGTCCAACCGGTGAAGGGCATTTGCGATTATCATTTTGTGTATCGGAGGATATGATAAATACAGCTTTTGATAGAATGGAAAATTATTTTCATTGATCAGTCTATTCTAAAAAGATGTCGGCCACTAATTCCATAAATTTTCATGAATTGATTTTATTGAATTGAATGACATTAGAATTAGTGTAATTAGTGGTTCTTAAAATTCACTCATTGATGAATATAAAATGGGAAATATTTGGAAACTTCTCAAAAAAATCTCGATTATAACTGTTACATAAACGCCATTACCAGGCATCGGGACTTCCAGACCGATTGGCTGCGGAAAGGCTATGCTCCACAGGGTTTTTATCTTAAGGATTTTTGCCTGATCGAATCGGAAGGAGTCTTTCATCTTTTCCACATTGCAGGTACGCCCAGTGTGAGTTGCTGTCTTCCCGGAAATGAAATCTGGATCGGTCATGCTGCCACAGGGGATTTTCAGACATGGGAGACCTTTGAACCCTGTTTTTATATCGATCCTGACGGATGGGACAACGGACATGTTTTTGCCCCCTTTGTCGTGGAGAAAGACGGCTCTTTTTATATGTTTTACACGGGTGCTTCAATTGACAATACCCAAAGAATCGGTGTCGCTATCTCAGATGACCTATTCCATTGGCGACGGATTGGTAAGCAACCCATCATTCACCCGGAGGATTATGGTTGGGCATTTTGTCCCACGGAAGGAGGAGCAGCTTGCAGGGATCCTCATATTGTCAAACATGGCAGTGACTACTGGATGTATTACACCGCTGTAACAAAAGATTTCCGTGGATGTGTAGCGCGAGCGTCCTCAAAAAATCTTTTGGATTGGAAGGATGAGGGTCCCGCGTACATTTATCCCGGGCTCAGGCATTGTGAATCCAGCAATGTGCAAGCGTTCGATGGCAAATTCTATCTGTTTTTTGGAGGACATTTTGAAAGCTGGTCTTACGTGGTTTCCGACACTCCCGCACAATGGCCGAGTCGGAATCCCATTGCCATGGAACGGGGAATAACGGGCATGGAAATCATCAGGAAAATCAGTGCAAAATGGCTTGTTGCTTATTTTCGTCAGGATCAAATCCCCCTGCACAAGGGATTTCGGCTTTTTATGGGAGTCTTGGATTGGGGAAATGCTCCGCCCAGGATTACACAACTCACTAAAAAACAGGAATTACAGCCATTTGGATTTTAATGATATTGGAAATGGTTTGAACCCAGATTCGGAAAACGTAAAAAAACCGCACAAGAATAGGGTTTCATTGCGGGCGATCCGCCAACTGGCGGGGAGCGAATCAATCTCATCGCGAAAATAGACAAAGATTGATTCGTCGTTCCCACTTCTTCAAAAAAAAACCCAAAAAGTGGGAACTCCTCACAGTAACATGAAAATTTTGGCAATATTCCGAATCCGGGTTGAAATTGAATTCACAAAAACTGGATGCTCACGGCTTACCTTCTAAATGCTGTGTTGGATTTTGCGAATTTTTTCGAGAAAGGACTTCTAAAATGAAACGGTCTGAAATCAATCAGGGAATTAAAGACGCAATGGCTTGCTTTGAAAAGAATTGCTGGTATTTGCCGCCTAATC
>CAZIYL010000203.1:0-1485 GCA_964543425.1 uncultured Deferribacteres bacterium
GAGTGATGGGGCTGTTTCTGTTTATCGCGTTTATGGGATTTACCGCCATTAAGCGGGGCGAACAACGTCTGATCTGGGTGGGAATGGCAAAAGAAACAGCCCACCAATTGGGAACCCCGTTGTCCTCGCTTATGGGCTGGATTGAGCTCCTTGGCGAGCGGACAAAGAACGGAAAGAATGTTTCCAATATCATTACCGAAATGCAGCAGGATGTACTGCGTCTGCAAAAGGTGGCCACACGCTTTTCACAAATTGGCTCCCGTGCGGATTTGGAAGAACGAAACCTGCAAGAGTTGATTCAGAATGTGGTCGTTTATTTCAGAAGGCGCTTACCCCAGCTCGGGAAGAAGGTTGAGATTAATTTGGATTTAACAGACCTGCCCCCCGTGGCCATCAATCCCGATTTGATGGAGTGGGTACTGGAAAATTTGATTAAAAACGCTCTGGATGCCATTGATAAAGAAAACGGGAAAATAACCATTACAACCGGTTTGGTGGAGTCGAGCAAAAATCGCGTATTTGTTGACATCTCGGATAACGGAAAGGGCATTCGCTACGCCGAGCGGAAAAAAATTTTTAAACCCGGATTCAGCACAAAAAAGCGCGGCTGGGGCCTGGGATTAAACCTTGCCAGGCGGATTGTGGAAGAGTACCACCGTGGACGTCTCGGTATTCGCGAAACGCGTCCGGGTTCAGGAACAACAATGAGAATTGAACTTAGATTGATATGATTTTTTATTTTGGATTTGAGGGAAAAGCCCGGGATTGCGCGGGTTTAGATCAGGCCAGGGGGAATAAAATCAAGTGGTGAAAATTTGCGAATTGGCGATTCATATTTTTGGAAACAATTCTCTAATTTAAAAAAGGACCTATTGAAAAAATGACAAGCCATGAAAACCAGCAGGCAATGATTGTAACCGAAGAAAATTGGGAAGATGTTTTCTGGCAAATGGCGAATGTTTCTCCTTATCTCGAAACCTATTTAAAATCCTATCTTCAAAAATATCGGGGACAGTTGGGGGCTGATTGGGTCGAGAAAATCGGTCAATTTCTACGGTTGGTTTATGGCGAAAATCCGGTGGAAGCGATTGATTTTTACGAACGGAATTTATCCCACTATCCGCCAAATGCTTGGCTGATCATCTTTGTGGCGGACGCGCATTGTTACCAGCGGGCCAATTATTTTTATGCCAGGCATCTGTACCGGCAGGCAGAAAAGGAACTCCCGAAATTCCCCAAAATTCACCTGGATCTCGGACTTATTTTCATGCTTTTAAGCGATTGGAAGCAGGCGCTCACTCATTATGATCAAACATTTACATTTGCCCAAAATGACCCTCTGAACAAGATCGACCTTCAGGCAAAAACGCTGTTTAATCAGGCAATTATTTACGCGAATTATTTTCACGATATTCCCAAATCGGCTGAGCTGCTGAGGAAGGCGCTTGAGATCCGCCCCGATTACGAAATGGCAAAACGAGCACT
>CAZIYL010000203.1:1585-4455 GCA_964543425.1 uncultured Deferribacteres bacterium
TTTGGATTCCAACCGCTCTGGTTGGAGAAAAGCTCTGGCAGTTTTTGGACGAAACCTTTGTGAATCGTCCCAAGCCCGAATTAAATGATCGTGCCCTTTATGAAGTTTTGCCGGAAGAAGGCGGGGAAACTCACGTGAGGGACTATCTAGAGTCGTTTCCACCTCGCCCGGGGAAAACGGTCGAGGGTGTACTGAAAGATGCCAGGATTACAGCCGGCGATTTCAAGTACCACGAAGCTTACGAAAAAAGCGGGGGACTGTTGAATATTTTACTTCCCCGCCCCAATGAATTGTATGATGAAAAATGGCAATCTCTGCTTGAAAAATATTATTCAAATCTCTCCTTTCCTTCCGTCCGGGAAAAGGAAGAAAGGCTTCGCCAGTTGGGAATGATCTGGAACGACACGCCCAATGAAATCTTCTCCACGCTAACGCCCGCACAAGTCTGGGCAGGCGGCGGACTTCGGGAATCGGATTTGCTCACGCGCTTTTTTGAGGAAATCACTTACAAATTTTCCAAAAAAATCAAGAGCGAAGGAGAAACCATTTTGAGAATCTTGCTCTATTTGCGAAGCTGGCAAAGCGTGCCTCTGATGGACTATCAGTTTAAAACGGCATTTACTGTGATTCGGGATGAGCGGGAGGACATTCGGAGAAGGAAAGAAGCCCTGGCAAATTACCGCCGGCCGGTGGTTACATTTCATATCCTGGATCAAATGGATTCGATGGCTGAGCAGTTGATTGAAGTTCTAAAACCCCTGTACGATGCCAAATTCGTTGAATCGGCTCTGAAAAATTGGGTTCAATTAAAAACACGAGTCTCCTCCGAAAAGAATGAAAAAAGCCTTGCCGCGGCAGTTGCTTTGATGACCGGAAAACAGCTCAACCAGGCGGTTACTGCGGAGCACTTTGCAGCGATTTTCGATGCCGATCCCGAAGAAATTGAAACAATCAGCAAAAAATATGGAACAGAATTCAGTAAAAATAAGTAATAAATAAACAAATAGTTAGTGGAATCATTTACTGGTATCGGAACGAAAACGCTTGATCCATGCGTTGTGTTTGTGCCAGTAAGTAATGAAAAATAAGTAATTAGACAAATTGAATTTTCCAAGCACGAAATTTGTTTTTAATTTTTGCACAGACACAAACTTGTTTTTGATGCGGCAAGCGACAGGAGGTGCTTTCCTTGCAGGTACCTGAAAATTTCAAGGCCGGATATGTAACGCTGGTTGGGCGGCCAAATGTTGGAAAATCGACTTTGCTGAATGCGTTACTTGGTACAAAATTGGCCATTATATCACCGAAGCCCCAAACCACACGCCATAAAATATTAGGCGTTTTAACCGGTGAAGATTATCAGATGATTTTTTTGGACACACCGGGTTTGATAAAACCTCAATACGAATTGCAATCCGTGATGGTTAAGGCCGCCAAAACCGCCATCGGGGATGCAGATGTTGTAGCGCTAATGGTTGAGGCGAGCGAAAGCCCAAATCACATTGATTTGGAGATTTTGGAGCAGTTGAAACCGCTCGATAAACCTATCTTACTGGTGATCAATAAAATTGATCTGATTCACAAAGATGCGCTTCTTCCGTTGATTGATGTATATTCAAAGGCCCACACATTTCTGGATATTCTCCCGATTTCGGCGCTTGAAGCGGATGGCTTGCGCGAACTAAAACAGGCTATCCGCGACGCGCTTCCGGTGCATCCGCCTTATTATCCTGAGGATTATCTGACGGAGCATTCGGAACGTTTCTTTGTTTCCGAAATGATTCGCGAAAAAATATTTTATCTTTACGGCGAGGAAATTCCCTATTCGACAACGGTGGAAATTACCGAATTCAAAGAAAAAACCGGTCGAAAAGATTACATCCAGGCGACGATTTATGTTGAAAAGGATTCTCAGCGAGCTATTCTCATCGGGAGGAAAGGGCAGGCTCTGAAACGAGTGGGTTCCCTTGCCCGGGAAGAAATTGAACAATTCCTGGGGCGCCCGGTGTATTTGGATCTTTGGGTAAAGGTGCGCGAAAAATGGCGCCGGAATCCTGCGGCGGTTAGAAAATTTGGTTATTCGACGAATCTTCCGAAATGATGATAACAGACTTTCGAATTGTCTTTATTTTTGTAGATGGATTGGGCATTGGCGAAAAAAACTCTGAATTTAATCCTTGCACAACGGACAAATTGGGCGTTTTTTCAAATTTCCTAAATTGGAAAAACGAAAATATCCCTTTCGGAGGTGTCTGCATTGGCCTGGATGCCACGCTGGGTGTTTCGGGTTTGCCTCAAAGTGCTACAGGGCAAACCACGCTTTTAACAGGAATAAACGCCGCCAAATTAATTGGAGAGAACAGGAGCGGGTTCCCGAACAAGGCCCTTCGCGAATTGTTAAAGCAAAAATCATTGTTGAAGCAATTAAAAGATGCCCACAAAAAGGCAGCCTTTATTAATGCTTTTCGCCCCATTTTTTTCAAATTGGACGATCGCCTGAAATGGCTGCTCTCCACAACCACCGTTGCCAATCTCTCTGCCGATCTGCCTTTTTTTACACTGGAAGATGTAGTGAACCACCGATCCATTTACCATGATTTTACAAATAAGGATTTAATTAGAAAGGGATTTAGCGTTCCTGAATTTACCCCCGAAGAGGCGGGGAAAGTATTGGCAGAACAAACAAATCAATATGATTTTATTCTTTATGAATATTTTAAAACCGATCGCGCAGGTCATTCACAGGATTTTGATCGGGCTGCCGAAGAAATCGAGAAATTGGGACGATTTCTTGTGCGTTTTTTATCCGAAATTGACTTAAAAACCACTCAGGTTATCCTGACAAGTGATCACGGAAATATTGAAGATCT
>CAZIYL010000204.1:0-4432 GCA_964543425.1 uncultured Deferribacteres bacterium
GTAATTCCGGATCTTTCCCCAATCCGCCAGAGGCATTTCCATATTGGATTGGCCAGAACAGAGCCACACCTCGCCAATCATGATATTCCGAAATGTGGCTGTGTCCTGTCCGATTATTTTGAGCGTGTAGGGCCCGCCTGCAGGGAGCGGATCAAAAACAAACTGCCATTCGCCATTTTTTGCAACCGTTGCCTGCTTGCGGGTTTTGCCCAATTCCACGCGCACCTGTCCGCCCGGTTCGGCGGTGCCCCAAACCGGAAAGTTCCTATTTCGCTGCAAAACCATATTTGAGCTGAAAAGGGCTGGTGCTTTTACCTGTTGTGCCGGATGATTGAAACCGCCGCATCCGGCCAAAACAGTCAGCGCTAAAAAAAATATTCCGAATGTCAGATTTTTTGAATTCGTGGGTTCCTCCTTTTTTGATCACTCTCTCTTCAACCACTGCACAAATTCAATGATGTTGTGATCCGGATCAGAGATGTAAAACCACTTTACCTGATCCGAAATTTCCAGAGGCCCTCTTACCACGTGTACACCCTTTTTCCGAAAGGCTGCATACAGGCTCTCCAGATTTTCTGATCGAATTTCAAGATGCGGACAAAACGGGGGCTGAATGGGCGGTTTTCGAAATGGTATGGGCTGGTTTTTCTCATTTAGGCGCTGCAACAGTTCAAGATTTCCTCCCTCCAATTCCAGAAAAGCAAAGGTCTCGTGATGTTCCGAATCGACTTTCTTTAGCAGCACTTTCAACCCCAGAACCCCGGAGTAAAATTCTATCGAAGCCTCCGGGTCAGAAACCTGAAACGCAAAATGGTCGGCTCTTACAGGCATCGATTCTCCGCCTTTCTCTTAATTTGCCATGGAATCGTGGAATAACACGTTCGCCGGGAGGCCCTGTTTTTCAAACCCGGGCCCCTGCCACAAAAGTCTGAAATTTTTTCCTCCGCCCATTTAAAAATAGTTTACACCTATTTTGTGGAATCCGGCTTTCAGGCCAACGGCACTTGAAAACTCTTTGTCGCCATGCGGCCCGTCGTTATTTAAAAGCAGCGAATCATCCAGAAAGAGCACACTTCCATCATTTGAAATCAGCCGGAATTTGTAAACGCCCGCTTTCGTGATTTTCAAGAATCCTTCAAATACAAAGGCAAAATTCTCGTCCCGTCTTCGTTTAATAATGGAAAACCGCTGACAAATTCCGGAGTAAATCATCGGCAGTCCTGAAATTTCTGTGGTGCTGGTGCAGGCGCCTTCAAAATAGGCAAAACACAGTCCTTGTTTCAGAGGGTGCTTTACGGGCCAGGGATTCTGCAGCACATCCTGACCCACAAAGGCTTTTACGAAAGAACTCGGAAGAAGACTGGGTGAATAGGCACGAAAGAGAAGCAACGTTGTCCGGTGCACACGAATGGAATCCCTGAAAACAGGAGACGCAGGTCCGGGAGGGTGACCATTTCGCGTAAAACGGATGACAGCATCTTTTGTAGGACAGGTCAATTTTACCACGCCCTTTTGATTGAGCACCACAGACGGCGCGGGCGTGGCATTAGCGTAAACCCAATCCAGACTGAGCCGGGTAATTTGTGCAGTTGCCAGGCCGCTGTATTTTCGCCGGTTCCCCGCACAGTAGCCCAATAAAACATGGTTTCCCACCCACTCGATAGCCGTGTAACAATACCAACCCCAGGGATCATCTTCAAGGGTCTTTATCTTTCGCCAGGTTTTTCCCTCGTCGCTGGAAATTGCAAGTGTCAGCGGCGTGCGGTCACCCCCGCTCGATGCGTTCGGAGCGTACGTGTTGTTCCAGACCAGCAGCAAATCGCCCGTGGCGGGAATCCGTTCAATGGAGGCCGGTGAGCACGGTGAACGGATCGCACTCGGTTTCAAAGGCGACCAATGCTCGCCCTGATCGTGTGAAAATGAAATGAATTGCGAACCGGCCGTCGTCCGGCAAAAGAGCAGTAAACGGCCATCCTTCAGCGGGACAATTCCGGGTTCCTCCGAGGTCACCTGTTGGGGATTGGGCACCTGCTGCGACCGGTGCCAGGTTTCACCGTTGTCATCGGAAATGTAACAAAAAAGCCGGCCGTTGAAAAAATGATTCACCTCCGGCGTGTTGTGCAAAGCTACAGGCAAAAGAATTCGGCCGTTTGACAACTGCACCGCCCGGTCATTGTTCATCACGTAGTACCCGGGAGAGCGAATACAGCGCCGGGGTGCGCTCCAGGATTGCGCTTCGTCCGAAGACAAACGCATGTAGGGGACACAATCCGTCAGGGAATTCTTCCGCAAATAAAACAGGGCAATTTTCCCGTTTTGCAATCGCAAGAGCGAAACGGACATGGTGTTCATTTTGCCTTCGTTGGGGAGAACAAGACGATCCTTTTTGCTCCACGTTCGTCCGCCGTCTTCTGAGAAACGACCGGCCAAAAAGGAACTGGCATTATCCCCGCTGCCCCCCGTAAAATGGCTGTACACAAACAAAATGCGCCCGTTTTTTAATCGGATAAAATCGCCTTCACTGTTTCGGGGATTGCCGGCGGACGGGGTTAAACGAAGAGCAATTTCTTTTCCGTCCCTCAAAGACAATTCTGATTTCGGATGACAGGAAGCAATCGCAAATGAGAGAAACATGATCAAAACTATTGTCTTAAATCTGAGCAAGAAAAACTCCTCATTATTAGTGACAGTTGGCTGTTCATTAACCGACCATGCATAGCATTTTTAAAAATGTGTCCCGGTTTACGGGATTTTTCTTTTCCCGTATTTGCCGCAGCAAAACCAAAATTCTTTTTAAAAATCATCCGATAAATCCTGCCACTGCGGCTTTTACAAAGCGAAATCGGGAAGGCACATTGCAAACGCATGGAGTTTTTTACGCAAATTTATTAAGAATGAATCAAGATAAAAATCGGGACGTCCCTTTTGTTAAGAGAGGATTCAAGGGGTGTTTTTGCAAGCCTGTCAGATCGTTCGATTTCACACCCCAATCTACCCTTCCGCTGACAGACCGTCCCCTCTTTTCAAAGGGAATTCTACCCGGATTCAAAAGAGTGGCCCGCCACACGGCTCAATAAAAAAATGACTCTTCCAAACCGATCTTTACTCAGGCATCCCCACCATCCACTCCGCCCGCAAATCGAAAGGATTTTCCCCGGCCTTTCCGAGGATCCGATTCACAAACGCCGTGTAAGCCTCTTTTTGCTTCCGGTAAATTGCAGTATTTTTTTCGATGGGTTTCTTACGCAGAACATCATTCACTTTCACAAACGGCCGAACCAGCGTCTCCAGTGGAACGGCTGCACCATTTTCCTTTTGCCACACCCAGGCGGCGTGAAGGGCTGCCCCCAGAGCCGCACCCTCTCCCTCCACCGGCACGGTTTTAGCCTCAAACACATCGGCAATGGCCTGCTGCCACGCCTCCGATTTCGACAATCCGCCCGTTAGCCGGATTTCCGTCGGCTTTACCGGCATCCGCTGAAACCCGTAGAAAAGATTCAACACGTGTCCCTCCAGAACGGCGCGGGCTAAAATCTCTTTCGTAAAATCGCCCGAGCGGAATCCCAAGTGAACCGGCGCCGCTTTGGGAACATCCGGCGTTCGTTCACCCTCAAACCAGGGGATGAGCAGCCGTCCGCCATTCCCCGGAGAGGTCTTTCCGATTAAACTCGTAAATTCTTCGTGGGAGAGATTGAATTCCCCTAAAAAATCCACGTATCCGTTGGCCATATTAGACACACACAGAAGGGGCAGATGATGGCCGGTGCTGTCGCAAAAGGCGGCAATTTCCCCCTCCGGGTCCACGTACGGTTCCTGCAAAAAGGTGTAGGCCGTTCCACTGGTACCCAGGCTCACAGTCACGATCCCCGGCCGTACATTGCCGGTTCCCACCGCCCCGTACATATTATCACCGCTGCCCGCGTCAATTTTGCAGTCGGGGGAAAATCCAAATGTGTGAACCAGCTTGTCTGAAATTCTTCCAATGCTTTTATCCGAGGGTAAAACCGGAGGCAGTTTTTGCCAAAGCCCTGCATCGATGGCCTCGATCACTTTTTTCGACCATCTTCCTGTTACAGGATTCCACAGAGCGGTCCCGGAGGTGTCACCGGGTTCCATCACCCCAACGCCTCCATTTTTCCCGCCTGTCAGGTACCAATTGACGAAATTATGCACCAGAAAAAATGTAGCCGTCCGGTTGTAAGCCTCACGTTCGTAGCGAAACATGTGGAAAATTTTTGCAGCGGTGTACCCGGTGCGCTGGGTATTTCCGACTTCGCGAATCATGGCTTCTTTCCCGCCGACCCGCTCGGTCAGAATATTACATTCCTCCTGTGTGGAAAAATCATTCCAGAGCTTGCTTCGGGGACGGGTAAGATTACCCTGAGCATCCAGAGAAACCAAACCGTGCTGCTGCCCCGAAACTGAAATCGAG
>CAZIYL010000205.1:0-4397 GCA_964543425.1 uncultured Deferribacteres bacterium
GATCCGCTTTCTCTTTATTTAACATTAAGAGAAGAAAAAGACGAGCGGGTGGAAATGGAACTGGAAAAAATGATTGAGCGCTTATGGTAAAAGGTGTTGATATATTTCGTGAGTTTTTCAAAGATTTTACCGGTAATTATATTCTGATTGGCGGAACCGCTTGCGACGAACAGATGACCAAAGCCGGCTTAAATTTTAGAGCTACAAAAGATTTGGATATTATTCTCATTGTAGAAGCTCTTAGCCCCGATTTTGTTGGAAAATTTTGGGAATTCGTTAAAGAAGGCAATTATGAAACACGACAAAAAAGCGAAGGTGAGAGGAAATATTATCGTTTTATGAAACCGGAAAATGAAGAATATCCTTTCCAGTTAGAACTATTTTCCAGAAAGCCGGATTTGCTGGATTTAACGGAAGATGCACATTTAACTCCTATTCCAATTGACGAAGATTTATCAAGCCTTTCTGCAATTTTGATGGATGGTGATTATTACCATTTTACGATAGAAAACAGCGATGAAGAAAATGGTTTGCATTTGGCGAGGATTGAAACATTGATCTGCCTTAAGGCCAAAGCCTTTCTTGATTTGCGGAGTAGAAAAAATAACGGTGAGCAGATTGATGAGCGTAACATACGCAAACATAAAAATGACATCATTCGTTTGGCCGTAATGTTAACCGGTGAAAGCAGCGTTAAATTACCGCAATCAATTGAAGCGGATATCAAGGAATTTATTGAATTAATAAAATCTGATCCACCGGATTATAAATCAATTGGAAAGAATATCGGCCTTTCGGATATCGATGGCGATAAAATTATCGAGCAATTAATTAATACATTTTCATTATAAGGGGCAAAGTGGCTTACAAGGACAAAACACCGGAACACATCAAACTTGATGAAAAGAATCACGTTGAAGAACCGTTTCTGAAACAACTGGAAGGATTGGGCTGGACGGTCAAACGACTGGATATGAGGCAGACGCCGTCTGACACCGGACGCGAGAATTTCACCGAAGTTGTGTTGAAACCGGAACTGCGGGCGTCTCTAAAAAAAATAAACGACTGGCTGGAAGACGATCAGATTGAAGAGGTTATCCAGAAAATTACCACCTTCCCCGGTTCCAACCTGATTGAAAACAATCAGGCCATTCTCAAATTGCTGCTGGAAAACACCAGCGTGTCTGAAAATCGCAAAACAGGTGACCGCAGCCCTACGGTTCGTTACATTGATTTCGAAAATCCGGATAACAATTCTTTTCTGGCGGTCAGTCAGTTTAAAATTCGTATTCTCGGCACCGAGCACCACATTTTCCCTGATATTGTTTTATTCATCAATGGTCTGCCGGTGGTTGTTGTGGAATGCAAATCGCCAAAAACAAAGGAACCGATTCCTGAGGCCATCGACCAGTTGTTGCGTTACAGCGAACAGCGGGGCGCCACCAAAGAAGGCAGCCCGCCGTTGTTTTATTACAATCAGTTTGTTGTGGCCACCTGCCGCAATGAGTGCAAGTTCGGCACCATTTCATCCCGTATTCCCAAGCATTTTTACCGCTGGGCCGATCCTTATCCTAGAACCCTGAACGATCCGGAACACGGCGCTTCATCCCCCAACGACCAGCAACGGTTGGTAGCCGGAATGCTGGATAAGAATAATCTGCTTGATATCATTCGCAATTTTACGCTTTTTACCGTTAATGATAAAGGCAAACTTATTAAAATTGTCGGGCGGTATCAGCAATTTAGGGCGGTTAAAAAAGCGGTTGAGAGATTACTTAACGGTAAGACACGAAGAGAACGCAGCGGCATTATCTGGCACACGCAGGGATCCGGTAAATCACTGACCATGATGTTCATGGTGCGGGAAATGTATCGCCAACCGCAACTGAGCCACTGGAAGGTGGTGTTTGTCACTGACCGCACGCAACTGGAGCAGCAACTCAGCGAAACCAGTCAACATATCGGTTTTACGATTAAAGTGGCAGACAGCATTGCCAGATTGAAAGAATTGCTGCCCGCCGATTCCTCCGATCTGGTGATGGCTATGATTCATAAATTCCAGGAAAGGGACTTGCAGGAAATCTTTCCAGAATTAAATCCCAGCCCGAATATTTTAATCATGACTGATGAAGCACACCGCTCACAATATGCCCTGCTGGGCGCCAATCTGGATAGGGCCTTACCCAACGCTGCCAAAATCGGTTACACTGGCACGCCTATCGATAAAACTGAAAAGGTGTTCGGCGATTATATTGACAAATACAGCATGCGGCAATCCATTGATGATAAAGTGACCCTGGAAATTGTCTATGAAGGCCGCACGCACAATGCCGAGGTTACTGACAAGCCGGGAATGGATGAGAAATTTGAGGATGTGTTCAGTGAATACAATATTCAGGAACGCATGCAAATTTTAGGTTACGGTTCCCGCAAAGCCTACCTGGAAGCCAGGGAGACCATCGCAGCCAAAGCCAAAGATATGATCGATCATTATACCAGGCATATTTTCCCCAATGGCTTTAAGGCGCAGGTTGTGGCAACATCGCAGGAAGCCGCCGTGCGCTATGAACTGGCGCTGAAAGAGGCCGTAGCCGAAAAGATAAAAGAACTTGAACAGAATAATCCACAGAAACTTGATATCGATCGTCTAAAAAGATTGCGAATTGAAACAGTCATTTCAGGGGGGCACAACGACCTGCCGCATATCAAAGAACGCTCCAATCCGGCAAGACACGAAGAAATCATTAAAAGTTTCAAACTACCTTTTGATGCAGAGGACGAAGGAGTAAGAGGGGATGTGGGCATTGTGGTGGTGATGAATATGCTGATTACCGGCTTTGATGCTCCTATCGAACAAGTTATGTATCTGGATAGAGTTATCAAGGCGCATAATCTGTTGCAGGCTATTGCTCGGGTTAATCGTGTGGGCGACGCAGCAAAAGAAAAGGGTTTTGTGGTGGATTATGTTGGTGTAGGGCATCACCTTAAAGAAGCCATAGACAATTATGACGAGCGGGAACAGAAGGAAATTCTTGATTCGCTTGGTTCAGAAGAAGAGGAACTCAATGATTTAAAAGCCGCCCACAGTGAAATAATGGCGCTATTGAAAAAGCATGGTCTGGAAGATTTGAATGATCATGATGCCTTTTTCGATCTATTTTATGATGAAGATATCCGATTCGAGTATCTGGCGGCTTTTGAAAAATTGACCAAGTGCATGAACGTGGTTTTCCCCCGAAAAGAGGCGCTTGATTTTTATCATGATTATCAATCTCTCACCGAAATCAATGCGCTGGCAAAGCTTCATTTCCGTGATCAGCGTTTCAGCATGAAAGGGATTCCAGCCAAATTACGTACCATAACGGATGATTATTTAAAGTCTAAAGGCATTGAACAGAAAGTTGAGCCCATATCTATTCTTGATGATAAATTCGAAGAGGAAGTCGGCAAACGGAAACGGGTAAAAACCAAAGCGGCGGAAGTGGAGCATGCCATCCGTCATCATCTGGATATCAACTTTGATGAGGATCCTGAATTATACGCATCGTTTGCCGAAGCGCTGGAACGCATTCTTGAGGAGTTCAAGAACAATTGGCAGCGCATCTGGGAAGAGTTGGAAAAACTTCGTGAGAAAATCAAAAACATGCCCAAGCCGCCTGGGGGGCTGCACCGCAAGAAACAGATGCCATTCTTCCGTATTTTTGCCCGGGAAATATATGGAAAAGCGTTCGGTGAAGATACCTTCTCAAATGAAGAATTGGACAACATGGTTGATCTTACCAGGGAAGTTTTTAATATCGTGAAAACGGAAATAGAACTGACGGGCTTTTGGGATAGTATTCCTGCACGAAATAAACTGAAAGCGGAAATCCAAAATGTTCTATTGTCTAAGCGGTTCAATAAATTGCCTAATATTGTTAAAAAGAGAAACGAGATTATTTCACGGGTGATGGAAGTGGCACAGGCTAATCATGATCGTATACTTTACGCGGAATAATCATGAAGATTGATTATAGAGTAAAATATTCGGAGAGGAAGACAATTACCATCACGGTAGAACGGGATCGAACAATTGTGGTCAAAGCGCCCAAAGGTGCTGATCCAGACAAGATAGCTCAATTGGTTGAATCAAAAAAATATTGGATTTACAAGAAAGTTAACGATTCACAGAAATATGATTTGGAAACTCAATCCAAGGAATTCGTCTCAGGCGAAACGGTTTTGTATCTCGGTAAAAATTATCGATTGGAAATAAGGAAGAGTGATGTCGAAGAAATAAAATTTGCCGGTAAATTTATTATCGCTGCCGTTTCTTCAACTCGAGCCAGCCAAGCATTTATCAAATGGTATAAAAAAAGAGCCGCTGAAAAAATCATCCCCCGTGTTCACTATCATGC
>CAZIYL010000206.1:0-4374 GCA_964543425.1 uncultured Deferribacteres bacterium
GGTATTTCACCCATTTGAAATCGCTTGCCAAACACTACGGGTTCAGCATGGACACTCCCTGGGAAAAGCTCCCGGAGGCGCTGCGGCAGATTATTCTCTACGGCTCGGATGAGGAAATTGAGATCAATTACCGCAGCACCCACGGAAAGATTCGGGCGGAATTCCAAACCAAATTTGAAGGGGTGATTCCCAATCTGAAGCGGCGCTACGGCCAAACCAATTCTACGTCGGTGCGGGAGTGGATTGAGAGCTACATGAACATTAAAACCTGCCCTGCCTGCGGGGGCGCCCGTCTCAAGCCGGAGAGTCTGTCCATCAAAATAAAAAATTTAAACGTTTACGACATCACACAGATGTCTGTTAAGGAGGCCAATCACTTTTTCGCAACGCTGGAATTGTCAGAACGCGAGGAGCAGATTGCGCACCAGATCTTGAAGGAAATTCGTGCCCGCCTTCAGTTTTTAATCAATGTAGGACTGGATTACCTGACGGTGGATCGAACCGCCAGTACGCTTTCCGGCGGGGAAGCCCAGCGCATCCGGCTGGCCACGCAAATTGGCTCGCAGTTGGTGGGTGTGTTGTACATTCTGGATGAACCCAGTATTGGCCTGCACCAGCGGGACAATCGCAGACTTATTCACACTCTGGAACGCCTCCGCGATCTGGGCAACACGGTTGTGGTTGTGGAGCACGATCGTGAAACCATCGAGCACGCCGATTTCGTGGTAGATCTGGGCCCCGGCGCTGGCGAAAACGGTGGGGAAATTGTGGCCATCGGAACGCCGCAGCAGGTAAAAGCCAACAAACATTCGCTGACCGGCCAATATCTTACCGGAACCCGATTTATTCCCATGCCCGACAGTCGCCGCATCGGAACCGGTAAATTTATCGAATTAATCGGCGCACGCGGGAATAATCTCAAATCAATTGCTGTGAAATTTCCGCTGGGAACGTTTATTTGTGTCACGGGCGTTTCGGGATCAGGCAAAAGTACCCTGGTGAACGAAACACTCTACCCGGCGCTGAAAAGAAGCCTCTATTACAGCAAGGACAGTCCACTCCCGTACGATTCCGTTGTGGGACTGGAAAACATCGACAAGGTGATTGACATTGATCAATCGCCCATTGGCCGAACGCCGCGGTCGAATCCCGCCACCTACACCGGGGTGTTTACGCCCATTCGGGAGCTTTTTTCGCAACTTCCCGAATCGAAAATTCGCGGCTACAAACCCGGACGGTTCAGTTTTAATGTGAAGGGCGGCCGCTGCGAAACCTGCCAGGGTGACGGTATTATTAAAATCGAAATGCACTTTTTGCCGGACGTGTATGTCACGTGCGAGGCTTGCAAGGGGAAACGCTACAACCGCGAAACACTGGAAATCACCTATCGGGGCAAATCCATTGCGGATGTGCTGGACATGACGGTTCACGAGGCAATGGAATTTTTCAAGAACATTCCGGTGATTCATAGAAAATTAAAAACTTTGTATGACGTAGGGCTTGGCTACATTCGATTGGGACAACCGGCGACAACGCTCTCCGGCGGGGAGGCGCAGCGGGTCAAGCTTTCCACGGAGCTTTCCAAAATTGCAACGGGCCGTACGCTTTACATTCTGGACGAGCCCACCACGGGCCTTCATTTTGAAGATGTGAAAATGCTGCTCACGGTTCTAAACCGATTGGTGGACAAGGGGAATACCGTTATCGTGATTGAACACAATCTGGATGTGGTCAAAACAGCCGATTACATTATTGATCTGGGTCCCGAAGGAGGCGACGCCGGGGGAACCGTTGTGGCAATCGGCACACCGGAAGAAGTGGCGGCAAACGAAAAATCTTACACCGGGCAGTTTCTGAAACAGGAGCTGGCTGAAAGAGGGAAAGAGATTCTGCCCGAAAGAGAACCCGAGGGTTAAAATCCGAAGCAAAATGGGGCAAAGCCGCCATTTAAAAATAGTAACGCCACGGATTCACGAATTTGATTCGAATAAAACATAATAAATACGAAATCTGACTATCAAAATTGGAAACAAATCCAAAATACAAATAAGGCAATTTCTCAAAGAATAACAAAATGTTTCTTTTGCATCGTTTTAAATTTTGGTCATTCGAATTTGTTCACCCCGTTAGATAAATTTAAAGGGAACAGTAGATTGCTTGATAAAAGCGGTTTCTTGGAATTTGATTCTTTAAACAAACAGTCATTATCTAACGGGGTAAAGGATTTCGGATTTCGTGCTTCGGATTTTGACTCATGTTCACGATTTCATCCCTAACAGTATGAACCTTTTAGAATATGTTACAGTATTTACGAAAAGAACTACTCGGCGACCAGGTGTGGTAGATTTTTTCGTATGATGTAATGATTGTAAAATCAAGTAAAACCATAAAACTCAAAAGGATAATAATCTTCGTGATTTGGGGTCTGTGTGGCAAAAACAGTGAATCATGCCTTCCAAAAATGATTGAGGTCTGAATGAGCGATTTCCGGAAAGTGGTTCAAGAAAGACGCACGCGCCGAAAATTTCTTCAAAAAGAAATTCCGCTGAAAACGGTTTTGGAATTATTGGATGTTTTTAAGTACGCTCCTTCGGGAGCCAATCGCCAGCCATGGAAAATAGTTCTGGTGAAAGACGAAGCCCTTCGAAAAGAAATCCGCCGGGTGTCGGAAGAAGCGGAAGCAGATTTTCACCGCCGGGCGCCGGACTGGATGAAAGCCTTCTTTCGGGAACAGGGAATTGGCCCCCAAAAACCCTTCCTGAGCGAGGCACCCTATTTGGTGTGTGTCTTCGGTCTGAGAAAATCACCCTATTTTAAAGAATCCCTCTGGATTGCCGTGGGATCGTTTTTGTTGGCCGTCACAAACGCTCAACTGGGAACCGTACCCTACACGCCGTCCCGAAAACGTGCCATTTCCGGGCTATTGGGCGTGGATTTGGAATGGGATTTGCAGGTCATTTTACCGGTAGGCGTTCCCGATCCCAATGAGTTTATTGCTGAGCGTCCCAAGCTGAACATGCGGGAATTTCTATTAATAAAATAGGGGAAATTAAAACTATTTGGAACATTTAGTCTTTTTCCCTTGTAAATAAATTAGGTAGTTTATCCCCCGATTTTAAAATCCCCCTTTTTAGGGAAGGAGGCAATTATGAATAAAATATTTAAAATACTATTTGTTCTGGGAATGGCCGTTTTTATTGGAGGCTTCCTGGGCGGCTGTTACACCCAGTTGCAAAATTATTCGGCAACGGAAGAATCGTACACGGCTTCCAAGAGCGATCAAGGTACTCCCCAGAATCAGAATCAGAATTCCGGACAATCTTATTACGGACAGCAGGAAGCTCCTGCCGAAACCGACACCGTTTACATCGACGATGATCAACAGCAAACTGAAAGCAACAATCAGCAATCATACGGCCAAGAACCAGGAACAACCAATATTTACAATTACTATTCTCCCACGTACCCGTATGGTTCTCCTTATTGGCCAAATAGCTGGTACGGTGATTGGTACTACGACTATCCATATTATCCCAATTATGATGGATTTTATTTTTCTGCCACATTCGGTTCGCCCTATTATTACGACCCGTTTTTGTGGGATTGGCGCTATTCGACGCCCTTTTACCGGTGGAGTACGGCTCCCTGGTACAATCCCTATCGATATTATTCGTATTACGATGGATGGGGCGGCGGCGTAGATTGGTGGTGGTACTCAACCTACACGTATGAGCAACGGGAGCTGAGGCAGCGTCCGTTTAGGCGCCGCCAAGGTCTGGATACCGGGCGTCGGGGCGGTCTCATCGAAGCGCCGGCGGTCGCAGGCGGCGGTTTCGGTGGAGGTGTTTCAACAGGACTCAGTAAACCAACACATCGACCTGATGACCGGCGTAATGGATTAGAACCCAATCCAACACGTATTCGCAAACAAAATCCTGTGGGCAGCCAACACCCGGCTGATGCCATTCGCGTTGAAAAAACAAAAGGATCGCAACAAACAGCGGTTACGCGTATCCGAAAGGCAAAACGCTACGACAACAATGGTAACCGCATTTTGGTTCGGCATCCCAAACGCACACGCAAAACCACGGTTCAAGCAGAAAATAGAACACGAAAAATTTATGTCAGAAGATCAGAAGCGCGCCAGGCAAAACGATCGACGGTAAATCGATCACGAACAGTGCGAAAGCCTTCACATGAGAGTCGTATTCGTGTGGTGAGGAGGCGCTCAAATCCATCTAAGTCTTCCACAGGAATGCGTGTGTACAGACGACCTGTGAGACATTCCGAGCCGGTGATTCGGCATCGCAGCCGCTCAACGAGTCGGCCCAGCTATTCGCCCCCGGCTCCGAGAAGTCGTCCAGCGGCACCGGC
>CAZIYL010000207.1:0-4367 GCA_964543425.1 uncultured Deferribacteres bacterium
TAGCGATGAGGCATCGAAATACAAACCCTATCCTATTCTGGCTACAGCGCAAAATATTAATGATGGTGTGCAATTTGTGCAATCTATTCCACCGGGTGGGGGAACCAATATTCATGAAGCGCTGTTGATGGCGCTTCAGCAAAATATGCCGGACACAACAGAAAATATTATTATTTTTCTGACCGACGGTGTGGCAACGGTGGGAATAACCGATTCACAGCAAATTCTGGATGATGTAAAAGCTGCCAATACAAAAAATGTGCGTTTGTTCGTGTTTGGCGTGGGAGCCGATGTGGAACGTTACCTTCTAACGTCTTTGGCAGATCAAAACCACGGATTGGTTCAATATGTAATGGATCAGGGTGATGTGCGGGACAGAATTGCGGACTTTTAAATAAGATACGCAATCCTCTGCTTCAAAACATTTCCGTGTCTTTTGCTGGAGGTGATGTGTACGAGGTTTACCCGGTTCACATTCCGGATATTTTTGTGGGGGAACAATTGGTGTTGTTGGGGCGGTACAAGACGCCCGGACCTGCAGCGGTTACGTTAAGCGGTCGCGGTGTGAAAGATTCTCTCACATTTCAGTACGATGTTACTTTCTCCGGCGATTCTACCAAAAATCTTTTTATTCCCAAAATGTGGGCCAAAAAGAAGATCGACTATCTGCTATCTTTAATCGACATTGTGGGTGAGAATAGCAATCAGGGACAGGAGTATAAAAAGGAAATCATTCGCCTGAGCATTCTCTATGGAATTGTGACAAAATACACAACCTTTCAGCAGAATAATCCGCCCGGGGGGACACAACCCGGTACGGAAGTGGAGCAACCGTTGTCTGAAAAGAATTCCTTGCCCGAGCAATTTCAATTGCTGCCCGGTTACCCTAATCCGCTTCTGCTGGGAAAGGGTCGGTCATTTACGCACGTGGTTTTCAAAATTTCAGGCCCTAAGTTCAGCTATTCGGTCGAAATTCGCATTTATGATCTGACGGGAAGGCTTATCCTGACATTAGTTCAAGCCACCTATCATTCGGGGCGGTATGAGGCAATTTGGAACGGGTGGGATCAATGGGGACAACTGGTCAGTTCCGGTGTGTACCTGGTGAAAATGAAAGTGGGCAATCGAATTCTCAGCAAGAAAATTCTTGTCATACGATAGAGCCTTAATCAATCTGTGAACAACAGGGCGGGTTTTGTACCCGCCTTTTTTGTTGGAATTCGTTTCAGATGCTAAATTTAGATACCTGAAATGGGTGCAGTACAATCAGGCACTTGCGGACAGCCTTTCCAGAGGGAAAATTGGCTACATTTATGTACCGAGTACATCGTTTGGCGGATTCAAGAGCCTTTACGAAGGCTGGTATGCGCAGTCACTTACAAAGGAGGTCCTTGATTATCAACGAGCGCTACAACGGCGTAAAACCGAACATTCCGGTGTTCGATGATCCCACGCTGATTTGCCTGGGCCGTGAACCATGCTTGAAAAGGCCGTCCAATATCTTCTGGGGGAATTGAAAACGCATCGGCCCAAACACATCCAAAAGCCGCCAAGTCCGGACCGGCATTAGAGAATGCCGATTCTAAGATTTATTCGGTCTGCAACCTTTCCGAAAGTTTCTGGGCTTTCGGAAAGGTCTAATTTCTTGCCAGTATAATCTTTTTTAAAAAGCCAGTAAAATATTCGAAAAAAATTTTTATTTTTGCATTTTTCTCTTGACAATTGAAAAATATTTATTATATTTTATAAAAGCGCTTCGATAAATAATAAACATTCTTTATATAAAATGCATGATTACCTCTGACAGTAATTAGTATCAACTATAAAAACAATGTGATATAGCATTTACTTTTACGCCAATTAATTAAAGCGCTTTAATCAAATGAATATTACCATTAAAGAAGTTGCCGAAAAAGCAGGCGTCTCTCAATCTACCGTTTCTTTGGTGCTCAACAATAAGAAGCCCGTTCGGGAATCCACCCGCAAGAAAGTGCTTCATGTAATCGAAGAAATGGATTTTTATCCCCGGCGCTCAGCCCGAACTTTGGCATCCAGAAAAACGGGAAATATTGGCTTTGTCATCAGCGATGTCCACTTTACCCGCGCAGAACCTTTTTACACACGCATTTTTCTGGGGTGTGAATTTGAAGCCCGTCAATTCGACTATTACATTTTGCTTACCTCCGTGGAGAGCACTTTTTCTGCCAAAAAAATACCGCGCTTTTTAAAAGAGGGCAATGTCGATGGGGTTATCACAGCGGGAAGCATGAATGACAGATGGCTGTATGAAATCAGAAAAATGGGAATTCCTGTTGTTTTAATCGATTATTATCCTCCCAAACAAAAATGGCCCTGCGTGTTGATTGATAATGCCGAGGGCGCTCGGAAAGCGGTTCAATATCTTCAAAAATTAGGTCATACAAAAATCGCCTTTATTGGAGGTTCTGTCTATCACCCGAGTATTCAAGAACGTTTCCGGGGCTATTCTCTGGCCATGCAAGAGGCAAGATTGGATTTTGAGAAATGGGTGATCCGGGACGAAGAAGAAACACGGGCAGAAGATGGGTTCAAAGCAATGCAAAAAATTCTGTCCCAAAATGAGCTTCCCACCGCCGTTTTCGCAGCCAATGACGCGATGGCGCTGGGCGCTTTGAAGGCGATACATGCGAAGGGACTGCGAATGCCTGAAGATATTTCCATTGTGGGTTTTGACAACATTGAAGTGACCAATCATACGGAACCCCCCTTAACGACGATGAACGTCAGAATGGAAGAAATGGGGGCAAAAGCGGTTGCCATGGTTCGCGATATCATTGATGGAAAAAAATCGTTGCAGGAAAAAATACTGGTACCCGTTGATTTAATTGAAAGGAAATCGTGCAGGGCAATTTAAAAATCTCTACCGTTGCAAGTTTTCAATCACTAAAACTCGCAAAATACACGAATAAAATGCTAAATCCATAAATAACTGAATAGACGTTGCGCCAATGTGCCCTCTGCGGTTGCTCTGCCGTTTTATTGCACGATGCTTTTTTGAAAGTACATTTTTGGCATTTTTACTAAATGAAGCAACTTTTTTTGTGCTTGCCAATCAGCAAGAGAAAAATATTTAAGTTTTCCTTTAAATCTGTATAAACCAGATCCAATAATCGTAAGAGATAAACAATTGGGAAGGAGGTGAATGGAAAAGTATGCGGCAAATCTTCGTGACAAATTGTTGACCTAATGAACCATCAAAAAAGGAGGTAACAATGAGTGTTCACAGAAATTGGAAGATTTTATTGGGGACTATTTTTACCCTGCTGTTTTTTTCGGGATTGACGTTTGCGCAGGGAGGAACTAATTTAATTTACAATGGGGATTTAGAGATAGACGAGCCGTTTTTCTATCATGCGGTTGGCAATGGAGACGGTGGAGCGCAGTGTATATGGGCGGAAGATGCGGCGCACACGTATTTCCGGTCATACAAGATTGTGAAGACGGCGGCGAGTTCACAGGCGGTGGGCTGGCAGTCTGACAATTTTGCGCAGTATTTGTGGAATGGGATGAAGCCGTTATTGTACAAGATAGGTGGTTGGTACAAGACGGAGAACGTGAACACGAGTCCGGCCAATGACGATCAGAAGATAGGATTCACGTACAAGTTCTACAAGAATGGTGTGGAGTTAGTGGCGCCTCAGTTTATTCCGATAGATCAGAGTGTTGGGACGAAGGCGGATTGGGATACGGTTTACACGTATGTGGCGTTACCGGACACGGCGGATTCTGCGGTATGTGAATTAACGATGGGCAAGGAAGCGACGGGAACGGTATGGTTTGATGACGTTGGATTGGGGTCATCGCCGTGGTCAGCAGGGATGTTTGGTGGCAATGCGGAGACACCTGCCGGTTGGATGATGTGGACGGCAGGAGCGGACAAAGGGAAAGCGCTCTACGTCAATGATGTGGCGCATTCCGGGACGCATTCCTGTGAGTTGGTGGAGCGAGACACGGACAGTGACGAGATGGTATTTTATTCGGTTCCAGCCGGAGGCATTAAGGCAGGCCATTACTACAAAATCTCCGTGTGGGTGAAAACTGACAGTGTAAACACCGACGATAAATACATTGCGAGTAATATAACGGGAGATTACGTGGCGGATCGGATCAACCTGTGCTTTTTCTACCATAAAGCCGGTTGGGAGACCTCCTGGGCAAATATGAGTGATCAATTCTTGTACATTGCTCAGCGGGATTCCTCATCCGGTTGGACGGAGTACATGGCGATCTCGAAGGCTCCCGACGAAGCGGTTGGGATTTCCGTAAGAGCCCGGGTCAATAATGCTGCCATGGGATATGCCTGGTTCGATGACTTTTCGGTGGAAGAA
>CAZIYL010000208.1:0-4360 GCA_964543425.1 uncultured Deferribacteres bacterium
TGTTATTATATCAGTTATAGCTATCCTTTTGCCGGTTTTTGTGAAAGTTTAGTAAGTAAGTATATTGTTCATTGAATATATCAAAGAGTCTTTTTTGTGCTTCTTCTACATTATCCTGTAATAAATCAACTCCATAAATACTTGAAACGGCAATTACGGCGTAGCGTTCATATTCCAATTGGTTTTTTTTATATCGATTTTTCACGACTTCTAATTTTCGCCGTAAAATCTCCACCAAAAAATTGCCTGTTCCGCAAGCCGGCTCTAAAAACCGTGAATCAATCCTTTCTGTTTCCTGTTTTACTAAATCAAGCATTGCATTGACTTCTCGTTCAGAAGTAAAAACCTCTGCATATTCAGCAACCCTTTTTTTTGATTTTACTTGTTTATCTATTTCTTTCTTTATTTCTGTCATATTCTATTTCATTCCTTTTGGAGCGTTGGCTAAAAAATAGCTTTTTTGCTTTTTTCCATTTTCAACTGAAACGTGACAAACTGAGCCATTCGAAGTGCTTATATTTTTCCTTTTCCACCATATTGGCTTTTTTATCAAAAAAATCATCCATCACAATTTTTATATTTTCAATTGCTTTTTTAGATACATGGTCTATCTCTGTCGTTTTTGAACTATCGTGCCCCAATAATTCTTGAGTATATCTAAGATCAGTACCCTATTCAAGCAAATGAGTTGTAAAACATTATCTGATCATATGCGATGTTACATTTTTTCTTATACCCGCCCCAATAGCTGCTCTTTTCAAAATATTCTTTAATATGATTAAATCAAAGTTTTATAAACATAATATAGGCCTTCTTTTAATCGGCAAACGAGGCAATAGATAATCACTCATGAGGGGGCTCCCCGCTATTATTTTTATGTGGCTTATAAAATTATCTGGAAGTTACGGAAATTATTCAGTCTTTGTCAAGCCAAAAATCATTAATTACAGTCAATTCATATATTTTCTTATTTATTACTTGACAATACCACATATTGTTATTATATTTCTATTGTAGTCAATATATTGTATGATTGCCGAGATTGTCGAAGCATGGTGACTGAGCATAGTCGAAGCATTTTTTTCTTCTTTGCGCTTTCCCTGTTTTCCTGCTCCATTGCCGTGCACAATCACTCAATCCCCACCCAACGCTTGAAGGGAGTGTGATTCCTCATGTCCAAAGTCAAAGACTCCCTGCTTTCTATTGCCGATTCCATCGTCTTCGGTAAATGGAAAGGCATCAGGTAAGACCGAGCCTGTGGCTCAGGGCAGCCGCAACTATTCTTGCACTTGCTATTTTTCAAATCTAAGTTCACCAAATAAAAATCGTGCCTTTTTAATTGTCTATTTTTTCCGCGGTTGTCCCGATCCATCCGACTGCGTTGGACACTTGATGATCATTTAGACTTCTTCCCTCTCCGCACCTTCGGCCGTAAGAAAAATCCCCGGACCGCCCTCCACAGGGCACTTGGTTACACAAATACCGCAACCGATGCACAAATCTTCTTTTACATAAGGGTACTTCACCTTCTTGATTTTCCCGTCCGCTGTCACAAAATCGCCTTCCCGAAACGCAATCGCCTTTTCCGGTGTGGGGCAGTGTTCCTGGCACACCATGCAGTTGTCGCCGGAATTCCAGGGAATGCAGCGGTTGTGATCGAAAAATGCCGTGCCGATTTTGGTTTTCTGTTTGGTCGCCAAATCCAGCAGTTGAATCGCACCTGTGGGACACACCTCGCCACAGAGATTGCAGGTAAACTCGCAGTAACCCTCGCGAGGGTTTCCAATGGGAGACCAGATGCCCTCCCAGCCCGTTTCCAGCCACGACGGCTGCAGGAGTCCCCCGGTTGTAGAACACACCCGCACACACTCCTGACAGCGAATGCACTGTTCCAAAAACTGATCTTCCGGCAAAGCACCCGGCGGGCGCACGTGATCGCCCCGGCTTTGGCGATTCACAAAATCGATTTTGAATAACCCTGCCGCCAGGATACCGCTACCCAAAGATTGCAAAAAACGCCGCCGTGGAAAATCAATTTTGGAAGGCTTTGGATTTTTCAAATTCAATTTGTAAGATACTGCCTGAGTTGGACACACAGCCGCACAATCCAGAGAATCAATGCATTCTACCTTTGAAAAATCCACAAAATTATCCTCGATGGCATTCATCCGGCAATCGGCCTGACAAATCCGGCAGGAAACGCAGCCTTCCTCGTCAACCGTTCGCTCCAGGATTCGGAATTTGGCAAAAATTCCCAGCAGGGCTCCCAGCGGACACACATTCCGACACCAAAAACGCTTCGAAATCAGGTTGAGTGAAAGGATGCCTAAAAACAGCACAAAAATAGGGATACCCTGTGCAATCAAATGAAGGTTTACCGGTAAAAGCCAGCTTTCCAAAAATTCGTGAATACTCATGAGAACGGGTTGAAGAAAGGCAACCGGCCAGAGCCAGCCGAAAACGGACTCCGTTAAAACAGCCAACATGGGGTAAAGCGCCGTAGTAACGGTACGGTTTGTAAGCGCCAAGGGATCAAAAAACCAGGCAAATTGAACCGAGAAAAGCGCCATCACAACAAGAGCCGTCAAGACGCCAAACTTCAGCCAGCGGAATTTGGTAGAATCGCGCCGGAGTTTCCGTTTTCGTTTGATGAAGAGGTCAGCAAAATCGATCATGGCGCCCAGAGGGCAAATCCACCCGCAGAAAAATCGGCCAAGAAAAATCGTTAAAAAGAGCAAAATACCGGCCGGAATCATACCTGCGTAAACGCGATGGGAGGATAAAAATGTGATCAGCGCCGTGAGGGGACTCCATTGGAGGAAAAATTCTGCTCGCACAAACGGGTGGTAAGGAAACGTCGCCTGAAAAAAAAGAATCAAAAAAAACAGAAAAAACAGGCTCTGAAAAATGATCCGAATTTTATGTAAATGCTTCATCCAGGGCGCTCGATTCTCTTTGACCTAAACCTGATGGATATGGATTTTCTTGAGGTTCAATTCGCCCAAACCCCTTTTGTGAGCGTCCACCAGAAAACCAAGTTTGTCAGGATTAAGTCCGAAAAGAGACGCACCGTAAGCATCTACGGCCACCATATCCGTTCCGCCGATTACCGTATGAATCCATTTCACATCGTCCAAATTGCCGCCCTGCGGTCCGTTTCTGAGCAGCAGTCGCGTGGCATCCAGAATAGTGAGTTGGGGATGGAGAACGGAGGCAATATCCACAATTTTTTGATTAAAATGGCGGTGGATTTTTCCGCGGTCGTTGCCCAAATATCCCATGAGATTTTTAATTCCCAGCGTAACCTGTGAAAGGCTGTGGTGCTTTGCCGTGGGAACATTGATGAGCACATCGGCATCGAGCACGTCCTTGTAGATTTTCCAGGAATGCAGGCGTTCCCCATTGGGAATTTTTGCGGAAACATAATTCCGCTTGTAGGGAAAATAAACCTCCGCTCCCGCCTTTTTGGCGGCTTCTGCCACACCGCTGTGTTCGTAGCTTCGTTTCGCTTCGTTGCACGTTCGGTCAAATACACGCACTTTTCTGGCTCCTGCCTTTAGACAAAGTTTGACCACCTCTGCCACCACTTCCGGATTTGTGTTCGCTCCCTGAGCGGGAGTTCGATCCCAGCTCATATTGGGTTTTAACGCCACCACATCACCCTTGTGCACAAACCGGTTCATACCACCCAATCCGGCCACCACCCGATCAACCAAATCGGCAGCCGTCCCATTCCGTGCAACAAATAAATTTGGGGTTGGCTGGTACGGCCGCTCAAACAGGCGAAAATGGGATCGAGAAGGGAAAAGCGGGGGCAAAAAAGCCAGCAAACCCAATTGACTTCCTATCGACAAAAATGTTCTGCGCGAAAGGGCTTTCATTGGATGACCTCCGAGTTTGAAAGAAACGAAAAAACAGCATTTGCATTTATGAATGGTTCATCTGAATAATTCATACTTTTATCGTCTACCAAACAAATAAGCAAATGCAAATGAATAAAAAAATCAAAATGAATCCAAAATTCAAATAGCCTTTAAATCGTGCAAAGACAGATTTATTGCCGGGAAATAATGGAAATTTGAAAATAAGAACTTCGAAAATTAGTGTTAACACTTTTGAAAAATTGTAATTACAACCATCCTTCCTGATCACAAATGGCAAACTTAGATACTATTGATAGAATGAGCGCATTTTTGCAACCCATTTTTACAGCAGGTATTTTTGCATTTTAAATTGCAATCTCTACCGTTGCGAGTTTTATTTAACAGTTTGTTTTATAATGAACTACAATAAATTCAAAAAAAGTAATTTTTTTGGATATTCTGACAATCTATTTTTTCGCACCTAAGTAAAATTCCCC
>CAZIYL010000209.1:0-4350 GCA_964543425.1 uncultured Deferribacteres bacterium
CCAAAAAAATTAATTTTTTTAGATTTATTATTGTTCATTATAAAACAAGGTGTTAGATAAAACTCGCAGCGGTAGAGTATTTTTTTGAGATTTCAATTTTTCTCACGCACCACAACTTTAAATATACAAGGAAGTCCCGTTTGTGCTCTCATGGGAGATTGCCGACCGCCTGGTTGACTTTTTGATTCGCCTTTTTTCCTGATAAATTCCTCGGAGGATGAGCAGAAAAATCTCCGCATAAAGGCTGCTCATTTTCCCTCGTTTTCTCTCCAATAAAAACCTTGACAAAAATTACCGCGTTCGCTATATTGAGAGGGGGATAAAAAAGGATGCCTGGATGATTAATCAGTACAAAAGGGTGGATGTCTTTCGCTGTTTGAATCAGGCGCACGTAAAATTGGGAAAACGGGTGTCGGTTTACCACGTTCTAAAGGTTAAAAAGTGTTACCCAAA
Organism: uncultured Deferribacteres bacterium; assembly: GCA_964543425.1. Classification (GTDB taxonomy): domain Bacteria; phylum Zhuqueibacterota; class JdFR-76; order JdFR-76; family BMS3Abin05; genus BMS3Abin05. Next base: position 454 of record CAZIYL010000209.1, read on the forward strand.
TGGATGCGTTTATTCAAAATGGCGCTGTGAAAAATTCCAAAAAGGAGAATCTTGCCCTCGGGGCTACAAACATGTCGGCAGACTCTGTTTCGGGTGCAAGTATTTTTACGATGAGAAAATCACGCACCAATTGCAAATGGTTCTTCCAATTTCTGAACAGAAAAAATTTTGGGAAGATTTGGAGGCATTTGAAGATTGGCTGAATGACATCAAGGGCAAGCGGGGTCAGATTTTTGGAACGATCTCTGCCGTAAAGCCTCTCTTGGAAAAGCATGTTTTGGGACGCGAAAGCCATTTAAAAATAAGAGGATTTTTATTGATTTTCAAGGAGAGTTTTATTAACCGGATACATTTTGATGATTTTACTTACGCTGTTCTCGGACAATCACTCCAACATTCATACAAATTCAGGCCCGGGGATTCCCTTGAATTTACGGCTGAAATTCGTGAAAACCAGGGACGAATTATTTACAAAAAGCTCCGAAGAATCGAATTTGACTCGCGTGGTGAAATATCGGGGATCGACTGGCAAACTAATCTGGAAATAATTCGTTCGTCGGCAACAGAATTCTCAACGCAGCCGGAAAAATGCTTGTATTGTCCCTACGGGACGCTTGTGGATGTTTTTGAAACAAACGGCGGCGAGCAGCAGCGCTATCGGCGGCTCTATTGTCTGAAAGGCGTGCAGAATCCCAATGATTGTGTGGAACAGGTTCTGGAACGCGTGGCAGCGGAAGGCTGCCCTGAGCAACAGTGAAACCGTCGAAAATCTTGACTATTCGTTCTCGGCCCCAATGTAAACTCCAGTGCCAAAATAGGCAGGGATTCTGAAGAGTCAAGCAGAATTTCAGTTTGCGAAAGGGTTTGGCATGCCTTGCGCATTTTCTCTGCGGTTCTCTCTTTTTTTTCTCAGTGGTTCTCTGTGTTACTTTTTTTCGGGTTACACAGAGAAGCACAGAGAGCCACAGAGATACTCGTCCCCGGAAAGAACCCTTTGGGTATTCTCTTCGCGTATTTCAGAGTGTGGAAAATGGCGTTTAATACAATCGAAGGAAGAACATGCAGGATCAAATCGTCGCCATTTTGAGTCGGATTAGTGCTTGGGTCTGGGGAGTTCCGCTAATTACATTGCTCGTCGGAACCGGAATTTACCTGACGATTCGATTAAAAGGGATTCAGTTTCGAACGCTGCTTTATTCACTTTGGCTCGCTCTGATCAAACGAAAAGAGGACACGGACGAAGCAGGGGACATTTCTCATTTTCAGGCACTTATGACGGCTCTGGCGGCTACCGTAGGCACGGGCAACATTGCCGGTGTGGCCACTGCAATTGCTGCGGGCGGTCCGGGCGCTCTTTTCTGGATGTGGATTACCGGTCTGTTTGGAATGGCAACCAAGTTCTCGGAAGCCGTTCTGGCAGTAAAATTCCGAAAATCCGATAAATTTGGCACAATGAGCGGCGGCCCGATGTACTACATCACCGAGGGATTGGGCTGGAAATGGCTAGGCGTTCTGTTTGCTGCGTTTGCCTTTATTGCGGCATTCGGCATTGGGAATATGGTACAGTCCAATTCTGTGGCAGATGCCGTGGAAAAAACATTTGGCATCCCCTTTTGGATTACCGGATTGGTTCTGGCCGTTGCCACCGGTCTGGTAATTCTGGGGGGGATCAAAAGCATCGGACGGGTAACCGGTACATTGGTGCCGGTGATGGTACTTTTTTACATCGCGGGCGCCCTAATTGTGATTGCAATTGAGTACCGGAAAATTCCCGAGGTTTTTGCCCTGGTATTTGAAAAAGCATTTACTCCAACAGCAGCCACTGGCGGGTTTCTGGGCTCCACAGTTCTCCTGACCATCCGGATGGGAGTGGCCCGGGGGGTGTTTTCCAATGAATCCGGACTGGGCAGTTCCCCGATTGCTGCCGCTGCCGCGCAAACGAAATATCCCGTCACGCAGGCACTTGTCTCGATGACGCAAACCTTTATTGATACCATCGTTGTTTGTTCCATGACCGGTTTTGTCATTCTTGCCAGTGGGGTGTGGGCAAACGGCAAAACCGGCGCCGAACTCACAACCATCGCATTTAACACCGGCATGCACTCTTCGATTGGGGGGTTGATTGTCACGATCGGCCTGATTCTTTTTGCTTACTCCACCATTTTGGGTTGGAGCTACTACGGCGAGAAATCTTTGGAATATCTGTTTGGTGAAAAATGGGTGATGCCTTACCGTGCCCTGTTTACGCTTTTTGTGGCTGTTGGCGCGGTGGCAGAGCTACAGCTTGTGTGGACACTGGCAGACATCATGAACGGCCTGATGGCCATTCCCAATTTAATCGGCTTGCTGGGACTGGCGGGAGTCATTGTTGTGGAGACCAAAAGCTATTTCAAGAATCAGCTTCACCGAAAATGGTAAACCCGGTTTCGGAAAATCTATTTTGGACGAATTATCCGGATAAAGAAAAAGCAAAAATCAGCAAATCTTGAATCACGTAACTTTGAGATATACTCTAACTCTAACTTTGAGATATACTCTAACTCTAACTTTGAAATAAACCCGAAGATTAAAACGTGAAAGAAAACTCACTAAATCTTTTGCAATTTGATACCCACTATTGGGCGGAAGGCATTCAGTGGCTGGCCGGTGTGGATGAAGCGGGCAGGGGGCCTCTAGCAGGCCCCGTGGTAGCGGCGGCGGTTGTTTTTGAGCCCCACATTTTTATTGAGGGCGTGGATGACAGCAAAAAGCTCTCGGCATCCCGCCGGGAAGAGCTGTATTACGAAATCCTTGAAAAAGCCGCGGGGGTGGGAATTGGAAGGGTCAGTTCAGAGGAAATCGATCGAATAAACATTTTGCAAGCCACTCTGCTGGCGATGCGGGAGGCCGTTGAAAATCTCCCCACGGCGCCCGATTTTATCTTGGTCGATGGCCGCGATATTCCTGATTGGGCTTATGCCGCACGGGCCATTATCGGAGGCGACGGTCTCAGTTTTTCGATTGCCGCAGCTTCTATTATTGCGAAAGTTTATCGGGATAGACTCATGATTCACTACGACGAACTGTACCCGGCGTATCATTTTGCAAAAAACAAGGGCTACGGGACGAAAGAACACGTTCAAGCCTTGCAGCAATTCGGCCCGTCTGAAATCCATCGAAAGTCGTTTCATTGGAAGGGTTATGAAAATTTCCAGTAATCACAATTCTCTTGGAAAAACCGGTGAACATCTCGCGGAGCGCTTTTTGCGCGGGAAGGGCTACCGGATTCTGGATAAAAATTACAGAAGCCGACGCGGAGAAATCGATTTAATCGCAGAAAAGGATGATTTTCTGATTTTTGTGGAAGTCAAAACCCGTTATGCCATCGATGATGAAGATCCGATTTATCGGGTGGACAAGAAAAAGCAAAAGCGCCTCGGATTGGCTGCGGAGGCTTACCTGGCGGAGCATGAATCGCATCATTCCAGCGTGCGTTTTGACGTGGTAACCGTGCAGTTCGAAAAGGGGAAACCTATCTTTAGTCATTATGAAGATGCCTTCTGGTTGGAGCCGGGGAGCCCGTGAAATCCAATATTAAATCTACCGCCATTGAAATTGGAAAGTGGCTTCTTGTTTTGTACCTTTTGCTTCCCATCGGTACGACGATTACCTCGCGTGTGCAGGTTTTTAAGATTGTGGCCGGAATTGCCCTGGCGATTATTTTTGTGGGGAAAACCTTCTACGACACCATTGTTTACAAATTTACGCGTTTTCGGGATTCTCCCGGGAAGGATTTAATTACCGTTGTGGGAATTCTTTTAATTTTTCTTCTAATCATTGGTTTTTTTATTGGTGTTTTGGGATTTGTTCTGATGCAATATTATCAGAATTTGGGTAAGGCTTTCTAATCCGCATTAT
>CAZIYL010000210.1:0-4327 GCA_964543425.1 uncultured Deferribacteres bacterium
GGCAGCCAACCCTCTTTTCCATCCGCTAATTTAATTTCAAACCAGCCATTTGTTTTTTGCTCAATCCGAACCTTGACCCCTTCGTGCAGAGAAAAAACAAGGGTACCATCTTTGGCGGGAGCGCTTTTAACATCAACCTTTTGTGCCAGTACAACCGCCTCCACTGTGTGAGTCTGCGCCCAGGCCTTTGTGCCGAGTGTAAATGCAAATACAAGGAACACAATGCCTAAAGCCCACGCCAATTGGCGTGACACGTTACGAAAGCCCCGGTTTCGGACCAGCAAAGCCAGCACAATAGAAAGAATCGTTAGCACATAAAAAATAGCCGTAATCCAGAAAAGAGTCCCCGTGCCGAAAAGATTCCGGAAGGATTTAAAATAGCGAATGTAAAACAACTCCGGGATCGAAGGGATGCGGTCGACCACCCGCAGGTTGACCAATTCCAGATTGTGGCGAATATCTTCATCCCGGGGGGCCAGTTTCAAGGCACGGTTGTAGTACAAAACCGCAGGCCCGATTTTGTGAGTTTTGTAATAGGCATTTCCAAGATTGTAATAAAGTTCCGGCGATTCGTAACCCATTTTGAGAATTTGCTGATAGTCGGAAATGGCTTCCTCATATTTTCCATTCTGGTAGGCTTTATTTCCGTTCTGGAATAAATAGCTTTTCTGATCTGCCAGAAGAAGCGAAGACAATCCCAGAAAAATCCAGAATCCAAGAATCAATCGTTGTGACAATCGCCTCATTCGCATCTCCTAAATGACCTTTTCCAATCGAATAATTGCCTGACTGGCATCGTCGAAACACCGCTGCATTTCCTCAAGCGTGCTGTTTGCCGGCGCAAATCTCTGAAAATCGCAAATCCTCAAACAATCCAAATAGCTTCGAATGGTTTCTTCATCCACACGCCGCTCGCGCATGAGTTTTTCCACCTCGTCGGTCATAATTCCGGCCGTTGGCAAATTGAATTTATCTCCCAAAAAACCGAGGAGCCCTTTGGAAATCTCCGCAAAAAATTCTTTCTGCGTGTCAACCGCCAGCACTTTTTTGGCGTTTTGCAGTCGTTTCCTTGCCACTTGATTGGCCCTCTGACTCCGGGCAAAGGCCACATTCTCTTTCAACCGATCCTGGTAGCGTTTGTAGCCAAAGGTTCCTCCCAGAACAATCAGCGGAAAAAAGACAATCAACCAAAAAAATGCCGTTTTGTAAAAAAACCGATTTATTTTCCGAAATTCCGGCGGCTGCGTTTTGATGAACCGAATGTCTTTTCCAATTAATTGCACATCTTCTTTTGAAAGACCTTCGCCCAGCGAAACTACAGATTCCGCTCCGGGCTTGACATGAACCTCAAACTCCGGCGAGTGAACCGTTTGATAAATCTTTCTGGCAGGATTAAAATAACTGAAAGAAATGGGGGCAATTTTTTGCTCGCCTGGGAATCGGGGAATCAACACGTATTCGAATGTTTTGTAGCCGTGAACCCCCGTCGCAGTTCGATTGATTTTCTCGGTGATTTTGGGCTCGTACCGCTCGAAATCAGGGGGCACGGCAAGTTTGGGCTCCGGGAGCATTTTAATATTTCCGGTGCCCGAAATTCTCACCGTGAGTGTGACCGCCTCATTTGCCTTCACGGAATCTTTGCTGATCTTTGCCGTCATATTGAACCGGCCCACCGCTCCCGAAAAATCAGCCGGTTTTCCTTCCTCCGGCAACGGCAGCACATTAACGGTAATCGGCCTGGATTGGATATCTTTTTCCACTTGTTTTCCAAAAAAATCATCGTTAAAAAAATCGTCAAAAATATCCCGTGAGCGGCGGTTATTCCGAACCCGCACCTGACAAGTAACCACCATCGGATCAATTACCTTTTTTCCGGGAGCCGTTGGAAAAAGAACCATCTTTCTAAGATCGGCCACCACATATTTGACACCGTTCAGAATTTCATTTCGTGTCTGGGGCTGTTGAGACATGGGGATTTCTTCCGCCCAAAACCCCTCTGTTTTAGGAAGCGATTTAATGCCGTATCCGGTGACCGACACCCGGGTGTAAATCCGAAACGTGACCACCACCGGCTCATTCTGGTACACCTGCCGGCGGTTGACAAGAGCCCGCAGAAAAAGGACATTGTTGTTCATTCCACTTTTCGGCCGAGTCTTGCCCCCAGGCACTGTGGAGGACGGCTGACGGCCCGCTACGGGAGGAGGCTGGGAAACCGCCTGTTTCTGAATAATAATGGTTAAAGGATTGGTTTTGTACGTTTTGCCTTTAGCTTTGACCACGACCGGTGGGATGGTAAAGGCACCCGCGCGGGTTGCCTGATAGTAATAAATCAGTGTTTTTGAAACGGACATGCTGCCGTTAATAAATTGAATGCTTTGAGAACTGCTGCTCCCCATGAAAGCCGCAAATTTCGAGATGTCCGGAAGCTGCGGCGAGGATATTTTACGGGCACCGCTTCCGGATGCTTTCACCGACACGGAAAATTGCTGCCCAACCGACACGCGATTTTGATTCAGATAGGCGCGCACAGAAAATTTTGCCCCCCAGGCCTGAGAAACCAAAAAAATTGTAAGCAGTCCAATACTGCCAAAGATTCTTTTTCCGTTCATTTTACATCACAATTTTTTAGAACCACAATTACCAGTCTTTTGCCACCCGGGCGCGCCCCCCCCTGGTCTGCATTTCTCGTTTCTTCTGAAGTTTTTTTTCGTCATTTTTAAGCGCATTTAAAATCCGTTCAGCATCTTTTTTGCTCATTTCATTCTTTTTCTTTTTCTGTGCTTGCTGTTGTTGCTGCTGTTTCTTTTGATCGCCCTGCTTTTGTTTCTGGTTTTCCTGTTTTTGCTGCTGCTGTTTTTTCTGTTGATTTTGATTCTTCCGGCTGCTCTGCTTCTGTTGCTGCTTTTGTTGTTTTTGTTGCTGCTGTTGCTGCCGATTTTGAGGTTTCTTTTTCGCATTCTCCTTCAGTTTTCGGCGAACATATTCCAGATTGTATTTGGCGTCGTGGTCGTTCGGGTCAAGTTTTAAGGCGTCTTTGTACGATAAAATACTTTCCGGCAATTTTCCCATTTTATAAAGGCAGTTTCCCAAATTGTAATATGCCTGTTCCTGAACGTGAATATCTTTTGAATTCAGTGATTTCTGATATGATTTTAGGGCGTCTTTGTAATTTTTCTTCTTGTACAGGGCATCACCCACGTTAAAATGAATCAGCGGGGATTCGGGATTTTTCAGTAACGCATCCTGATATTTATTCAGGGCGTTATCAAATTTCTTGTTCGCAAAAGCTTCATTTCCCTTTTTCACACGGGAGCGCGCCGTATCCGCATGAAGCCCCGTACTGAACACAAGAAACAACACAAGAAACAAGAATTGCAAAATGGCTAATTTTTTCATTTTGATTTTTACTTTTTGATTTATGATGCGAATCGTCCCTTCCACTCGGTTTTAACTTTTCGTCGCTCCGGAATAAACATTTCCAAAATTAATAAAATTAAGCCAATTCCGAGAAAATACTGAAATCGATCTTCGTACTGCGAAAAAATCCGCGAGGCTAATTCCTTTTTCTGCATTTTGGAAATGTCCGCGTAGATTTTGTTCAGTTCCATTTCGCCGGATGTGGCGTGATAATATTTGCCACCTGTTTGCAGGGCAATTTTTTCCAGAGTGAATTCATCCAATTTGGTCATAACCACATTGCCGTTCCGATCCTTTTTGTAACCGAGACTCCGTCCGTTCGCATCGTACAGGGGAATTGGGGCTCCCTGAGGTGAACCAATTCCAACAGTGTAAATGACGACACCTTCCTTTTCGGCAGCATCCGCCATCTTCATCGGATCGCCCTGAAGATTTTCGCCGTCAGTAATGATAATTAAAACCTTGTGCTTGCGCTCCTTCTGAACAAATGAGCCCATCGCCACAGCAATAGCTTTGCCAATATTTGTGCCCTGTTTTGGAATGAGGTTGGTGTCCATAATATCCAGAAACATTTTAGCCGCTGAGTAATCCAGCGTAAGCGGACACTGCACAAAGGCATCCCCCGCAAAGGCAATCAACCCAATGCGGTCGCCCTGCAAGTGATCGATTAAATTGGCGACCTCGTGTTTGGCCTTTTCCAGACGATTGGGTTTGATGTCCTCCGCCTTCATCGAAAGCGAGACGTCCATCGCCACAAAAATGTCCACCCCTTTGCGTTTGACCTCTTCCAATTTGGTACCGATCTGGGGCCGCGCCAACGCCAGAACAAAAAAGGTGTAACTTAAAATTAAAAGGGCATTCTTCCAGCGGTGATTTTTTCCGCTGTAAGAAATCATGAGCCTCTTGAGTG
>CAZIYL010000211.1:0-4323 GCA_964543425.1 uncultured Deferribacteres bacterium
TTTCCATTTGCTTATTTGTTTGATAGACGATAAAAGTATGCATTATTCGGATGAACCACATTTAAGGTATTTCCATTCAGACACTATTTGCCGCCGTTCCCTTTACACAAATCACTGCAATTTGTTACGGTGAATTTATTGCTTTCGCCTACCCGCCCATCTCTTCTACCCAATCTGATCCTGATGCGCCTGCACAAAATGAACGAGTTCGGAAGAAACCGCTGCCGGACAGCCAATGGTTCCGGCAGGCAGGTGTGCACCTTTCTGATTATATCGAATCGGTTTGCCATCAGGAAGCAAAAACACCCCACCCGCTTCACGAATGAGAATATCTCCGGCACATACGTCCCATTCGTACTGGGGGTGGAAACTGATCACCGAATCTCCCCTGCCCTGCGCAACGGCGGCCATTTTATAGGCAATGCTACCCAATGGAACAAAATTCTCAAAATATGCCCGAAGCCAGTCCAGCTTGCCTTTCTTTGTGTAGGTGCGACTGACCAGAAGTTTCGCTTCTTGTACCGAAGAAATTTCATTCACATGAATTGGTTTTCCATTTAAATAGGCCCCTTTATCCTTGACCGCTGTAAAAAGTTCCTCCGTCACAGGATTCAGAATAACGCCTAAAACCGGTTCGCCGTATTGTACCAATCCAATGGATACGGCAAATTCCGGAATGTGCTGCACGAACTCACGCGTACCATCCATGGGGTCGACAATCCAGACCCAGTCTTTGGCGAGGCGCGCGTCGGAATCCAGGGTTTCCTCCGAAAGCCAGCCATCTCCGGGAAACGCTTCCAGAAGAATCTGCTTGATTTTTTTGTCCGATTCCCGATCAGCAAGCGTGACGGGATCATCGGCCTCTTTGTCCTTGTAATCCACGGCAAAATCGCCTTCGTAAACTCTCCGGATGATTTTTCCGGCTTCTTTAGCCGCCAGCACAGCCGTTTCCAAACGGTTACTTAAATCCATTAGATTCGATTCCTTTCGACCTATCAGCTGCTCTGTTACTAAACAGCCTGTTTCGTAAATTCCGGTACGTATTCTTTGAAAAAATAGCATCGGACGATCTTGAGTCCACGTAAATACAAAACCCGACTATCCAAATATAAAACAAATCCAAAATTTAAATAACGCAATTTCCAAAACAGTCACCAAACGGTTTTTTGCTTTGTTTTGAATTTTGGTTATTCGAATTTGTTCACCCCGTTAGATAAATTCAACGGGAACAGCAGATTGTTTGATAAAAGCGGTTTCTTGGAATTTGTTCCTTTAAACAAACAGTCATTATCTAACGGGGTAAAGGATTTCGGATTTTGTGCTTTGGATTTTAATTCTTCACTGCTCTCAGGATGGCGTTCGCCACCAGTTCGGCGGCTACCTCCCCGATCAGATTCACGTCGGAGGTGCTTTCGCCGTAGCTCAGGGCAAACACCAAATCACCGTCGTACATGGTGTGTGCCGGGCGAATGCTTCGTCCAATTCCGTTTTGGGCCATTTGAGCTATTTTGTTGATTTCCTCCTTGCCAAACCGCACATTGGTGGCCACAACCGCCAGTGTTGTGTTCTCCGACGGCAGCGGAGACTCAAACGTCTGCTGCTTCATAAAAGCCACCGTGTTCAAAAAGCCCTCGCCGGTCGGGTTTTTGGCCCCTGCCACAATTTGACCCGTTGCCGGATTAACGACATCTCCCAGGGCATTTACTACAACCAAAGCCCCCACTACCACGCCGCCGGGCAAACTTTCGGAGGCCATTCCAACGCCGGAGTCCATGGCGAAATCCATCCCCAGGATTTTTCCCACGGTTGCGCCGGCGCCTACGCCAAGCGGGCCGATTCGATCTTCATCATCCCGTGCATTCAAACAGGCCTGGTATCCCATTTCTTTATCCGGTTTTTTTCGCGGATCGCCTGTTGCCAGGTCAAAAATAACGGCTGCCGGAACGATAGGGACGCGGATTCCCCGGGCGTCGTATCCTTTGTTTCGCTCTTCTAAGAATTTCTGCACCCCACCCGCCGCATCCAGTCCGAAAGCCGAGCCACCGGCCAACACAACGGCGTGGATTTTCTGCACCAGAAACCCGGGGCGTAAAAGCTCGGTTTCCCGCGTACCGGGTGCCGAACCCCGCAAATCAACCCCGGCAACGGCACCCTCCTCGCACAAAACCACCGTGCACCCGGTTTTGGCCGCTTCATTTTGGGCATGTCCTACCTGAATTCCCGGCACATCGCAGATTGAATTCATTTGACCATCCTCCGATAATTTACTTCGCGATAATTCGTGAAAATCCGTAGTTATTGGTTTTGGAAGCTCTCCTCTCGTGAGTTTTTAAGATAATCAAAGCAAAAATCAAAATCAAGCCGAGACTGAGATTTTTCCTTACGGCCAAATTAATATTGCTTTTCTGTCAAAAGAGTAATATGTTTTAGCACATTCGCAACAAAATGGGAGAAAGAAAAATGTCTCAAGGCAAACAATTTCAATTTGGGGATAGTGAGATCAAAATCCCGCCCATTAAAGGAAAATGGATTACGCTCGGCGTTCTGGCTATTCTTGTGCTTATCTTCATCAGCTCTTCGTTTTACCAGGTTGGCCCCAATGAAGAAGGCGTCATCCTTCGATTCGGCAAGTACGTCAGAACCACGGAGCCCGGTTTGCACGGAAAAATTCCCTTCGGCGTGGAAACGGTAAAAAAGGTCAAGGTTAAATACATCTTTAAAGAAGAATTTGGGTTTCGGACACTGAAAGCCGGAGTGCGAACGATTTATTCCAGCCAACGTTTTGACAACGAATCGCTGATGTTAACCGGCGATTTGAATGTCGGCGTTGTAGAGTGGATTGTCCGCTACCGAATCAAAAATGCACGGGATTTCCTGTTTAACGTGCGCAATCCGGAAAAAACACTTCGGGACATTTCGGAGGCGGTCATGCGGGAGGTAGTCGGCGACCGCAGCGTAAGTGAAGTTCTCACAGTCGGGCGAACGGAAATCGCGGAAAATGTGCAGGTGCAAATTCAAAAAATCATGGACACCTACAAATCTGGCATTAAGATTGTCACGGTGAAACTGCAGGATGTGAATCCGCCCGATCCTGTGAAGCCCGCATTTAATGAGGTAAACGAGGCCAAGCAGGAAAAGGAACGCATGATCAATCAGGCGTGGGAAGCGTACAACAAAGCCATTCCTCAGGCAAAAGGTGAGGCCGAAAAAACCATTCGCAATGCCGAGGGGTATGAGTTGAATCGTGTAAACCGCGCCAGCGGAGACGCCAACAATTTTATTCAAGTCTGGAAAGCCTATTCGCAGGCAAAGGATGTTACGCGGAGACGCCTGTATCTTGAAACCCTTCAGAATGTTTTGCCAAAGGTTCACAAAAAATATATTATTGATCCGGACATTAAAGGCATTTTGCAAACCCTGCCTTTGGATCAGGGAGGGAAAAAATGAAGACAAAATTGATTGTTTTAGGCATCATTGGATTGCTTGTTTTAATCACATTTGCCAATGGATTTTACACGGTCTCCGAAACCGAGCAGGTCGTTATCACCCAATTTGGGCGTCCAATCGGACACGTTATTAAAACGGCTGGTGTTCACTGGAAAATCCCCTTTGTTCAGGATGCCCATTTTTTTGATAAGCGCATTCTGGAATGGGACGGTGACCCCAATCAAATTCCGACAAAAGACAAAAAATACATCTGGCTGGATACGACCGCCCGCTGGAAAATTACCGAGCCACTGCGCTTCCTGCAGTCGGTTGCCAATGAAATGGGTGCTCAGGGAAGTTTGGATGATATCATCGATGCAGCTACCCGCGACGTTGTTTCAGATCATCTTCTCGTAGAGGTTGTGCGAAATTCCAACCGGCCTGCCGGCGCCGCAGACACCGAGCTGATGCAGGATTCAACTAAAACGATGGAAAAAATCCACTTCGGACGGGAGAAAATTACCCGAATGATTCTGGCCATTGCGGATAGCCTGGCGCCTAAATTCGGAATTAGCATTATCGACGTGCGGATTAAGCGGATTAATTACGTGGAAGACGTACGTAAGAAGGTGTACGAACGGATGATTTCCGAACGAAAACGAATTGCCGAACGCTACCGCTCAGAGGGAAAAGGCCAAATGGCTGAAATTCAAGGAAATATGGAAAAGGAACTTCAGCGGATCACGTCAGAAGCCTACCGTACGGCGGTTGAAATCCAGGGGAAGGCAGACGCACAAGCCACGCGCATCTACGCCAATGCTTTTAACCGCGACCCGGAGTTTTATTCGTTTCTGAAAACGCTCCAGACGTACAAATCGTCGCTCGATTCCAGCAGTA
>CAZIYL010000212.1:0-4304 GCA_964543425.1 uncultured Deferribacteres bacterium
CTAACTGAGCTATGCGTGCGATGGCGCCGTTTAGTCCGATCTTCCCGGATCCACGCTTACCCTCGATGATGTAGGTTTCCGCTCGCTGCCCATTGTTAATGTTCAGTACCTGAACTTTTTCGTTGGGCAAAAAATGAGCTTCATCCATGAGATCCCTGTCGATGGTAATGCTGCCCTCGTAATTGAGGTCAATCTCGTTGACTATGGCTCGATGGATTTTCGATTTGTACATATGGTAAAGCATTTTAAACACCCACTTATTTAGTCAATCTGGTCAAGATTGTTAATTTTTTCATCTTTTTTACCATTTTCCTTAGCCCAAATATAATAAATACGCTGAATGGCGGTAATGTTGGCGAAAATCGCAATAAAAACAATTCCCGCGATAAATACGTATTTGTAAATAATGGCCGTAATTCCCAGGGTTACAATGCGCTCGGGACGCTGCATAATACCCACTTTGCAGGAAAATCCCAGGCCCTCGGCACGAGCACGAACGTAACTGACCATAATAGAACCACCGAGAGCAATGAAGGTTGCAATGGAGGCAAGCATATGGTTGGAAACAATAAAATAATAAGCGATGCCAAAAAATACAATCACTTCAGAATAGCGGTCAAGAGTGGAATCGTAAAGTGCGCCAAATTTTGTTACCTGACCGGTGGCTCTGGCAATGCGACCATCGAAAATGTCAAAAATTCCCGCAAATAGCAGTAGCGCGCCACCCGCGCGAAGCGAGCCGGCTCCAAAAAAATAGGCAGCAAAAAGGCTGACAATAAAACCAATGGTTGTAAAGGTATTTGGATTTACCTGCGCTTTGATGAAAATATCAATAATCGGCTGAACAATTTTTACAAATCCATCCTTAATCCAATCCGGGAGAATAACAATTCTTAGCTTTTTCTTTTCAGCATGTTCCAAGACTCAATTCCTCATTTTAGTGAGATTTGGGTTTCCTTCAATTATTAATACGATTTCGCCCTTTAATTTTTTTTCAGATAATTGTTCCAACACCTGAGAAAGGCTGCCGCGAATAAATTCTTCAAACATTTTTGTTAATTCGCGAGCAATCACAATTTGACGATCCCCGAAATAGTTCAAAATATCTTCTAGCGTTCGTTGAATCCGGTGAGGGGATTCGTACAAAACGATAGTACGCTTTTCTTGCGCCAATTGCGTTAACCGCATTTTTCGTCCCTTTTTAAGGGGCAAGAATCCTTCAAAAACAAACCGCTTTGTAGAGAGCCCGGAAGCAACCAATCCGGCAATTAGCGCGGCCGGCCCGGGAATTGGAACAATTGTCACACCCGCCTGAATTGCACGCGCCACAAGATAGTAAGCGGGGTCAGAAATCCCGGGCGTTCCCGCATCCGTTACCAGTGCAAGCGCTTTCCCCTTCGATAAAAAATTAAGCAGCTCAGGGGTTTTTTTAACCTGATTATACGAATAAAAACTGGTCGTCGGTGTCGAAATTTCATATTTATTCAAAAGAATTTTGGTTTTACGGGTATCCTCTGCCGCAATAAGATCAACTTCTCTTAAGACACGTAACGCCCTGAATGTGATGTCTTCCAGGTTGCCGATGGGCGTGCTGACCAGATAGAGAATACCCGTGCCCATCAATTAAAGCGATTTTATCACCGACCGAAGTACCGAAAAACCCTGGTCGATTTCATTCTTCCGAATGTTTAAAGGCGGCCTGAATCGAATCGAATCGTGGCCGCTTTTTAGAACGATTACTTTGTTTTCGTGAGCTTCCGTGAAAACCCGATCGCGAATTTTTTCACTTGGAAGCGTGAAAGCAGCAAAAAGCCCCTTTGCCCGAACGTTGCTAATCAATTCGGGAAATTCATCTTCAAGAGCCTGCATATGCTCGAAAAAATACTCACCCATTTTCGTGGCATTGTCTACCAGGTTTTCTTCGGCGATGATTTCAAAATAGCGCTGCGAACGAACCATGTCCGTTAGATTTCCACCCCAGGTGGAATTTATACGACTGGATTCCTTAAAGACGTTGTTTTCAACTTCATCAATACGATCTGTGACAAGAATTCCGCAGACTTGCGTTTTTTTACCAAAAGCCATAATGTCGGGCTGAACGCCAAAATGCTCATGCGCCCACATTTTCCCGGTGAGGCCAACGCCGGTTTGAATCTCGTCAAAAATCAGAAGAATGTCGTTCTCATCGGCAATAGCACGTAATTGTTTGAAGAATTCGGGTCGAAAGTGATTGTCGCCTCCTTCACCCTGAATCGGTTCAATAATAATGCCCGCAATGTCGTCGGGATTTTTCCGGATAGCCTCGTTTATTTGTCGAATACTTTCATCCTCTGCGGCCTTCACTTCCTCCATGCGTTCAATTGTTAAGGGGAAATTAATTTTGGGATTCAACACCCTTGGCCAATCGAATTTGGTGAAATACTCGGTTTTCCGCGGATCAGCTGTATTCGTCAAGGAAAGCGTGTATCCGCTTCTGCCGTGGAAGGCTTCCTTGAAATGAATAATCTGGTGTCCTTTTTCCTCTTTGTAGCCCTTTGCAAAATTCTTCCGAACCTTCCAGTCAAAAGCTGCTTTCAGAGCATTTTCCACAGCCAAAGCGCCGCCATCAATAAAAAATACGTATTTAAAGTAATCCGGTACAGCCGTTTCAAAAAAGGTTTCCACAAACTCTGCCATTTCAACAGTGTAAAAATCAGAATTTGAGGGTTTTTGAATAGATGCCCGCACCAATTTTTGCTTGAATTCATCCGTTGTCATTTTGGGATGATTAAATCCCAGCGGGTTGGTTGCAAAAAAACTGAAAAAATCCAGATATTCGGCTCCATTTCTGGCATCTACTATATAACTGCCGTGACTTTTTTCCAAATCTATTACAATGTCGAAACCATCGACCAACATGTATTTGCTAAGTACACTCAGGACTTCATCCGGTTTTACATGTACCATTTCAACTCCTTTCTATCTGTCAATCCCCCCAATTATAATGCACGATCTTTTTAAACGCATTTCTTATCATTGACGATTGTCAATTTGGGCGCGTTGTAATTTTCCGCTAAAATCCACGTACATTGTTTTTACTTCTGAAAAGAATTCGTACACTGCCCAACCGCCTTCTCGGTGGCCGTTGCCCGTTTCTTTCACACCGCCAAACGGCATGTGACATTCGGCTCCAATTGTCGGCCCATTAATGTAGGTGATGCCTGCCTGAATGTCGCGCATGGCCTTGTATGCTAAGTTGATATCTTGTGTGTAAATTGAAGATGAAAGCCCGTACACCACACCATTCATGACCTTGATTGCTTCGTCAAAATCTTTCACTTTAATGATGGAAAGAACCGGTCCAAAGATTTCTTCCTGTGCGATTCTCATCTCCGGCGTGACATCTACAAAGATAGTGGGCTTGTAGAAAAAGCCCTTTTTGAGATCGGCCTCTTCGGCGTATTCACCACCCAATAATAACGTTGCGCCTTCCTTTTTGCCGATTTCCACATAGCCGTGAATTTTTTCCCGGGCAGCGGCGTTAATAACCGGTCCCACATCCACGCATTCGTCGAGGCCGTTTCCTAGCTTTAAATTGGAGGCGCTTTCAACCAGCATATTGATGAATTTATCGTAAACCTTTTCGTGTACAATGAGGCGGCTGGTGGCGGTGCACCGCTGACCGGTTGTGCCAAAGGCTCCCCACAAAACGCCTTCGAGAGCCAGGTGCAAGTTGGCATCGTCCATCACAATTTGAGCATTTTTGCCGCCCAGCTCAAGAGAAACGCGCTTTAAATCTTTGCCAGCCTTTTGAGAAATAATTTTGCCGACAGCGGACGAACCGGTAAATGAAATTAAATTAATATCCGGATGCTCAACAATCGGAATGCCAACCCCATTGCCAGTTCCGTGAACAAGATTAATTGCCTGCGGCGGAACGCCGGCATCCAGAAGAATTTCCACCAGTTTGGTTGCCGTTGCCGGGGTATCGCTGGCGGGTTTGAAAACGACCGTATTTCCTGTGGTGAGTGCCGGAAAAATTTTCCAGGAGGGAATGGCCATCGGAAAATTCCAGGGTGAAATGATGCCCGCCACTCCAATTGGAATGCGCATGGTCATGTTGAATTTATTGGGCAACTCGGAAGGAACGGTGTGTCCGAAAAGTCTGCGCCCCTCTCCAAAAGCATAATAAGCCGTATCAATGCCTTCCTGTGTATCTCCGCGGGTTTCGGCAATAACCTTTCCCATTTCGCGCGTCATCAGTCGCGAAATTTCTTCTTTTCGCTCAACCATGATGTCGCCGGCTTTTTTCATAATTTCACCCC
>CAZIYL010000213.1:0-4302 GCA_964543425.1 uncultured Deferribacteres bacterium
GCAATGTAGCCGAAATCAAATCGATACAGGGAATATTTCAGCCCGGCGCCGAATGTGTAAGGCTTCACATTTCCCAATTCATCGTACCAATAGCCTACGCGAAGGGCAATCAAATTGCCGTACCAATATTCCAATCCCGTGTGAGTGATGATTTCCTTCATCTCCTGTTTGGCGGGTTGATCCGTCCAGGAGGTAAAAAGGGCTTTGTAAAAGGGATCGGAGGTGCCATTTTTATAACGGCGTACCAGAAGTTTGTCGAAATCCAGAACGTACGTCAATTTGTTGTATTTACTGTTTATGATATGGTACGCCAATCCAACTTTCAGGGTGGTTGGCTGCGGATCGGCCTGATCGACATCGATGTAGGAAATTTTCGGCCCCATATTGGTCAGATTCATTCCAAGATTTAAATTTTTCAGGAAAGGTGTTTTGTAGAGAACTCCCAAATCCACGCCAAATGACCAGGTTTGGCCGGCGCCTTTTTCCTTGCCGGCGCCAAAGGGTGCCAAATTGCTTCGAATTACCTTCATGTTCAGGCCGACACCTGTGTGTTCACCCACCAGGGTACCAAAGGCACCCGAAACGGCAAAATCGTAGCTGGTGAAATGGTCAACAACTTCCGGACCATTTTCGAGGGTGACATTCTGTTCGCCCAGATTCAGGTAAGTGACGCTGGCGCCAAATGTTCCTAATCCATTAATATGGTGAATATAGGACACGTAATCGTAAAATAGATCGCTTGCCAATTGGGGAAGCCAGTTGGAGTGCATGATGAGCAACTCGTGCCGATTCAGAAATCCCAGTCCGCCTGTATTCCAATAAACGGCCGAGGCATCGTTGGCAAGTGCCACAAATGCTTCACCCATTCCATCGGCGCGCACGCCAGGGGAAATCTGCAAAAACAAAACCCCTGCTTCACTCTGGGCATGCGCCTTTTGGGTGGGCAAACCCGCCAGAAAAATGAGAAAAATAGCTGCTAAAACCGCGATTTTTTTCATGAAGAAATCTCCTTTTTTGCGAATAAACAATAATGAACTATTTTGGCCGGAAAGGCCTGATGCCTTGGAAAATAGAACCTCTAAGTAGTATCTTTTTTGACGATTTCCTGGCTGCATTGTTCCTTCCAAACAAAAAAACCGAATGCAGGGATCAAATAAGTCCACTTTTAAACATTCGGTTACTAAAAATTTGGTAGAGAATACCGTCCGCATAAAAGTGAATGGAAAAACCCTTAACAGGAATTATTCTGATTTTGCTTTAATAAAGTTTCAATTTCCAAAAACCTTTAGCGAACGACTACGAAGTATGCTCCTTCAAATATTTGATACTGTTAAATTTGGTTTAAATTTAAGAAAAAAAAACAACCGTGTCAAGTCTTTTTTAAAAAGCCTTCGTTTATTTTATCGGTACATAAAATATTTTCTTGATTGACACATTTATTAATTTTTTGTAACATTACTGAAAATACTTGACTTAAAGCTAAAGAATGTTTAAAATAGATTAAACTAATTAAAGAGAGTTCATTCGAATAATATGCACTTAATGTGGTCACCTAAACAAATAGGTAATTGGAAACGATCGAAAAAATCAAAATGAGTTTAGTCTAAAAAGGATACCTCCCACTAATTTCACGAATTACCACGAATCGATTTTATTGAAGTTAATGGAATTTAGCCCCGTATAATTTGTATGACTATTGGTTTTTAGAGTGCACTCAAAAATGAATTCAAATTTAGACGATATTTCAAAGTTACATTAGCATTTAAAATTACTAAAAAGGGAAGTTGCTATTTTTCGCTTAAACAGCCCATGATTTCAATCGTGGGCTTAGTTTGGAACTATCACGTAACTTTGGGATATGCTCAAATTTTGATATTTTATTTTTTCAATTTAATTTTATTTGTGATTAGAATCGCTTTCAAAAATAGACCACAGTAGTCGCATTCTCGCGAAGGACCTTAAAGAGAGTGTTACCAGTAAAAAGGAGTTCCGGACAACAATGACGGAGAAAGTTGTTTTTACCGTAAAAGATTTGGCAAAATATCTCAATGTTCATCCTATGACCATTTACCGTTATTTGCGAAACAACAGGCTCCCTGCTTTTAAGATTGGGAATAGTTGGCGGTTTAATAAGGAATCCATAGATTTGTGGCGTTTAAATCAGGAAAGTGTCTCCGGTTACACGAATTCGCCTGATTGCTCCCACAAATAAGTGTAATTTTCCGAAGAAGACTCTTTTTAATGGTTGTGGCTCATTGTTAATCGAGTAAGAATTAAAAAAGGGGTTTACAGAAAATGCCAGGCACGGTTCTTCGAGACACCCCGGGAAACAAGATGTCGGAAGGAGTTGCAGCGCTTGAAAGTGTTTCTCAAATAGGGGGCGACCCATCAAAATTTTATCTGCAGTACGCCCGGAATATGCAGTCGGTAACGGCACTTACACAATCGTTTCAAAAAATCATTGACGAACAAAAAGCCGCCATTGAATCCATTGAAAAACAATTAATTCAAAAAGATCGGCTGCTGCTT
The DNA here is from genome assembly GCA_964543425.1 of uncultured Deferribacteres bacterium. Lineage (GTDB taxonomy): Bacteria > Zhuqueibacterota > JdFR-76 > JdFR-76 > BMS3Abin05 > BMS3Abin05. The sequence goes on from CAZIYL010000213.1 coordinate 2,530, forward strand.
ATTGGAAAAATTGCTCCTGAGCTTGCTCATGAGATTCGGAATCCGATTTTTGGCGTGAAGAGCACGCTTGAATTGCTTGTGGAAAAATTTTCCGAAAAGGATTTACACCACCGTCTCATTCGTCTGTCTCTGATCGAGCTGGATCGCGTGATAGAATTAATCTGTCAGATGCTCGATTGGCAAAATACCTCTCGGGAAGCCTTTACCACAGTTGATCTTTCGAAACTCTTGAGGGAAATTTCCGATTTCTTGCAGCCTCTGTTCAAACAACGAAATATTCAATTTACGATGCAACTGGATAAAAATATTTCTCCAATTCGGGGTGTGCCCAACCAATTGAAACAGATTCTGATCAATCTGTTTTTTAATGCGATGGATGCCGTTGAAAAAGATGGCAAAATCCGGCTTTTGGCCTTTCAAAATGGGCTTAATATTATAATGAAAGTAGTCGATAACGGTAAAGGGATTTCACCGGATATTCAAAATAAATTATTTGAGCCCTATTTTACAAACAAAATGTCCAAAAACGGGGTGGGTTTAGGTTTGTCCGTTAGTCAAAAAATCATTCAACGACATAACGGAAAAATAACCATTGAAAGCACGCCGGGGCTCGGTACGGTCGTTTCTGTTGTTTTTCCAATTGAGTCAGAAAAATTGCAAAAGGCCCTGTAAACGTCTGTGATTTAGCAAGGTACTTGTTCCAAAATTTTAATGGCTAAAAACCAAAGAGACTCAAAGAAAGAAATCCAAAGATGACCTCCAAAGAATGGCTGAACGCCTTTTTTGAGCAAGCGGACGATCAGTTTGTTTTGATTGACAGAGATTTTATGATTCGGGATGCAAACGTCAGTTTCTTGAAGAAATCGGGGCGTTTGCAAAAGGATGTCTTGGGTGCTCCCTGTTATCAAATTCTTCAGAAGAAATCACGTCCCTGCAGCAAGGAAGAGAACGACTGTCCTCTGGAAGCTGTTCTGAGAACGGGAAAACCTGCTTCCGGCGTCAAAACCCTTCATGTGGATCATCATCTGTACAACGCGCATTATTTAGCTGTTCCCGTTTGGGCTGAAAGCGGGGAAGTAAGTGCTTTCGCCATGCGGTTTCAGCCTGCCTCCGATGAAAACCAATTATTTGCCCCGGATTCCTCCCGAAACGATAAGCGGCTGGAGAATTTGCTCGATGTCATTCACGAATTTCTACAGAAAATTAAGGGCGCACATTCGTATACAGAGGCTTCGCAGCAGGTTATGGCGTACATTAAAAAGTATTTTCAGCCGAACCTTCTTGAACGGATTGTTATTTATAAAAACTTCACCAAAATGATGCTATTTGATCTAATGAAAAGTGGCACTCCAAAGCAACAAGCTGGGATGCCAAAAGAGTTTTTTGCCCCGAATTTTTTGGTGGAATCACTTCTTTCAAAAAGCATTTTTGAGTTTAGCCTTCAAACCCAGGAGGCAGCCGGTGTCTTTTCGCAGTCGACGATTCGTTCATTTAAACTTCAGGGAATAAATACCATTCAAATACTGTTCCCTCATAAAATGCAAGGCAATATTACTTTTGGCCTGATGGGCTGGAGTAATTCCCCGCCGGAGTTGGTACAAAATAAGCGATTTTTTGAATTGTCTTTTTTGACGGGTCATCTTTTTCTGGATCAAATCCTGAATTCGGAAATAATCGAGAATCGGAATCGCTTTTTGTCTGTTTTGAATGAAATCGCCGTTCAAATAATCCAGGGTGCTTCAGAAAAAGATTTAATCTCGACGATTGCTGATA
>CAZIYL010000214.1:0-4283 GCA_964543425.1 uncultured Deferribacteres bacterium
AAAATGGCGTTTTCCCCCCGTCGCTGTCTGATAAAACCCATCTTCTTCTTTCATAAGCCCTTACCTCGCTGTTCGGATGATTTCACACTGACGCCCTATTGCCCATTTCTCCAGCCGAATTCCCGGATTGACTGCACCGCAACGCCCAAATAAACGCAGCAGATAGTGATCGGACCAACGATCACCAAATGCCCAAGAATTGGGAAAATCAACTTGCTTAAAATCAAGAAGCTGTTGAAGCGCCTGCACTTTGTCTTTTCCGTACGGATGAATCCCTTCGATCCGCCCGGTGATCACGCCTTTTTGCAGTTCCAGATGGCATCCGATGACCGAGTCCACAGGCAAATGAGCGCCAAGTTCTTCCAATAAAAAATGGAGCGAACCGGAAAGCAAAATATTTCTTTTCCCCTGAGAATGAAATATTTCCATTTGATCCACAAGTTTCCGAAACAGCCGGGGCCTGATTTCTTCTTCAAAAAAATCGCCCGATAATGCCCGGAGTTTCTTCAGTGGTAAACCCCGCAAATAGAATTTATTTCGTCGAAACACCTCTGTTGCATCTTCTCGCAACCCATAAAACGCATGAATGATAAAAGCTTGAATCTGCCGAAAACCAATGAGTTTTTTCCTGAACAACCACCTGGAGAACAGAATTTCAAGCGATATGTGAGGAATGAGTGTGCCATCCACATCAAAAACAGCTATTTGAATTTTCGACATAAATGCAGGCTTCTTGGTCGTACAGGATCATTCATCGGCTCCAAATTTTCTCGGATACCGTTTCGATAACAAATATTCCCGCCCATCCCACAGAACAGGAATACCTCGAACCACACACATTACCACCACTACACAAACAATGAATTCGCCAATCGCCCCGAATAATACATCCAAATGATGGGGAATAGAAAAAAGTCCTTCTGCTATTCCTTTGTGAAGTGCTAACAACGCTCCAAGGTAACAGAAAACAATAACCTTGGAAACACCGTAAGTGGTACGACTCCAACGGGAGCTGGTAAGCGCCTTTGCCCAGGGTGTCGTCATCATGGTTTTTTCACCGAAGGGAGTCTTTCCTTCCGCAAACGCAACACTTCGCACGGTATCCACCATAAAACTGCGCGCAATCACAATCATGGGCACCCAAAAAGTAATCATTCCAATGGCGGAGAAATAAATCCAATAAACATTTTCCACAATTCGATCACCGGCAATATCTAAAAGGGCACCAAAATCGGAAGCCAGGTTTAGTTTCCGGGCAATGACACCGTCCAGAGCATCCAGGTAAATCACCAAAATAGTAAGAAAAAAAGCAGCCGTGGTAAAATAAAAATTCATCTGGTAAAAAGCAATTGTTAAAAATGCCAAAAGAATTCTTGCAATTGTAATTGCATTTGCAGTCATAGCAGGCTTTCTCTTTTCAGTTAAGCTTCTTTCTTAATAATGAACAAAATAATTTTGGAAAATGCAAGGCTTAAATATAATCAAAATGCATTGCCCTATCTTTTGCAGATTTAATAATTTATGGAAGCCCGACCCAATTTTGACCGAATTATCGGAATAACAGCCCGCTAAGTAGCCTATTTCATAAGTTCTGTTACATATTTTTACAAGCAGATAGCATCCCACCTGAGTCAAAATAAATACGAAATACGACTATCAAAATTAGAAACAAATCCAAAATTCAAATAAGGCACTTTCTCAAAGAATAACAATAATGAGTGCACTCTAAAAACCACTAATCCTACAAATTATACGCGGCTAAATTCCATTAACTTCGATAAAATCCATTCGTGATAATTCGTGACATTAGTGGGAGAGATCCTTTTTAGACTAAACTCAATAATGTTTCTTTTGCTTCGTTTTGAATTTTGGCCATTCCAATTTGTTTGGGATTTCGGATTTCGTACTTCGGATTTTAACTCATGTTCACCATTTCATCACCAGAAGCATCAACCTGGGTGAATATGTCACAGGATTAACAAAAGGAACAACTAAGGAATTTTTTCAAAAAATTGTATTAATTTTTGACTTCTCTATTGACAAAGAGATACAAATTTATTATATTAAAATTCGAATTTTTAATGGAATTCCGGAGTAGCTCAACCGGCAGAGCGGGTGGCTGTTAACCACTAGGTTGGGGGTTCGAGTCCCTCCTCCGGAGCTGAGAAGCCCCTTCAAACAAGGGGCTTTTTTAATTTTAGCGAAAGGAAATAAATATGCCAAAAGAGACTGCCTTCAAACCTGACATTCCTTTTCAAAAATTCATTCTATCGAATGGGCTGACGCTTCTCGTCCACGAAGATCACAAGGCCCCCATTGTAACGGTTAACATCTGGTACCACGTGGGAGCAAAAAATGAGAAACCGGGCAATACGGGCTTTGCTCATTTGTTTGAACACCTCATGTTTAACGGAAGCGAGCACTTCAACGATGATTATTTCCAGGCAATGGAACGAATTGGCGCTACCGATCTGAACGGCACCACCAATCACGATCGAACCAATTATTTCCAGAACGTACCCAATTCCGCCGTGGATGTGGCACTCTGGATGGAATCCGACCGCATGGGCTATCTTTTGGGAGCAATCGACCAGGCAAAATTGGATGAGCAGCGGGAAGTGGTACAAAATGAAAAACGCCAAGGGGAAAATCAACCCTACGGCAAGGTGGATGAGCTTATTACAAAAAGTACTTATCCCGCAGGGCACCCCTATTCCTGGACGGTGATTGGCTCAATGGAAGACCTGAATTCCGCTTCTCTTGAGAATGTGCGCGATTGGTTTCAAACCTATTACGGAGCAGCAAATGCGGTTTTGGTAATTGCCGGAGACATTGACACAGAAACCGCGCGTCGGAAAGTGGAAACTTATTTCGGGGAAATCCCTTCTGGACCCCCTGTGGAAACCTACAAAAAATGGATTGCCAAACGGCACGGTGTCCAGCGGCAGGTAACTGAAGACCGCGTGCCGCAAGCCAGAATTTACCAGGTGTGGAATGTTCCGGAATACGGCTCTTCAGACGGCGATTATCTCGACCTTGTCAGCGACATCCTTGCCTCCGGGAAAACATCCCGCCTGTACAAGCGGCTGGTTTACGATGAGCAAATTGCTACGAATGTTTACGCATATGTTGATCTGCGGGAAATCGGCAGCCAATTTTCAGTGGTTGCCACAGCCAAACCCGGAGTTGATTTGTCCCGAGTGGAGAAATCTCTCAATGAAGAGATCGCCCGTTTTCTTGCCGATGGCCCCACACCCGAGGAGCTGCAACGCGTTCAAACCCAGTTTGTGGCACGATTTGTCCGCGGAATTGAGCGAATTGGAGGCTTCGGCGGAAAATCGGACATTCTGGCCAAAAATGAAGTTTTTACCGGAAATCCGGAACACTACAAGATTACCCTGGAACGCGTCCAAAAAGCCAGCACGCAACTCCTGCAATCAGTTGCCCGGGAATGGCTCTCTGACGGAGTCTACATTTTGGAGGTGCATCCATTCCCCGAATTCACAACACTCGAAATCGCGGTTGACCGAGAGCACCTGCCTAAACCGGGGGAGCCTCCGGAGACCAACTTTCCGAAGCTCCAGCAAACCGAGTTGTCCAATGGAATGAAAATCATTCTTGCAGAACGGCATTATATTCCTGTCGTAACATTCAATCTATTGATTGATGCCGGGTATGCCTCCGATCAGTTTTTGCTGCCCGGTACGGCTAAACTGGCAATGGAAATGTTGGACGAGGGAACCAAAAACCGCTCATCTCTACAGATTAGCGAAGAACTGGATTTGCTGGGGGCAGAGCTTCACTGTGGATCAAATCTGGACGTATCCAGCGTGGCATTTTCCGCTTTGAAGGAAAATTTGCACGCTTCATTAAATATTTTCGCCGACATTATTTTGAATCCTGTTTTCCCGGAGAATGATTTTAACCGCCTCAAAAAGATTCAATTAGCAGGAATTCAGCGGGAAAAAGTGACGCCCGTGCAAATGGCGCTGCGGGTTTTTCCAAAACTTCTCTACGGGACAAATCACGCATACGGAAATCCTTTAACCGGTTCCGGCACCGAAGAATCTGTTTCGAAGATCTCCAGGGAAGACCTGATCGGTTTTCACAAAACGTGGTTTAAACCAAATCATGCCACCCTTGTGGTTGTGGGCGACACCAACTTGAAAGAGATCAAGGAGACCCTCGAAAATTTATTTAAAAATTGGAAGCCAGGTAACATTCCAGCCAAAAACATTCAGCCTGTCACGTTGGGCAGACAATCATCGGTGTTTATTCTTGAT
>CAZIYL010000215.1:0-4248 GCA_964543425.1 uncultured Deferribacteres bacterium
GGTAAGAAAATTAGGGTTAAAATGAAAATCCCACTCTGTGGAGAAAATATTTTTCATATTTTCCCCTCGAATAACAAGACTCCAATTATTTCCCGAATGATCCGATATTGCCATAGAGAATTGGTGAACACTATTATCGCTGAATGCGGAAAGTTGTTTCGGCATTCCCTGGGCTTCAACCGGAAAAGAACCAATTAAATGAGCCGAATATTGAAAAATCAGAGACGCGTCCAGGGCCGAAATCCCGCCATTTCCAGAGACGTCAGCAGCAACAGAATCTCTTGGCAAATTCGTCAAATAATTGCCTACTTGTTTTCCAACCGTTCGACTCAAAATAATTGAGGCATCGTAGGAAGTTATTTTCCCATTAGCGGTTACATCGCCATATTTGGAACCAGTAAAATTCTGATTTAATTTATTTCCCTTTAAATTTCGATACAGGCGCTTTTCAGGCGTAAAGAAATATCCTGTCTTCTGGGGTGTTATCAGATAGTCAAAACCGGTCGGAACATTCTTAATCTCATAGAAACCGCTTTCATCTGAATAATAGACATTCTTTTGTGAATTGGAAAACTGAAGTGAAACGCCCCGCATCGGACTATTGTTATCTGCAACCACCTTACCGTTAATTGTGGCAATTTCACTGGGATCGGGAATCAATTGAACATCCAGTTGAACATCTGTGCCGGCATGTATTGTTTTAGAAAGAGTTGATGCCTTAAAGCCCAGCTTATCAAATACGAGCTTGTACGTACCATCCTTCAAATGAACGCGATATTCACCTGTGTAATCGGAGGCCGCAAAACTTGTATCAGAACCGGAAATGGCCGCCACTATCGCTTGATTAATAGGCTTCTGGCTCGATTGATTAATTATGTACCCCCAAATAGCTCCCATTGAGGTGAGGGCAAATGTAACGTCCGTTGTCTGACCCAATTTCACCTCTATGCTCTTGGATTGCATCGAATAGCCTGTTTTAGTGGCTTTCAAATCATACAATCCGGGTTCGATCTGCAAAGAAAAATTTCCATTGTTATCGGTAACGGTACTAAGGCTGCTGTCGGCTGTCATTATGATTGCATTTACAAGAGGATTTCCGGAATCATCCAAAACTTTTCCCGAAACGGTTCCAATATTTCTTACAAGATTAAAATCGATTCCACTAACCGTTTGTCCAGCCTGAACGGGAATCTTAACGGCAAGTGTGTCAGACAAAAATCCCCCTTTGGAAGCAAGTATTTTCCATGTTCCGGGTTTGACCGTCAAACTGTAGGAACCATCATCTCCGCTGTGGGTGAAAAAAGAATCTGTTTCGCTAAATGCCATAACGAAGGTATTTGATATGGGGTTCGATCCTTCAAACACATTACCGCTGATTGTGCCTGCATTTTTGGTTAATTCAAAATTGATATTTTCTTTATTCTCTCCCAAATTTACTGTAAGTGTTTCAATTTTTGAAGCCACATAACCGGGCTTTGTAACCCAAATCTGGTAAAATCCGGGCTGCACCCATATTTTGTACGATCCGTCAATAATTGTTGTATCTGCGTTATCACCGGCATGAACAATGGCGCCTTGAACGGGAACCGATTGATTTGTAACCCGGCCCGAAATGAAAACGGGGTTTGGAGTCAATAAGAAATTAACGTTTGAAAGAGTTTGACCCGGCTGGAGATTCACTTGAACAGGCACCGGCGCGCTGTAGCCATTTTTGGAAACAGCCACAGAATATACCCCCGGCGTTACGCTTAATGAATAATATCCGCGTTTATCCGTTTGGGTGATTACGGATGTTCCGGAGGCAGGAATTGCTTTTACCTCAGCCGATGCCACGGTTTTGGAACCGTCAAAAACAAATCCCGAAATAACTCCTGCATTGGGAAGTAAAACAAAATCAGGAGAAATGCTCAATGTATCCCCCGGATTTACATGAAACACCCTCGGCGCGGGACTAATGAATCCTTCTTTGGTAACAAGCAATGTCCAATCGCCACTGCTAATCTGAAACTGAAAAGACCCGCTTTCATTGGTTTGTTGAGTAAGGGCTATTTTGTCATTCTTGACGGTAACATTTGCATTCAAAATAGGATTGCCGGAATTATTAACAACCTTGCCCAGGACAAGGGCCCTATATGGTTTTAAAACAAGGGGATTGTCCAAACTGATTTGAGATTCCGAAACAACGATAACCCGAACGGTATCCGAGTTGGAATATTTTTCCTTATGTCCCCAGATATTCCAGGTACCGGTTTGGACATCCAGTACAAAATTTCCATTTGCATCTGAGAAAGCCTTTACAGTTTTTTGTGAATAGGCCTCTTTTGCAATAATCTGGACATTTTTCAGCGCAACGCTGCTAACATCAATTGTTTTGCCTGTTATCTGATGCATTGATTTCTGCAAGTAAACCGTTAACGCCAGCGTATCGCCACTGGCAACGGAGACTGTCTTCGTTGTATCCAAATAGCCTTCTTTTGATGCCTTTAGACTGTATTCTCCCGGCTGAACTGCAATTGTTAAATTTCCGCTCTGCGATGTAACATAAGAAATGTTATCACCGGAACCGGAAACCGGCATCAAATCAATATTCACCGAAGGCAAAGTGGAATTATCCATTTCACGGGTGGAAATTTTTATAGCGCCGATGGGAACCTTGTAAAAAAAGCTTCTTGTTTCACTGGCATAGCCATTTCCGGTATTATCAATAGAGAGAACGCGCCACAGATATTCTGTTCCCTTCAGAATTTGCCTTGCTGGAATTTGAATAGATGTATTAGATGTGGTTGAATTCCAAATTAAAATACTGGAACTACTATTGTCCTGGTACACAAATTCATAGAGATAAATCTGATAATTTACTGCCCCATCAACGGTTGTCCATTGAAAAGTGATATTTTCGGAAGAAATTGTGTCGTTATTTGCAGGGGCAACTAATTGGGGCGGTTCAAGAGTCTGCACCAGATTTACTGTAAATGTAAAAACACCTCCCTGGACGATTGAAGTGTATGCCGGATTGTTTCCATAATTATTGAGAATAATCCATGAATAGTTAATGCCATTCATAAGCGGCGGCGTGGATCCATTTAACTCGGTAAAAAAGCCCGAAGGGTCCGCTGATCCGTAAGTGATGTTCGTCTCAGAAGTAATGGCCTGCCAAATAATATTTGCCCCTGTTATCTGCAAATTGCCATTTTCATCCCTTGAGATTATTGGCTCGTGATCGGAAACAACAATGTGATAATACGGAACCCCCTGTACCTCATCCCATCGAAATTCAGGAGAAGCAGTTTGAATCGTTGAATTATTGGTAGGATCCCGCATGGTTGGTGCATTGGGCGATTCAATTATAAGTTTGAATTCGGAAGAACTTAAATTTCCATTTGAAATAACAGCATAGTAAACGCCCGGCTCTATTCCGACCGAATTTGGCACAAATGTCAAAGATTGAGTGCCCGTGATTGACAAAGCATGAGAATATGCGCCGTGAGAAGTGCCGTAATGCAAGGTTGCTTCAACCGGTTCCAGCCAGGTAATGGTTACTGTTTCATCAACACCAATTAATTTCATAGGAATGCTGGTTAGTGTAATCTGCTGCGCCCAACCTCTGATTGGATTCAAAATGCCCAAAATCAGGGCAAATGCCAGAAAATATTTTTTCATCAGTATCTAAACCCCATGGATAAATAAAACATTGGATTTGGAATTACTTCAATCTTTCCTAAAACCAAATAATGCTTTTGAATCACCTTACCGTAACCAAAGTTAAATTGGGGAATCCAAATTTTGCTTTCAGAAAACGTCAAATGCTTTATTTTTGATGCCGATATTTTAGAAGAGACAATACCCACATCAAAACAAAAATTTGAAATTCCGATTACTGACACGTAGTTTATTCCATTATTCACATTGAAATCAGACGGCCAGTAAGATATGCCGGATGTCCCAAAACTAGCAGACAGATTGTGATACCAATAGAATTTTCCTTTTCTCAAAAGAAATCCTGCATGGATTTGAACCGGATAATTTATTAATAATTCGGAATAGGTTTTGTTTTTTTCGGCTTTTGTTAAGGTTAATTGTGAAAGATTTAATTTGACCGGATCCAAAATTTCCGCATTTTCATCATTTGAAGAAATGGCGTCGATATTTAATGCCGGAATTTTGTTTTTAACGATATCCAAATTACCATGCATCTTCAGGGATTAACTTGTTTTAAAAGAAAGGTCTAAAATTATATTTGGATTTAGT